>JBEKAN010000243.1:0-7284 GCA_050015895.1 Verrucomicrobiota bacterium
CATTTTCCGAATAAATCGAGTTGCGGCTCGACGAAGTCTCGCCCTACCTTTTGGCCCCTTCAGTGACGCAGAAGCGGCTTCTTTGACTTTTGGGCGCGCTTCCTCTAAGCTGCCCGACTCATGAATGTGCTGCTCCACACGGCGCCGGATTTCCGGGATCAATGCGCGAGGCTGATCAGCGCGTCGAGCTTGTTTGACCCCGTGGTCGAGCAACGCGCGCGGGAAATCATCCAGGCGGTGGGCGAGCGGGGCGACGAGGCGGTGATCGAATTCACCGAGCGCTTCGATGGAGCGAAACTGGAGGCGGAACAACTGGCGGTGTCGCATTCCGAACTCATGGCGGCCTCGTTGCGGGCGGATGAGACGTTGCGGGAGGCGGTCGCGGAGGCCGCCGGGAACATCGAGGCCTTCGCCAAACGCTCGCTGCGCCGGAGTTGGACGCGGCGCAATTCGCACGGGGCGGTGGTGGGGGAGAAATTCGACGCGTTTGAGCGCGTGGGCGTTTACATCCCCGGCGGCATGGCGCCGCTGGTTTCCACGGCGCTGATGACCGTGCTGCTGGCGCGCGTGGCCGGCTGCCGGGAGATTGTGGTCTGCACGCCGTGCAACCGGGACGGAGCGGTCAACCCCGCCCTCCTGTTCGCGGCGCGGCGCGCGGGGGCCACGGAGATTTACCGCGTCGGGGGCGCGCAAGCCATCGCCGCGATGGCGCTGGGGACGAAGACCATCCGCCCGGTGGCAAAAATTTTCGGGCCGGGCAACGCCTACGTCGTCGCGGCCAAGCGCCTGCTTTACGGTCGAGCCGCCATGGACTTGCTGCCGGGGCCGAGCGAATTGCTGGTGCTGGCCGACGAGACGGCCAATCCGGCGTTCATCGCCGCGGATTTGCTGGCGCAGGCCGAGCACGGCTCCGGGCACGAGCGGGTCTGGCTGGTGACGCCATCGGCGAAAGTTTTGCGGGCGGCGCAAAAGGAGATCGGACGGCAACTGCCCAAGTTGGCGCGGCGCGAACTGATTGAGCGCGCGCTGCAAAACAACGGCTGGCTCATCCAGGTCGCGAGCATGGAGCAGGGCCTCGAGCTGACCAACCGAATGGCGCCCGAGCACCTGGAAATCATGGCCCGCAACGCCGCCCGTCTGGCGAGAAAGGTCGTGACCGCCGGCGCGATTTTCCTCGGCGGCGATTCCCCCGCGGTCCTGGGTGATTACGTCGCCGGCCCGAGCCACACATTGCCGGCGGGCGGGACGGGCGCGTCGTTCGCCGGGCTGACGGCGGACCAGTTTCAAAGGCGCACCAGCGTGGTGGCCTACAAAAAACCCGCGCTCAAAAAAGCGCTGCGGACGGTGCGGAAATTCGCGGCGCTGGAGGGTTTGGACGCGCACGGGCGGTCGGCGGACATTCGATTTGACAGGCGTTGAGTCGGGAAAGCCGCGCCATGCGAACCCGCTTGCCCAGCCCCTCCTCTTTGGTCCGCCCCTTGGTGAGCCGTCTGCGCGCATACGTTCCCGGCGAGCAGCCGAGGATCCGGGGACTGATCAAACTCAACACCAACGAAAACCCTTTTCCCCCTTCGCCCAAAGTTCTCCGCGCCGTCCGGGCGGCGGTGGACGGGCGGCTGCGGCTCTACCCCAATCCGACCGCGGAGCCGTTGCGCGGGAAACTGGCGGCGCTGCACCGGTGCCGACCGGAGAACCTCATCGTGGGCAACGGCTCAGACGAATTGCTGGCCCTGGCGACGCGCGCGTTTGTGGAACCGGCGGGCGCGGAGCGGAGCGGCGGGCAGGCGCGGGCGACGGCGCAGTTTTTTTCGCCCAGTTACACGCTCTATCCCGTGCTGGCGGAGATCGCGGGGGCGCGGAGCAATGCGGTGGCGCTGGCGGCGGATTTCGGGCTGCCGTCCCTTGCCGAACTAAGGGCGGGACCGTGGGATTTCCGGGCGGCGCTGACGTTTATCACCACTCCCAACGCGCCGAGCGGACGCGGGTACGCCACGGCGGAGTTGGAGGAAATTTGCCGGGCGCAACGCGGGGTGGTCGTCTTGGACGAGGCTTACGTGGATTTTGCCGGGGAGAACGCGATGGCGCTGGCCCTGCGTTATCCGCACGTGATCGTGGCGCGGACTTTTTCCAAGGCCTATTCGCTTTGTTTTCAGCGGGTGGGCTATTTTGTGGGGCATGCGGACCTGATCGCCGCGCTGCAAAAAATCCGGGACAGCTACAACGTCAACGGGCTGGGGCAGGTTGCGGCGCTGGCGACGCTGGCCGATCTGCCGTATTATCGGCGCGGTTTCCAGCGCATCATCGCCACGCGGCAGCGGCTGGCGCGGGGGCTGGCGGACCTGGGATTCGCCGTGACGCCGAGCCAGACGAATTTCATTTTCGCGCGACCGCCAAAATTTCCCGCGGAGGTCTGGCTGGAAAAATTGCGCGAAAGGAAGATTCTGGTCCGCTGGTTCGCGCGCCCGGAGACGCGGGATTTTCTGCGGATCACCATCGGGACCGACGGGCAGGCCGGCGCGCTGTTGCGGGCGGCCCGGGCGATCATTGCGGAAGATTGACGGCTTGCTGAAATTCTGACAAATTGCGTCAAATGAACCCTCGGATGCTCCCATTTACGGTTTATCCGAAAAAGACGACGCTGCTTCGTTCGTTCTTAGTTTGTGTGGCTTTCGTGGCAGGCGGGTGTCTGATGATCCGACATGGGCAAAAAGTGGGATGGCTGTGTTCGTGCTTTTTCGGCCTCATTAGTGCGGGCTTCCTAATTCAGCTTCACCCAAAGAGTGCATTCCTCACGGTCAGTGACGATGGAATCACGTATTGTTCACTTTTTCGCACGCGCCGGGTTCAATGGTCGGATATTTCGGATTTCGGCGTTTTCACAATCCGTCACCACGGCATATCCATCCATACAAAGGTGGGATTCAACTATTCCCCGCGCTGTGAGCGATCATTGAAGGAGAGTGCGGTTTGCAAGGCTCTTACAGGCTTCGACGGTGAGTTGTATCACACTTACGGATTCAGCGCGGAAGATCTCGCGGAATTACTCTCCAACTATCTCCAAACCTGTGATTCCAGCAGGCGTCAGTAGCCTGCTTTTTGCCGCGCCCGCTTTTTAGGCGGGTCCTCCATGGCGCGGCAGCGGTCGGCCAGGGTTTGCAGGTTCTCCAAAAACTCCTCGCGCCGGCGCTCCGGCCAGGCGGCCAGCAATTCGGTTTGCAAGGCAACCGCGATTTTCCGCGCCTGAAGATATTTTTTCCGCCCGGCGGGCGTCAGCGAAACCCGACGGGCGCGTTGGTCTTTCTCGTGAGGCGCGCGCGCAATCCAGCCCGCCGCCGCCATGCGCTCCAGCAGCGAGCCCACGGTGTTGGGATCGCTGGCCAGCAGGCGCGTCAGCTCGCTCTGGGTGGGCCGGCGCGCCTCGTTCTCCAGCAGCGTGCGCAGGGTGGTGAACTGGTCCGGCGTCACCCCGGTGTGGGCGATCCGGCGGCGGAAGGCCTGGTTGAGGCTGAACCAGGCGCGCCGCAAAAGGATGGGCAGGCGCCGCCGTTCGGGGGCGTCAATCGGCGCTGAATTTGAGATGGTTCCCGCCATGATCGGTCAGATAAACAATACTACGTATAAGTATTATTTGCAATTATTGCAAACATGTATAATAATCATGGGATTGATGAATGATTGTAATGGACGCCCAAGCCGGGCGCGGCGGCCCCGCGCCGCGCGCCGCGGCAACTGATTATGAACGCCAAAATTTTGTCTGCTTTCGCACTGGCCGGCCTCGCCCTGGCTTTGGCCCAGCCCCCGCGCGCCTCCGCCAACGACTGGCTCAACTGGCGCGGCCCCGGCCAAAACGGCAACTCAGCGGAAAAAAACCTGCCCACCACGCTGGAGGCCGGAAACACTCTATGGACGGCCGACTTTCCCGGCATGTCCACCCCGGTGATCCGAGAGGGCAAACTTTACATCATGGGCTATCTGGGCGAGGGGCCGGACCTGGACGAGGGCGTGGCGTGCTTCGACGCGGAGACGGGCAAAAAACTGTGGCAGCGCCTTTACGCCGATTTTCTGAGCGACACGATTTATCTGCGCTACGCCACATCCAGCCCGGCGATTGATCCCGAGACGGGCAACGTCTATGTGCAGGACACCCAGGGGATTTTCGCGGGTTTCTCCGCCGACGGCGCGAAATTGTGGGAACATTCCATGATGGAGGAATTCGGGCGGCTGACTTTTCCCAACGGCCGCACCGCCTCGCCCATCGTGGATGCGGACCTGGTCATCACGCGCGGGATCACCGCCAATTGGGGCGCCAACGGCCCGGCCTCCGACCGCTTCTACGCCTTTGACAAAAAAACCGGCGAGCTGGTGTGGACCTCCTCGCCGGGAGACCGGCCCAAGGACAATTCCTACTCCCACCCCATTTTGGCCTGGCTGGACGGAAAGCGGGTGTTTTACGCGGCCACCGGCGACGGGGCGGTGATCTGCGCCAACGCCCGCACCGGCGAGCCGATTTTCCGCATCCCGCTTTTCAAAGCCGGCATCAACTCCTCGCTGCTCCTCCAGAACAACGACAAGGTCATCGCCATTTACGGCACGCCCTACGAGCCGGGGCAGATGGTCGCGCTGAGAATTCCCCATGTCACGCCCCCCAACGCGACGGACCCGGTGGTGGTGCCGCGCGAGAGCGTGGAAATCTGGAAGAACGAAATCCGCACCTCGGCCAGCTCGCCCATCCTGGCGGGCGACCGCGTGTTTGTGACCAGCGAGGTGGGCGACTTGGTGGATGTGGACGCCGCGACCGGAACCGTGCTTTGGAAGCTGAAACTGGGCAGCGAGCAGCGCAATTCCTCGCCCCTGTACGCCGACGGCAGGATTTACGCCCCCATCTTGAACGACCCCGGCACGACCGCCGCCGTGGGCGAGGAAACCGCCGAGGGCGGACACGGCGCGCTTTACGTGATCGAACCCAGCGACACGGGGGGAAAAATTGTCTCGCATATTGTTCTTGACGGTCGCTGCTACGGAACGCCCACCGCCTATCGCGGCAGGATTTACATGCAAACCACCAAAAAGCTCTACTGCTTCGGCCCGGCGGCCCCGACCGCCTCCCCGGTTGCGGCGGGCGCGGGGGAACCCTGGCCCGCCCCCGGCCCCGCCACGCGCTTGCAGGCCGTCCCCTCCGAAGTTCTGTTGCTGCCCAACGGCGTCGCCCATGTCCGGGTCCGCTCCCTGGACTCCAATGGTCTGACCGTCGAAACGATCAGCGACCCGCAAAAAATCCACTGGGCCTCATTCATCCCCCCGACGGCGAAGGTGAAGTCCGCGATGAAGGCCGCGTTCAACGACCAGGGGGATTTGGTCGCCGCCGCCGACAAGGTCCCATCCGCCGGGGCGTTCATGGCCAAAGTGGGCGATCTGTCGGGCACCATCCGCGGACGAGTCCTGCCGGGCCTGCCGATTCTGGAGAATTTTGACGAGATGACGCTGCCCGAGACGACCACCAACGCCATCGAGCCTCCCACCCCTTTCGCCTACCCCCCCCTGCCCTGGATCGGGGCGCGGTTCAAATTTGAGGTCCGGCAGAAGGACGGGGAGAATTGTCTTGTCAAGACGATTGACAACCCGTTTTTCCAGCGCGCCTTCGTCTTCCTGGGCACGCCCGACCTGAAGGATTACACCATCCAGGCCGACGTGATGAGCGAGGGAAACAAGCGCAAGATGTCCGATGTGGGCCTGATCAACCAGCGCTATCTCATCATGCTCAAAGGCAACGAGAAGAAACTGGAGATCACCTCCAACCAGGAATTGCTGCGCGTGGAGGTCCCGCTGGACTGGGATCCGAACGTCTGGTTCCATCTCAAGACGCGGGTGGACGCGGCCGGCGACGGATCGGGAGTCATCCGCGCCAAGGCCTGGAAGCGGGGCGACCCGGAGCCGGCGTCCTGGACCAGCGAAGTCCCCGTCCAACACGCCAACGCGAGCGGCTGCCCCGGGCTGTTCGGATTTTCCCCGCAAGGCCAGCGCGTTTTTATTGACAACATTTCCGTCACGGCGAATTGAGACCCTTCCAGAAAAACGGCGCTCCGCGATGATTCCAAACGACAAACAAGAAAAATGAAAAGACACACAACTCTCTCCGCCGCGCTCGCGCTTTGCGGCCTGTTCTCCCAGGCGGCGGACTGGCCGCGCTGGGGCGGGAACGATCCGGGCCGCAACATGTACTCGCCGGAAACGGGCCTGCCCGACCACTTCGGCATCACCAACGACGCCCGAGTCCAACTCAAACCCGGCACGGAGGAAATAGACACCTCCAACCTCCCCAACGCCAAGTGGATCGCCAAGGTCGGCTCCCAGAGTTACGGCAACGTGGTGGTGTCCGGCGGCAAGGTCTTCATCGGCACCAACAATGAAAATCCGCGCGACCCCCAGCACCAGGGCGACCGGGGCATCCTCATGTGTTTCGACGAGAAGACGGGCGAGTTCCTCTGGCAACTGGTCGTTCCGAAACTGGCCTCCGGAAAGGTCAACGACTGGGAGGGCTTGGGCCTCCTTTCCTCCCCCTGCGTGGAGGGAGACCGCGTCTATCTGGTCACGAGCCGCTGCGAAATCCTCTGCCTGACCACCGAAGGGATGGCCGCCGGCAACCACGGTCCCTTCATGGACGAGGCCCAATACGTGGCCGGCCCGGGAAATCCCCCGGCCAAAATCGGCCCCCGCGACGCGGACATCATCTGGCGCTATGACATGATGGACGAACTGGGCGTCTTCCCCCACAACGCCTCCAACTGCTCGCTGCTCATCATCGGAGATTTGATTTATGCCTGCACTTCCAACGGCCAGGATTGGACTCATGTGAACATCCCCTCCCCCAACTCCCCCAGCTACATCGCGCTGGACAAGAAGACCGGCAAGTTGATGGCCGAGGACAATGCCGGCATCGGCCCGCGCATTTTCCACGGCCAATGGACCTCGCCCTCCACCGGAGTGGTCAACGGCAAGCAATTGGTATTCTTCGGCGGCGGCGACGGGGTTTGCTACGCCTTTGACGCCCAGCCGCAAAGAGGAACCGGCGCTCCGATTGTCCCTGTTGTTCCCGGCCCCCCCATCAATCGCGTCGAGGAGAAGGACACCGATTACCTGAAAAAAGTATGGTGGTTTGATTGCAACCCGCCCGAACGCCGCGTCGCCGACGCCGCGCACAAATACCCGGCCCCGGACGGCCCCAGCGAAATCAACGCCACCCCGGTCTTCTGGCATAACCGCATTTACGTCTGCGTCGGCCAGGAC
>JBEKAN010000244.1:0-7230 GCA_050015895.1 Verrucomicrobiota bacterium
ACCAGAGATTTGGCTGCAAGTAGAGTGGCTCGCAGATAGGAAACAACATGTAACCGTTGCTCCACGATTGAAATTGAATGACCCGGCTTCCGGCAGAAGTGGAGGCGAACACGGCCCAATCGCCATTGGTTCCCCCTCCGACTTGAAAAAAGGTGCCGTAATTCGCATTGGTTTCTTCGAGAAACGTGGATGGCCAAGTCGGCTGGTACCAAAACCGGATCGTCCCATTGCGATAGTCAAAATTCGTCCAATTGCCGTCCTGCACCAAGTAATATTCGAGGTCGGCGGCGGAGTTTGTCGTGGTCATCGAAACGGCATTGCTGGCCCAGCTTGGCAGCGCAATCATAGAGCTGCTGCAAAAGGGGGCCTTCCCGGCCTGGTTGGTCAAAGCTGCCGTGTCGAACTTCCAATAGCCCAAGCGCACATGCTGAGGGTAATATCCACCGTAATTGACGCCTTGGTCGTAAATGGCGAAGGGATTCATCCAGTCGAGCAAATCTCCGCTGGAATAGACCCCGGTTCCGTTGGCATCCAGAACGTAATCAGGAATGCCTGGGATGTATGTGGAAAGAGGATTTCCATAATTGTCGGTAGCGACGTAGTGATAGCCGATGTCCACAATCGCATCTCCTTCCGGGGCCTGATTGGTCTGCGTCGTGAAATGATAGAGGCCGTAGTTGGTTGCCGAGGCATCCCCACTCAATATCAGCGGGCTGTTGGAAGGCAGGTAAAAAGTGCCCAGCCAGCTTGTCTGCCAGTTGAAGCCGTTCGTGACGATCTGATCATGGGCTCCGCCAATGGCAAATTTGCCCGAGGAATTGGTAAACGCATTGTAATCGTAAGAAACGGTCGCGGTGTTTGTTCCGTAGCCGTAGTCCAGGATGTCCGTTCCATCAAACGTGCTGTCCCTCACTGTGATCTGAATCGGTGTGGAGTAGGGAACCATAAACAAATCGCCACCGTGAAAGGTGCAGTTCTGCACAACATATTGATTTCCCGGGAACCCCTGCTCCTGGCAGGCCGCCGTTCTGTCCATCAAACAGTTGGTAAAATAGCAACTGATCACGTAACCATAACCGAGTTGGCCCCCATGAAATTCGCAGTTGGTCGCGTTCACAATCAAATAAGCGGAATCGTCGCGAAAGTGCTGGCCACACGCTTCATCCCCATTCGCCAGAACGGAGCAATGGGTGAAAAGCAGATTCATTTCCGGCGAAAGAGCGATGTTTCCGCCAGACTGGCTGTCCCCCAAGCCCACCAACCCGCCCACAATGTTAATCCCCGGCCAATTCGTGTCGCTGCGGCCCTCCTGCACCGTATTAGCCCGGACCCACCAGAGCGGCGCTTCTTCGGATCCTTGGAAGGTTGCACTCATCGAGTTGGCCATGGAAATGCCATAGCCCGAGGAAGAAGCGTTGAAGTAGCCCACCGCAACGCCCGGGGAAAAGGTCAGATTCTGATTGACCTTGGTTCCTCCGAATACATAGTCCAATGGGGCGTAGTGATAGCCTAAATCCGGCCCGGGTGTCTCGGCCTCCCGGTTGGCTTGAATCCCGAGAGTGCTGGCAACCGAAATGGTGGCGTTGGAATAGACACTCGGCGGATGAGTCGTCAGGCCCTGCAAATCCTGCAAAAGGGCGGGATTGATATTGATTGTTCCGTTGCTCTCCGTGGAGGCATTGGTTGCCAGGTAGTAGTTCCCAGCCCCGACGCGCAAGTACAGTAGGGCCCCGCTGTTCGACATGAAGCAATTCGTGAAGGTAAAATTCGTGCCTCCGGCCACCGCGGTAAATATGGAGTTTGTAATGCCGCCATTGGTCGAACTGCTGGCGTCGAATTTTGTGCATGAATCGACTGTTATATTCTCAGCGTCAATCACGGGAGTTCCGACCACAACGGCGCCGCAATTTGCGGCCAAAACATTATAAAAACAAACATTCGTGTCGTGAGAAAGGGACACGTTGGTTCCGCAGTTCAGAAACTGACAATTCTGAAAGACATGAAAATTGGTCGTGTTGGCTTGATATGCTATGCCCGCGTATGAAAACCGAGCGTCTGTGATTTCCGGGGTCGTGTCGTTCCCGCCGGCCGTCCATTGAAGATAAATGCCTTTTCCCTGCGCGGGACTCCCAGTGCTGCCTTTGATTGCGTCCGCAAGACTGTTATCATTCGCCGATGTAAACACCGCAGGACGATAGGCGCAAGACTCGAATATGAAGCTTCCGTTTGGATCAAGCTGATCGAGCGTCGCCGAAGCGGTGTTGGTATACTTGATCACCGTTCCCCCTTCGAAGGCGCTCGCCCCATACAAGTTCACGTTTCCAGACACATAATAAGTGACGTTCGCTTGAAACACATAATTCGTGGCACTGGTGCTCATCTGCGAGTAGTCAATCACCACACCGGGCTTACGTGGCATGGTGTGGGCCACGCGAAGCGGCTTTGGCTCTCTGGCGCCGGCCGCTTTGGGAGGCGACAAGGGCAGTAATGAGGCCATGTGTTCGACCGCTGTTGGTTGTGAGTTTGTAGTCGAGGCCTGCGGAGGGAGCTCCTGCACGGCGTTGGATATGGCTGACCATGGAATTTCCTCAATGAGAAAGTCGCGCCCTTCCAAATTCGTCCAGTGTTTGGCAACTCTTTCCTCATTGATCGGGACCGGTTCCCCTTCCCCTTGAAAGAAAAGGGCGTTCCCTATTCCAATTTTCATCTCGCCAAAATCCAGCAATGTGTCCTCCGACACCCCGCCGCTCGTGTCGGTCATAATTTGAGGGACTGGTGGTGAATAAAACTCTGTAAGTACTTGCATCCGAGACGTTTCTGGATTGAGACCCAGGGTGGCAGGGGATGGGGGCTGCGCGAGGAGAATGATGTTCTGCTCAAGTCCCGATTTATTATAGACGTATTCAATATCGGCGTTCAAATTCTGGAACGCATTAGAGTACACCACGCGGTTGCTCCCAACCCGTTGGCCGTGAGAGTCTTGCAAAGAGGCGATGAGAACATTCGATCCTGTGGCCGTGTCCCAATAGGCCAAGCCGTAAACCATGCTGAGAAAATCCTTCCCGTCCGGCGAGACCAAATGTACGGAACCGCCTGCTGTGTTCACATTGCCCATCCAGTGAACGGTGTGCCTTCCCTGGGTGGCCTGCGCTCCGTCTGCTGTGATGTCAATCTGCTCAACCGCATCCAGCCACGGACCAGACCCGTTTTGCTGGTAACAAATCCCCGTCGCCAGTTCGGTGTAGGCCCTGTTCGTCGTGGTGGTCACCTGTCCGGCGGCGTTGGTCGCCGAAATGATCTTTGCCCACTGACGGGAATTTGCGTCGCGCGAAATGATGGCGTAGGTCACGTTTGTGGAATTGGCGTTTGTGCTTGCGGGATCGGTTTGCGCACGGACCATGGGCACAAAAGCAGAGGACACCACAAGAGCGAGAATGAATTTGGAGTTTTTCATTAATATCCTTGGAAAAGAAACCGCCGAAGAAGTGAACAAACCGGGGTAAAATTGCCGCCCGAGGGTGAAAAGCCCATTCCCGACATTTGTCGGCCCGACCATTCTGTGCTCAAATTTGTTCTTACCACAACCCAAAAGGCACCCCGAAAGCGGACATCGAACTGCTGAGACTTGACAAATATGCCCCAACGCGCGAAAATAAGCAAGAGTTATTTTAATAAATAAATCAATGGCCAATTGCAAAGTTGCTAACCATTGATAATCAACGGCTTGCAATCGGCATGCGCCCCCACAAAGCAGATTGCATTGCCCGAAATCCCAGAAATTCCCGCTGCCGCGGCAATTCGCCGCGCGGATTCTGTGCGGAATCTGTGCGGAAAACTCCTTTTTCATCGCTCCCCCTCGTAAAAATGGTGCGCGGTAGAGGGATTGAACCTCTGACCCCCACCGTGTCAAGGTGATGCTCTACAACTGAGCTAACCGCGCCCGATGGCTTCAAACTCTAGGCCATCCCCCCGCTCCTGGCAAGCGGGAAGTGGAAAATCCCGGATTCCGCCGCCCCCCCCTGTTGTCACCTCACCAGTTCCTTTTCGATCTCCTCGAGAGTTTTTCCCTTGGTCTCCGGCAACATGAAATGAATGAACACATAGCCCAGGGCACAAATGCCGGCGTAGAGCCAGAAGGTTCCGTCCACCCCCAAGCTGTCTTTGAGGACCGGGAAGGTGAACGTGAGAATAAAGCAGGCGGTCCACAGCGCCGCCACCGCCACGGACACCGCCGCCCCGCGAATGCGATTGGGGAAGATCTCCGATATGACCACCCAGGTCACCGGCGCAAGCGACATCGAGTAACAAGCGATCGCCGCCAGAACCAGCAGCAGCACCGGCAATCCCGTCACCCGGTCATGGTAGCAAAAGCCCAGGGCGGCGTATGCGGCGCACAGTCCCGCCGCTCCCATTTGCATCAGGGGTCGCCGTCCCCCGCGATCCACCACGCCCAGCGCCACAAACGTGAAACCCAGGTTCACCGTGCCGGTCCACGCGATGTTCTTCAACACGCTCGAAATGCCGTACCCGGCAGACTTGAATATCTCCTCCGCGTAATTGAAAATCACATTGGCGCCGCACCACTGCTGGAAGACCGCCAGCGCCACGCCCAGCAGCAAAACTCTCCTCATTCCCGGCTTCAGCAACTCGCCAAAATTCACTTTTTCCGTTTCGTGCAGGAGCGACGCCTCAATCCCGGCCATCGAGTCGTCGGCGTAATGGCGGCCGCCGATTTTCTCCAGGATGCCCCGCGCGCGTTCCCGGCTGCCATTTTTGGCCAGCCAGCGCGGACTCTCCGGCACGGCGAACATTCCCGCCAGAAACAACAGCGCCGGCAGCGCCGTCAGGGCAAACATCCACCGCCAGCCGGATTGCCCATACCAGGAATTCTGAATGAACTGGTCGGTGGCCCCGGAGGGCAGATGGCGCGCCAGCAACCAGTTGATGAGTTGCGCGAGCCATATCCCCAGCACGATCATCAATTGATTCAGCGACACCAGCTTGCCCCGCATTGGCGCGGGGGCGATCTCCGCGATATACATCGGGGACAAATTGGACGCCAGGCCGATGGCCACGCCGCCCAGAATCCGCCAGGCGACAAAAACCGCGAAACTCGACGCCAGCGCGTTGCCGATGGAAGTAATGGCAAACAAAAACGCCGACAGAAGCAACAGCCGTTTGCGTCCGAACCTGTCGCTCAGCGCGCCCGCGACCAGCGCGCCGGCCAGGCATCCCACCAGCGCGCAACTGTTGGCCCAGCCGGATTGCGCGGCGTTGGCCAGGTGAAAATACCGCTCAAAAAAAGGCTTCGCGCCGCCGATCACAACCCAGTCGTAGCCGAACAACAAACCGCCAAGCGCGGCTATCATGGAGATGCGCCAGATGTGGCCCAAGTTGTATTCCGCCCGGAGAGCGGACGATTCCGAGTTCACTGTCATCATCGTCTTGCGTTGGGTGGATTGTCCATCTCGGCGCGCAAATCCCAGGCGGGCGCGTGGTTCGGGTCTCGCCGCAAAACTGCCTCCAGCAGCGCGCGACCTTTCCCCTTGCGGCCCAGCCCGATATGCGCCTGCGCTTGCAGAAACATCGCCGTGGTCCGCCGGCGGAACTCAAGGTCGTCTTCGAAGAGCGGCATCGTCGGCAGCGACGTGGCGAAATAATCAATCTTCGCGGGTGTTTTGGCGAGCGCGACGGCGTGGGACAACAGATTGCCCAGCAGTTTTCTCGCCTTGCCCTTTTGCCCCAGCCGTTCCATGGCCAGCGCGGAATAATACGTCATTTCGCTGAATGGGCGCGCGCGCATTTCCTGGAAATCGCCTTTGGAGTTTGCCGCCGCCAGCCAGTGTCCGCGGGCCTTTTTCTTTTCGCCCATCGCGGCGGCGGCGCAGCCGAGCCAGTGGAGAACGTCGCTCTGGTTGGCGAGAGGGTGCCAGGTCTCCCCCAGATTCTTTGGCGGGTGGAGCGCGTTTTCAAAGTGGCTCAGCGCGCGCGGGTAGTCTTGACAAGCAAGCGCCTGGCGGCCGAGGGATAGTTGGGCGCGGACATGCTGGCCCAGCGCCGCGCCCTCCCCGCCTTCCCACGGCTGAAAACACCTTTGGGCGAGCAACTGCGTTGCTTGGACGGGCCGCCCGGTCTGGTTGAGCAGCGCGCAAAGTTCCACGCTCAAGTCATCGCGCCGCGCGACCAGCGCGGGGTGTTTGTTCAGGTCCCGCAGACGCCTGCCGGGTGTTTCGCCCAGCCGTTTCCAAAGCTGGTCGCGTTCATGGAGCAGCCTGGCGTCGGCGGGGTTGAGTCGAAACGCCCGGTCATAATGCGCGCGCGCCCTGGCGGCGTCGTGACGGAGGTTGAAGCAGCCGATGCCCAGATTGCGCCAGACAACCGAGTAGCCTGGATCCAGCCGGGCGGATTTTTCCCAAAGCCGGATGGCCTCGTCGTGGCGGCGGCGGTCGTAAAGCAAATTGCCCAAATAATACCGCGCCCGGGCGTCGCGCGGATTGGCGCGCATCGCGGTTTCGAAAACGGCGATCTCCTCCAGACGCGACGGGAAGCAATAATCCGGCGACAGCGCGGCGGCGCGGCGGAAATGCCGCGCCGCGGTCTTTCCGCCGCCCTGTTTCTCCCAAAGCCAGCCCAGCGTGTACTCCACCAGCGGCGCCGCACCGAGGTTTTGCGTGGGCAAATCCCCGTCGGGGGCCGGCCCGGTTTTCAGCGCGGCGATTGCGAGGGTGACAAATCCGGCGCGCGCCAGATCGTGTGCGATGTCCAGCCGCGTTTGCAAATCGCAGCCCAGCGGTTCCGGTTTCAACATCCGCGCCCACCAATCCAGCGGGTCGAGAGCAAGGGTTTCGCGCAAGATCGAACCCGCTTCCTCCTCCCGCCCCAGCATCCGCGACACCATGACCAGAAGATTCCGCGCGCGCAGGTTGTCGGTGTCGTGACGCAGCGACTGGCTCAGATGCTCGCCGGCCGCGGTCCAGTTCTTTCGGGCGCAATCAATTTCCGCCAGCGCATGGCGCCCGGCGGCCACCCAGGCTTGATTCCAGACCGCTTTGGAAAGGGCGTCATAGGCCTCCGTATCGCGGTTCAAATAACGCAGGCAGACGCCGAGGTTGTAAAAGGCCTCGCCGTCGCGGGGATTCGCATTGCGGCGCGTGAGCCGCTCAATGGCCCGGCGAAAGTGGTTTTCCGCCTCCGTAAATTCGCCGCGCCGGAAATGCCAGAGTCCCATCG
>JBEKAN010000245.1:0-7204 GCA_050015895.1 Verrucomicrobiota bacterium
CCGCCCTCGGCGCCAATTGGGGGCTGCTCATTGTCCTGACACGATTCTTCGGCATGGACTATCGAATCTCCAATCTCATCGGCATCGCCGCGGGCCTCGTTCTGAATTTTGTCCTCAACCACATCTGGACTTTCAAGGCGGAGCCGGCCGGTGCGCGCCCGCTGTGGCGGCCGCCGGGAGGGGAACAATGAAGCGGAGCTGGATGGTGCGCGGGGTTTCCCCTCGATGGAATGTGACGGTCGCCGTCCTGCTGGCGATGGCGCTGGGCTTGCGCGTGGCGGCCATGGCCGGTCTGCCGTTGGCGCCGGAGGAGGCTTACTACTGGATGTATTCGCAGCATCCCAGCCTCAGTTATTTCGATCATCCGCCCATGGTGGCCTGGCTGATTGGGTGCGGCACCTCGCTGTTGGGCAACACCGAATTCGGTGTGCGGACCGGCGCCGCGCTGACGATGCTCGCCGCCAGCGTTGTGATGTACCTGTTCAGCCGGATCTGGTTCGGTCGCCAGGCGGCTTTGGTCGCGGCGTTGTTGCTCCAAATCCTCCCAGTTTATTTTGGCGCGGGGCTGATCGGGACCATGGATCCCCCTCTGGTGTTTTTCTGGCTCGTGTGTCTGTGGGGGGTCGCTGTCGCGCTGCGGCGGAATCGGGCCTGGGGCTGGTACCTGGCCGGGTTCGGATTGGGCGGGGCCATGCTGAGCAAATACACAGGCATCTTCGCCGCCTTGGGCGCGCTGCTGGCCCTCGCGGGACATCAGCCCTGGCGCCGACATTTGCGCAGTTTGCATCCCTATGCGGCGACCCTCCTGGCTCTGGCGATGTTTACTCCCGTGCTGGTCTGGAATGCGCGCCACGATTGGGCCAGTTTCCGGTTTCAGTTCGTGAACCGGTTTGCGGGCGAGAGAATTGCCCTGTCCAGCGTGGCTTCCTTTGCCGGGATGCAACTGGCCGTTGCCACGCCGCTCATCCTCCTTGGACTCGCCTGGCTCTGTGTGCGGACTTTGCCGAATCGCCGGCGCTTGCGGACCCCGCGCTGGTGGATGTCCTTGTGTTTCAGCCTGCCGCTCCTGCTGGTGATGAGTTACAAATCCCTCCGCTACCACATCCACCTGAGCTGGACCATGCAGGCCTACTTGAGCCTCCTTCCGGCTCTCGCGCAAATGACCCTGGCCCTGGGGCGTTGCGCCCGCCAGAGGCTCAGGGGACTCCTCTGGCCCCGCGCCGCCCTCGCCACAGTTGTGGTTTGTCTGCTCCTCAACGTCCTGGCACTGGTCTCTTTGCTGGCTTTCCAACCGCGAGCCGGCTTCATTGCGGCCTTTCGGTCATGGCCCAAACTGGGGGCGGCGGTTGAAGCCGTCGTTGCCCGCCTGAAAGCGGAATCAGGCCGCGAACCGCTCGTCATCGGCGACGACGGATACCGCCTGCCCAGCCTCCTGGCTTTTTACCGCATGCCGCTGGAAAGCGATGTGCGCGCCAGTGATTTCACCACCAGCCATTGGATTTTGGGCGGCGACGGCTTTGGTTATCCCTTCTGGACGAAAAAGGAGCAATGGATTGGCGGCGACTGCGTTGTCGTCAGCGATCAGAAGGACATCGCCCTCTTCGCCCCGCGCTTCGAGAAATTCGATTTCGTGGATGAGTGCCATCTGCCCCGCAAAACCTACTACATCGGCGTCGGCCGCGGCCTGCGCGATTAAAGTTAGCCAGAAAAGCCAACGAGCACGGATCGCTGGTCAACACAGCCTGTGGACTTCCTTCAATTTGGATTTGATGGCCTGTTGGCGCTCCCAAGACACCGATCCGAGGCAGGAATGGAGGGCGGTCTTTCGGCTCTTTGCCGCACCTTGCTCATGGCCGTCTCGAGCGCCACCCGATCGCTGTCCTGTCCGTAATCGTCGGCGAAATAGCCGGCGGGCCGGGGCGCCTGAAATCGGTTGGCCACCGTCGGCAACCCCGCCCGCAAGGCCTGGCGAATGACCACCGCCGACTTCTCTTTGGTCAGGGTCACCACTTCCGCCAATTCAGTCTCCAACTCGACATCCAAATCCACCGTGCGACGCATTTGCACCAATTTGCACCGTTTCGGTGAAAAGTCAAGCGCCAGATACTTTGCGCCAGAAAATAGCCGTAACTTGCGCTTCCCCCCGCCTTGGTCAACCTTGTTTCCCTGTGACGAATGATTTTTCAGACGCGGCGCTGGTCCTGGCCGGGCACGGCTCGACCCTCAACGCCGACTCGGCCGCGCCCACCTACCTCCACGCCGGGGAACTGCGCCGCCGCCGCCTCTTCGCCCAGGTGCGCGAGACCTTCTGGAAGCAGGAGCCTTTCCTGGCCCAGGTCCTGCGCGGTGTTTTCGCGCCGCGCGTTTTCATCGTCCCTCTTTTCATCAGCGAGGGCTACTTCACCGAGGAGGTCCTCCCGCGCGAGTTGGGCTTTTGCGGGAGGGACGCCGCCCATTTTTCCCGCGTCCAGCGACGCGGCGCCCAAACCCTCCATTACTGCGCCCCGGTCGGAACCCATCCGAGCATGACCGAAGTCCTGCTCGCGCGCGCCCGCGACATCGTGGAAAAATTCCCCTTTCCGCGCGCGCCCCGCCCGGAGCAGACCACCCTGTTCATCGCCGGCCACGGCACAGGCGGCAACGAGAACTCGCGCAAAGCCATCGAGCAACAAGTCGCGTTGATCCGCGCCAGAAATCTTTACGCCCAAGTCCACGCCGTCTTCCTGGAGGAGGACCCCCGCGTGGGCGACTGTCACAAACTGGCTCAGACCAAGAACCTGGTCATGGTGCCCTTTTTCATCAGCGACGGCTTGCATTCCTTTGAGGACATTCCGGTGATGCTGGGCGCGCCCCGCGCGGTCGTGCGGGAACGATTGAAACTGGGCCAGCCCACCTGGCGAAACCCCACCGAACACCAGGGCAAACTCCTCTGGTACGCCCCCAGCGTCGGCAGCGAGCCACTCATGGCCGAGGTCATTTTGGAGAGGGTCCGCGAAGCCGCCTCCTCCACAGCCAGTTAGGCACAAATTTCTCAGGCTCTCCCCCAACCGGGCAAAATATGCCCGAATCTCCCGCCCTCCGCCCGGCCCGGAAATCCTCCCGCCGCAAATTTGCCCGTAAACACGCGGTTTTTGGCCCTTTCCCAAACCCGCCGCAAACGTGGCAACGCTCCTGCTAATGATGAAGAGACTTTGTGTTGCTATGAAATTATTGCTGCTTTTGGGGGGCGCCCTGGGGTTCGCCATCGGCTTGGTTTGCAGTCGCGCTCAGGATAACTCATGGCCGTTTTGTCTCTGGCATGCCTGCCTGGCCGCTTACGTGGGCGGATGGCTGGCCGGCTGGTGGGGACGCGCCTGGCAGAAAAACCTCAAAGACGCCGCGCTGGAACGCCTCAACAGTCCCGCTCCGGCCTTTCCTGCTTCCTCCACCTCCAAACCCTCTAAGCCATGAGCTCCGCCACTTGCGACCACCAGACACCCCCCGCCGAAGCCCAACGCGCCAGGAGCCGCCAGGCCGAGAAGGAAGTCTGGCGTCTCTACTCCCGTTCCGGCCCGGGCAGCCCGCTGGAAAACAGCCTGGTCGAACAACACCTTCCCCTGGTCCGCACCGTCGTCGGCCGCCTCGCCATGACTTTGCCCGCGCACGTCAACATGGACGATTTGTACAGCGCCGGCCTGGTCGGCTTGCTCAACGCCGTGCGCCGCTTCAACCCCAGGAACGGCTGCTCCTTCGAGAGCTACGCCCGCGTGCGCATTCGCGGCGCCATCTTCGACGAATTGCGCCGCCTGGACTGGGTGCCCCGCTCCGTCCATGAAAAGGCGCGCAAGCTGGAAAAAGTCACCCAGGAACTGACGCAGCGCAACGGCGAGACGCCCGACGCCGCCCAGATCGCCAGGGCCATGAAAATGTCCCTCTCCGATTACGAGGAACTCCTCCAGGAAGTCCGCCCGGCCACCTATGTCTGCCTCGACTCCGCCCAAAACCGCGAGGGCGACAGCACCGCCTACGACTTCATCGCCGACGATTCCCAGGACGACCCGGAGCGGCAGACGGCCACGCGGGAACTGGCCCGCTTGATCGAGCGGCGCTTGCAGCAATTGCCCGATATGCAGCGCAAAGTTCTGGCCCTCTACTATTTTGAGGACCTCCGGCTGCGCGAGATCGCCGAGGCCTTCGGTGTCACCGAATCGCGGATTTGCCAGATCCACTCGCAGGCCATTTTGGCCATCAAGTCCCTCTTGCGCAAGGAAGACCCCAGTTTCTTCCAAAATCCCTTGTAGTTGAGCCATGATCATCTTCCTTGGAGCCTTTATCGTTTTTGCCTCCGTCCTCGGCGGTTTCATGATGTCGGGCGGCAATCCGCTGGCTCTGGTGCATCCGTCGGAATTCGTCATCATCGTCGGCGCGGGCCTGGGCGCCATCGTCCTCATGTCGCCACGCCAGGTTCTCATAGACCTTTTCAAAATGCTCCTGGCCACCTTCAAAGGCGCGCCCCACAACCGCGGCACTTATGATGATCTCTTCAAGGCCCTCTACGAGTTGTTCATGCTGGGCCGGCGCGGCGGCATGGTGGCCCTGGAGGAGCATGTGATGAACCCCGAATCCAGCGCCATTTTCGCCAAATATCCCTCCTTCCAAAGCAACAAGCCCGCCATGGAATTCCTCTGCAACGGTTTGCGCCCCATCATTGACGGCAAAATCAAGCCCGACCATCTCAAGATGCTCCTGGAAATCGAACTCCAGGCCATGGAGGAGGAGCACGGACGCCCCGTCAACGTCCTCACCCGCGTGGCCGACGCCATGCCCGGCTTCGGCATCGTTGCCGCGGTGCTGGGCATCGTGCTCACTATGGCTTCCATTACCGGGCCGATCAACGAAATCGGCACTAAGGTGGGCGCGGCCCTGGTGGGCACCTTTCTGGGCATTTTCATCTCCTACGGCTTCATGAATCCCATGGCCGTCAACATGGAGTTTATGAATCTGGCCAACCTCACTTACATCCGATGCATCGCCTCCTCCGTCATTGGCTTTGCCGGCGGCATGTCTCCCATCATGGCCGTCGAAGTCGCCCGCCGCGGTCTCCCCGGCGAAGTCAAACCCACCGCCGACGGCCTGGAGGCCATGCTCAAGTCCCTCAACCAGCCGGCCCCGGCCCAATAAGAAAGCGCCACCACTCATGGCAAAAAAAGCCTCACACGGCGGCGCTTGGAAAGTCGCCTATGCCGATTTCGTCACCGCCATGATGGCCCTCTTCATCGTCCTGTGGCTCAGCTCGCAGGACCAGCGCATCAAGGAGGCCATCGAGCGCGCCTTTCGCAATCCCTTCTCCTCCGTCACCAAGGAATCCACCGGCATCATGCCCAGCAAGGACGTCCAGGCCGTCAAGAGCACCACCGGCAATTTCGACTCCGCCTCCGCCGTCGAATTGAGTTTCTTGCGCCGGTTGAACCAGGACTTCATGAAAACCCTCCAAACCGAGGCTCAGGAGCAGGAGGATGAGAACATCAAACTCGATATGACTCCCGAGGGCATCCGCATCAACGTCTTTGACCGCGCCAAAAAGCCGATCTTTGAGCCGCAATCCACCCAATTGACTCCCTACGGCGACTGGGTGTTTTCCATCCTGG
Organism: Verrucomicrobiota bacterium; assembly: GCA_050015895.1. Lineage (GTDB taxonomy): Bacteria > Verrucomicrobiota > Verrucomicrobiia > Limisphaerales > Palsa-1400 > JBEKOF01. Next base: position 5,628 of record JBEKAN010000245.1, read on the forward strand.
CCTGGGAAGTCTCCCGCTCCACCAATTTCACCGTCGAACTCGAGGGCCACACCGAGAGCGGAAACGCGCCCCTCTCCGAAAATTACGGCGACTGGGAAATCTCCAGCGACCGCGCCAACGCCGTCCGGCGCAAGTTCATCGCCAGCGGCGTCAGCGAATGGCTCATCCGCAAGGTCGCCGGCTTCGGCCACACCGCGCCCATGCCCGACCATGACGCCACCGACGCGATCAACCGGCGTGTGACCGTGTTGCTCAATCTGAGCGACGCCAACCGCAAAATTTGAGATGCACTCCATGCCCGACAATTTTGTTCCAATGGCCCCCATCGCCAAATCCGCCGCCGGGGGGAATGGAAACGCCTTCACCCCGCTGGAATTCCGGGCCGGCGCCTCCACATCGGCCGGGAAGGCGCCCCTGGGACCCGTTGGTTCCCCCGCCCCGTCCCCCGCCCTGCACGACTGCGCGAACCCCAAAGTGACCTTGCAGCGCCAGGGCGACACCGTGACCTCCATCCGCGTCGAATGCCCCTGCGGCCAGGTCATCGAGCTAAAGTGCGTCTATTGACCCGACTTCACGGTAGGGCGGGCACTCCGTGCCCGCCGCCGTTCCGTCGAGCCGTGCCCTTTCCCCCGCCTTACGGTAGGGCGAGACTCCCGTCGAGCCGTGACATTCCCCTCGCCCCGCGCAGCGGCAAGGTAGGGCGGGCACTCCGTGCCCGCCGCCGTTCCGTCGAGACGTGACCTTTCCCTCGCCTTACGGCAGATGGCGAGACTCTGCCGAGCCGTGACCTTTCCCTCGCTCCCCGCGCAGTGGCAAGGTAGGGCGCGCACTCCGTGCGCGCCGTCCTTCCCTCGAGCCGTGACTCTCCTTGCCATCTTTTCCTCTTTGGAGGCAGGTGCATGTTTATTATGGGTGTCGGATTACTCGGATTAGGTCGGATTGACTCGCATTGAGACGGATGGGCGTGTCTGAACCGCTCACGGGCATTAACAGCACGTCGAATTTGGTTTCGATGGTGGAAACCTCATGCCACGGGCTGGAAGGCTTGCAGACCCGCTACGGGCCGACGTCCTCCGTGACCAGCCAGCGCGTGACGGTTTACAATGCCCCTTACCGGACCAACACGGTGACAGCGGAGAACGGCTCGTATGTGGTGACAGTTTATATCTCCGGGGTCAGGCAGTCGGTGACGTTGTACGACAGCAATGGCACCAAGGTCGGGGGTACGACCTTCACTTACGACCCGCATGGTCGTCTGGCGACGGCGACCGACGCTCGCAACGGAACGACCATTTACGCCTACAACAAGGCCGACCAGGTCGTTTCCACAACCACGCCGTCACCCGGTTCCGGGATGGCCGGGCTGACGACGCAGACTTTTTACAACAAGATGTTGTAGCCAACCAACGTGATCTACCCTGATGGGACCGGTATGGCGACGATTTACCAGCCGGGTGGCAGTATCCAAAAGACATTCGGCAGCCGGGTTTACCCGGTGGCTTACACTTACGATTACGCCGGGCGGATGGCCACCATGACCACTTGGACGAACTTCGTGGTCGGATCAGGCTCATCGG
>JBEKAN010000246.1:0-7196 GCA_050015895.1 Verrucomicrobiota bacterium
CACTGGCCACCGTGACGGTGGCCTACAATGTGGCGGGGCATCAATGCAGCGTGGATCTGAGCACACTCATCCCGCCGCCGCAAGGGCTGAATAATGCCAACGGAATCTACTAATTTTCATGGCGTCAGAAGGCGCCTCGGTGGGTTCACGCTCATTGAGTTGCTCCTGGCCATAGGCATCATGGCGACCATCCTGGCGGCCATGAGCAGCGTGCTGTGGATCGCCGTGCGCATGAACAACGGGGTGACCGACACGGTGGAGGAGGGACTGCCGGCGGAGCAGGCGCTGATCGGCATCCAGCGGGACCTGGCCAACCTGATTTGTTCGACCAACTCGATGGCGGACACCAACGGGTACAGCACCGGCCTGCTCATCGGCCCCTTCCAGACCATCAACCAGACCAACACGCTGCCCGACCAGATCGTGGGCAGCCCAGATTTCTACACCACCGGGGGGGAGCCAGACGGGCTGGTTCCCTGGGGGGACATCGAGAAGGTGAATTATCTGCTCTCCATGCCAACCAACCGCAACATGGTGGGCAAGGACCTGGTGCGCGCCGTCACGCGCAACCTGCTGCCCGTCAACCCGCCGCTGCTGCCGGACGAGAAGCGGACCATTCTGAGCGGGGTGCAAAGTGTGAGTTTTTCCTTCTATGACGGCCAGCAATGGGACCAGCAATGGGACACGACGCAGCAGACCAATTTGCCCTGCGCCATCAGAATGGACATCCAGATGGTGGCGCAAGGCGATATGAGGGGGAGGGGCCAGAAATACGAACTGGTGATCCCGATTGACATGCAAGTGACGACCAACTCCACCACGGCGCTGCTGCAATGAAGACCGCCCGCAACCGCACAAACGCGCAAGCCCGCAAGGCCGGCCCCGGCGGCTCGGTGCTGATTGTGGTGATGTGGATCGCCTTCGGGCTGGTGGGGATCGCGCTCTATTTCGCGCACTCGATGGAAATGGAGTTGCGGGCGGCGGAGAACCAGGTGGACAGTCTGCAGGCCGACCAGGCCATCGAGGCCGGGGCGCTCTATGCGAGCAATGTTCTGGCCAACATGATCAACACGAACATGCTGCCCAACACGAACAATTACCTCAACGCGGGCGTGAAGGTGGGCAACGCGATGTTCTGGTACATCGGGCGCGACACCAATTACTCCCAAATGTCCCTAAGTTCGCCGGATCCCTCCTTCGGGCTGGTGGATGAGGCCTCGAAGGCCAATTTGAACGCGACGCTCTACAACAACGCCACCAACCTGCTGATTGACCTGCCGCAAATGACGGCCTACAACGCGGCGGCGATGTATGACTGGCGCAACACCAACACGACGCCCAGCGTGGACGGGGCGAAGAACGAAACCTATTCGATGCTCAATCCGCCCTACGTGTGCAAAAACGCCAATTTCGAGACGGTGGGCGAACTGAGCATGGTCTATGGATTTTCAATGGACCTGCTTTTCGGCGAGGACATCAACATGAACGGGGCGATGGACCCCAATGAAAACGACGGCATGGCGCTGCCTCCGAATGACAATCAAAACGGGGTCCTGGATCCGGGAGTTTTCGAGTACGTCACGGTCTGGACGCACGAGCCGACCAACTATCCCGGCACAACAAACAGCCGCGTGCTGGTGTCCAACACGAACGCGCTGAAGAGCTTTCTGAGCACCAATTTGTCGTCGCAAGAGGCGACGACCTACATGAACGCATTGGGCAGAACAGCGCCCAACAGTGTGCTGGATTTCTACAATCGCAGCCAGATGCCGGAAAGCGAGTTTATGACCATCGAGCCGATGCTGATGGGGCCGAACACGGTGGGGCTGATCAATGTCAACACCGCGACCGTCTGGTCGCTGGCCTGCATACCGGGCATCAGCAACCTCTACGCCCCGGCCGTGATGTCCTACCGCCAGGGCAACGGCGGGACGATGAGTTCGATAGCCTGGCTCAAAGACGCCCTCTCCAGCTATGGGAGCAACTGCATCACGGCGGCGGGGCCGTGGGTGACCGCGCGCTCCTACCAGTTCACGGCGGACATCGCGGCGGTGGGGGCGCACGGGCGGGGCTATCGGCGGGTGCGATTTGTCTTTGATTGCAGCGGAGGTTCGCCGCAGATTGTGTACCGGCAGGACGTGACCTACCTGGGGTGGGCCTTGGGCCGGAGAATTCATGACCAGTTGCTGGCGGGAAATACAAAACGATGAAACTGTTCAAAAAACAACGCGCCTCCTCCGTCGTGGGGATCGCGCTCAACGGGGAAAGTCTGGAGGCGGTGGTGGTGCGCCGCGGCAGGAACGGCCTGCGGGTGGGCCAAACGGTCTCCGCCGCGATGGCCCTCTCGCCCCTGACGGGCGACCCCGAATTGGTGGGCCGCGAAATCCAGAATCACTTGGACAGCGCCGGCGTGCGGGAGCGCCGATGCGTGGTCTGCCTGCCGCTGACGTGGGTCCTGACGCTCCAAACCAAGGTGCCGGAAATGCCGGAGGCGGACCTGGAGAGTTATCTGCAGATCGAGGCGGAGCGCGGTTTTCCCTCCGGGTACGAGTCGCTTTTCATCACCCGCTCCCTTTTCAAGGCGCCCAACGGGGACAATTACGCCACGCTCCTGGCGGTGCCGCGCAATCACCTGAACTTGCTGGAGCGGGTGCTGCGGGCGGCCAAGCTCAAGCCGCTGGCCTTCGCCATGGGCATCAGCGCCATGCAAAGCCCCTCGCAGGACGCCGCGCAGCGCGTGCTGACTCTGGCCCTGAGCAATCACGGGCTGGAGCTGCAGGTGTCGGGCGGCGGCGGGGTCATCGCCTTGCGCTCGCTGGACGCGGCGGTGGAATCGGAGGGGGCGCGCCGCACAGTGTCGGCCGACCTGGTGGCGCGGGAGATCCGCATCACGCTGGGGCAGTTGCCGGGGGGGTTCTCGGAAGCCGCCGGGCCGATCAAGATTTTTGGGGGCGGGGAGACGGCCCGGCAGTTTGTGAGCGACATCGCGCCGCGTTTGACGGCGATGGGACTGCGCATCGAGCCGATGGACCGCCCACCCGGGCTGGTCTTTGAGGTCGCGCCCGCGCCGGAATTGGCCGCCTCGCCCGTGCTGGCGCTGGCGGCCGGGTATGTCAAGAGCGGCGATGTGGGGCCGGATTTTCTGCCGCCCAAGATCACCCCCTGGAAGCAGTTTGTCGCGACCAAATTGTCCACGCAGAAGCTGGCCTACGCGGGGGGAGCGGCGGCGTTTGTGGTGTTGTGCGTGGGCGGTGCGTTTGGCTGGCAGCAGATCCAGATCACCATCCTGAACCACCAGTGGAAACCGATGGCCGCGCAGGTCAAGCAGTTGAACGATGAGCGGGACAACGCCCAGACCTACCAGCCGTGGTTTGACACCTCGTGCCCCGCGCTGACCATGCTGAAGAACCTGACCCAGGCGTATCCGGTGATAGGCACAGTGAATGTCAAGTCCATTGACATCCGCGACCTGAAGGATGTGCAGATTGCGGGGATGGCGACGACGCTGACGGCGTTCAACACGATGCGGGAAAATTTGGGGTCGGAGCCGGGAGTGGTGGATTTGCACTCGGATGTGCGGAACCAACCAAACCAAGCAGGAGGGCCGGGAGGGCAGCAGCCGATCCAATACACGCTGAGTTATCAGTGGAAGCCGGAAGGAGCATTGGCCAATGGAAACTAAAAAACGCGAGAAATATCTCTTGATGACTGTGGGCGGTCTGGTGGCCTTTTGGCTGCTGTACCTGTTCTTGTTGACGCCGCTCTACAACGTGTGGTCGGACCGGCGGAAGGAAATCGCCGATCTGCGCAAGCAAATCCAGGAGGGCAAACAGACCATCGGGCGGAAGGATTTGATAGACGCGAAATGGAATCACATGTATGTCAACACTTTCTCCCCCAATTCCACCGTCGCGGAGAACCAGATGTTCAAGGCCTTCTTCGGCTGGGCGAACGACAGCGGGGTGACGCTGGTGAGCCAGAAGCCGGAGAACAAGGAAAGCGACCAGGACCAGGGGGCGCCTTACCGGAGCGAGGAATGCCGGGTGAGTGTGACGGGATTTCAATCGCAGATCACGCAGTTTCTCTATGACGTGGAAAGCAGTCAGAAGGGCATGAAAGTGGATTCGGTGGAGTTGACCACCCGGGATGACGCCTCGAAAATCTTGACTCTGGACCTGACGGTCAGCGGGCTGGTCCTCACCCCAACCAACACTACGACACAATGAAAAAATATCTCATCAGCTCTGGAACCGTGCTCTTGTTCACGGTGGTGCAATTGATGGCTGCGGCGCAGCCCAGCAACGCCACCACCAACATCACTGCCGCGGCCACGGCCGCCGTTGCCAGCCCGGCTGCGACACCCGCCGTCAAAGCGGCTGCCGCGCCGGCGTCAAGCCCGGCCGCGAGCGCCGCCGTTGCGCCGTCCGCCAGCGCGGTCGCCAAACCGGTTGACAGCGCGGCTGCCGCGCCGACGGCAGGCGCGGTTGCGACCCCCGCTGCGACGTCTGTTGCGGGCGCGGCCACGCCGTCGGCTGCCAGCGCGGTTGCCAAACCAGCGGTCGGCGCGGCTGAGACACCGGCCGCGACACCCGTTGCGGGTGCGGCCACGCCATCGGCTGCCAGCGCGGTTGCGAAACCGGTGGTCGGCGCGGCTGGGACAAATGTTGCGACGCCGGCCGCGACCCCGGCAGCCAGTGCGGATTCCAAACCGGCTTCCAAAGCGGGCAACGGGCCGCCGGGGTACACGAATTTTGCGCTGATTTGGCAGCGGCCCATCTTTGATTCCACGCGCCAGCCTTATCGGCAGGGCATGATAATGAACACTGTGTATGCGCCGCAGGTTCGTCCTCCGGCGGTTCAGGAGATCCGGTTATGCGGCACATGGAACAAAATAGGAAAAGGCATTGACGCGGTCTTCTCGGGGTACGGCGCGTCGCAGTCCGGACAGTATGATGTGGGCGACTCCATTGACGGCTTGAAAATTGTGGCCGTCTCCACCAATGAAGTGAAGTTGGTGGACACCAACAGCGCGAGCACCAACATGTTTACCGTCGGTGTGGGATGGGGACTGAGCCGGACCAATGGAGGGCAGTGGGCGACAAAGATGATGCTCACAACCTACCCCATCCCCTATGTCGTGGAGCGCGCCCCGACTCCGGCGGACACCGGTGGCGGGTTCGGCCAACAGCCACAATTTGGCGGGCGGCAGTTCGCCGACACCACCGCAACCGCGGATGACACCGGTAATACCGGATTTGGCGGCCGCCGGGGCGGCAGAGGCAACAGAGGCGGTGGCGGAGGCGGCTTTGGCAACGGAGGCGGAGGCGGCTTTGGCAACGGAGGCGGGGGCGGCTTTGGCAACGGAGGAGGAGGCGGAGGAGGATTTGGCACGACAGCAACGGCGCCCGCGGCGGCCGCGGACCCGTCGGTGCTGGCAAGATTGCAGGCGCGTCGCGCACAAGAAGGCAATTAATAATTATGAAAAACATATCATCCCTAATGTTGGCCGGCCTGACCGCCGGGTGGTTTGGAGTCGCGGCGACCGCCGTGGCGCAACCAATCGTTTCAACCCCGGCGCAGCCGCCAGTCCCCGGCGCGGCCATGCCCGCGCAGGCGCCGCCCGACGAGGCGGCAGTGCCACCAGGCACGAACGCCACTGGCCAGCCGGGGGACTTGAGCGCGACGCCGGCGACCGGGAAGGAGGGCGGTGAGAGCGCATCCGCCGACCAGACCAACGCCGCTCCGCCAGTGGTGGTCGAGGCAACCGCCACGGGCGCGGAGGGGACCCACACGAACGCGACGGCAGGGGTGGCGGATCAGGGCTTGATCCCGAATATTCGAGGGGCGAACGCCGACATGGTGCTGAATTACCTCGCCCAGTCGGCGGGGATGACCATCATCCGCCAGGCGGACACGCATTTGGCGGTGGGGACGGTGGATATCGTGGGTCAAACCCCATTGAGCAAGGAGGAGATAATTGTCCTCCTGAACAAGATTCTGGCGCAAAACAATTTGACGGCCCTAAAGGATGGAAACACGCTGACCATCGAAACGGTGGAATCGGCGACGACCGACGCCCACACGCCCGTGTATGTGTGGAGCGGCGACTATGAGACCGTGCCGAACGACTCCCGGGTGGGGACGTATGTGATTCTGCTTCATTCGCTCAATCCCGTCGAGGTGCTCAAGGACCTTCTCCCGCTGCGGCCGGTGTCGGGAGCCGAGATGATGTCCAATCCCGGCGGCAACGCCATCATCATGACGGCCCGCAACTCGGATGTCCGGCACTTCTGCCAGATTATCGCGGCGCTGGACAGTTCGGGCAACGGGGACTTGGAGGTGTTTTTGCTCACGTATGCCGACTCCAAGGCCCTGGCCCAGGAGTTGAAGGACGTTTTCTCGCCGACGGATGCGGGCGCGGGCGGCGGCGGCGGGGGGGGGCTGGCGACCCTGTTTGGAGGCGGCAGAGGAGGCAGGGGCGGCGGTGGCGCCGCCAACCCGGATGACCCCAAGCGGGCGGCCTTCCACGTCAACGCGGTTTCCGACGACGAGAACAACGCGGTGATGGTCAGCGCGCCGATTGATATCATGCCGGGCATCTCCAATCTGATCACCAAATTGGACATTCCGCAGGATGACATGGTGCTGATCAAAGTATTCCCGCTCAAGCACGCCAATCCGGACGATGTGGCGACGGAGCTGACTTCGCTGTTCCCGGATCCCAACGCGCAGAACAACCAACAAACCGGCGGCCGGGCGGGACGGGGCGGGGCTACGGTTGCGGGCAGAGGTGGGAGAGCCGGTGGCGGCGGAGCGGTGACGCCCGGCGCGGGCATGAGCGACCGGATGAAGAAGCAAATCACGGTCAATGCCGTGGCGGACGAGCGCACGCAATCCGTCCTGGTCACCGCCTCCAAAGACACGATGGTGGAGGTGGAAAAGATGATTGATCAGTTGGACGAAAGCGACGCCCACACGATGGAGGTCTTTGCATTTCGCCCGGCGAATATGGATGTGACGGACTTGCAGCAAGCCCTTCAGGACCTGTTCGGTTCGACGACGCGTTCCACCACCGCCAACCAGACCAGCGCCCTGACCACGCGGGCCACCCAGGCGGCCAACAACGGCGGGACCCTATCCACCAGCAGCCTCAGCGGCATGGGCACCACGGGCGGCGGCGGCAGGACCACCACCCC
>JBEKAN010000247.1:0-7181 GCA_050015895.1 Verrucomicrobiota bacterium
GAATTGGGCGCCCAGCACGGGTCCTCACCAGCAACCAGAATATCGGCGTCCCCCCCACCCGCCGCCACCACGCAAAGGCTGAAATTGACGCTTCCGCTGGTAAAAATGATCTTTTTCCCGTCCGGCGACCAGTCCGGCGAGGTGAGATTTCCGAAAACACCCGCGGCGCGAATCTCCGCCGGCTGGCCCCCCTCGCTGCTGATCCGGCGCAGGGTCGCGCGCCCGGCGTGCGCCACGTAGCAAATCTGCCTGCCATCCGGCGACCAGGTGGGCGAGGAGGCCTCGTCGCGCCCGAAGGTCAACTGCTTGAGATTCCCCCCGCCGCTGTCGCACACATACAAACTAGGCGTCCCCCCTTTGCTCAGGATCATCGCCACCCTGGCGCCGTCGGGAGAGACAACCGGGTTGAGGTTCGCCCCGCCATAAGCGGCAAAGACCTTGCGCTCGCCCGTGGTGGCGTTGTGCTCCAGAATTTGCGTGGTCCCGCTCCGCCACGAGGTGTAAAACAACTTCCCGCCGCCCGGCGCCCAGGCGGGCGTCGCCACCAAGGACCGGTCGCGGGTCATCTCCACCTGGTTGCCGCCGTCGAAGTCCGCCACACAAAGCTCGACGCTCCCGGCCGCCTGCCGGCAATAGGCGATCCGGGTGTGGAAAATGGGGGGGGTGTCCAGGATGGCCTTCACGATGTCGTCGGCGAACGAGTGCGCCTGCGAACGGGCGCTGCCGCCGCTGTAAGCGCGCGCGAAAATATCGGCGCTTCCGCCCGCCTGTTTCAAATGTCCCTCCAACCGGCCGTTTGCCGCGCCGCTGATGAGATAATCGGCATTGGCCGGGTTGGTGACCTCCATTCCCAGGACCGACAAATCAAATTTGAGCACCGAATTCACCTCGCCGTCAAAGCCGGTGATGGAAATGGGAATGATCCTCGCGGCGTTTTTGGTGATGTCAAGAACGCGATCCTGAGCCGGCGCCGCCAGGCACCAGCCGCACAAAATAACGAGAACGATTTGGCTTAATGTTTTCATCCGGGTGCTTGCGTTGCTTCTAGGCTGAAGCTGATTATGAAAGTGCGTTGGGCGTCGTGCGACGCCTCTGGAAATGGCGGCAATTGTTTGACCTGATCCAGCACCCGTTCCACGGATGAATCAATGGCGGGGTTGCCAGATCGGCGGGTGATTTCGTGAGAGACAATTGTACCGTCGCGCGTCACCACAATTTTGGCGTCCGCCGACCGGGTGTCGGAGGTCTCCTGCGGTGCGTTCCAGGCATGATAATAGACATTGTAAACCAGCGTGTCGTAACCGACAAAGGCCTCCCCGCCACCCTCGCCCGGCACGGTCACCACGGTGGCCGTCGCGGCGGCGGTGCGAACGCCGCTCGCCAAGCTCGCCAGAGCCGTGGAAAGCTCCTGCGCACGGTTGTCGGACGCGGAACGCCCCGCGGTTGGAGATGGACCGGATTGCCTCCCTGCGGTGGCGCTGCGGGGGGCTGGGTCGAAAGTCGGTACCACTATATGCCCCCTGGCGGCCGGCGCGCTCGCAGGCTTGTCCGGGGTTGTGCTCCTGGCGGTCTGCCTCGGCGCGGGGATGGTCGTAGGCATTGGTGGTGGAGTCACACGAGGCGGCGCGGGTGAGGGGGTGGCCGGCCGCGTTGGCGAGGGGGCTGGTGCGGGGGGTGGCGCGGGCGGTCGCGGCACGATCACGGCGGGAGCCTCGCCTCCGGAGCCGGCGCGATCCAGAATGAGCGGCGAAATCAAGGTCAAAACCTGCTCTCCGGCCACTGTCGGCTCGGAACGAAAAGCGGCCGTGACCAGCACCACAACCCCCAGCAGGCCATGCAGGCAGGCCGAGGCGACGAAACACTTTTTTTGCAATCGCGTCATCGGCCCGCCTCCGGCGTGGTGCTTGGGCTGACTTGGGTGATCTTATTGCGCATGCAGACCTCCATGACGGCGAAGACATAATTCCATTCCACCCGCTTGTCGGCGCGAAGGAACACCGTCAATTTGGGGTCCTGGCGGTAAGTCGCCACCAGTTCCGTCTCCAATTGACTCAAGGAAAGACGCTTTTCCGCCAACGAGTATTGCCCATCGGCCCTGATCTCCACCACGCGGACATCCTGGCGGTTGGGCGCGCCCCGGTCCCCCAGCGGGCTGACCGGCAACTGCATTCGCACGTGGCCTTCGAGCATCGGGCGGGTGATGACAAAAATGATCAAGAGCACGAAAGCCAGGTCCAGCAGCGGGGTGATGTTGATCTCGCTCAAGGTCACCAGGGAATTGCGTTGGGAAAAGCGGCGCATGGGTCATTCCTCCTTCAAATACTCTGTTTCCATTTTAGAAACCAAGTCCTGCGCGAAGTTGTCCAGCTCCACCGTGCGCACCCGCAGGGTGTGGACCAGCCAGTTGTAAGCGAACATGGAGGGAATGGCGACCAGCAGCCCCGCGACTGTGGTGATCAGGGCGGCGGACACCCCCGGCGCCATGGAGGTCAAATCCGCGGTCTGGTCGATCGCCACTCTCGCAAAGGTCTCCATCACCCCCCAGACCGTTCCCAGGAGTCCCAGAAACGGCGCGCCGCTGACGGCGATGGCCAGCAGGATCAACCCCGATTCCAGCTTGAGCGACTCCCGCGCGACGGCCCCTTCCAGCGTCCGCTTCACATGCTCCATGCCTTTGAGGGTGATGTGAGATTTACGCAGGGCGCCCGGCCCGGTCTTGAGGCGCGCGTCCAATTCCGCGCAACCCTCCTGATAGACCGCAAAGAACGGGCAGCCGGACACCTGCAGTTGGCGGTCAAAAATGCCCAGGACCCCCTTTTGCCCGCGGAAGGCGGAGTCGAAGTCCTGGTTGAGCTTTTTGGCGCGGTTCATTTGCAGCCCCTTGAAGATCATGGTGTACCAGGCGAAAATGGAGAAGACGGCCAGGCAGACAAGAATGCCGCGGGCCTGCATCGTGGACTGGCCCAGCACATACCGCAAATTTGTCTGCGACCGCAAATTTGTCTGCGCAAAAAAGAAAATGGGAACGCTCATCAATAAGCTCCCGTCGCGGACACAAGGCCGCGGCGACTCTCGGTGGAACGTGGAGGAATGAAAATGGTCAATTTATTCACGTCGCACCGCAATTCCGACCATCTGGGGGGAATCATAGTGGAAAGGATTCCTTTGGCAACAACAATTCGGAATTTTTTTGAAAAATAATTTTCACGCCTCCAATCCCCCCATTCCCCATTCCTCGTTCCCTGTTCACAATTCCCTGTTCCGATTTCATCGCAGCGACGCCGGGATTTTCTCCCCCGCCCAAAGCTCCTCCACCCGCTGCCGCCGCCGCACCAGCGCGGCCTTGGCGCCGTCCACCAACACTTCCGCCGCCAGCGGGCGGCCGTTGTAATTGGACGCCATGACAAAGCCGTAGGCCCCCGCGCTCATGAGCGCCAGCAGGTCCCCCTCCTGCGCCGCCGCCAGCGGGCGGTTTTTGCAGAAGAAATCCGCCGATTCGCAGATCCCGCCCACCACGTCCGAGGAAACCAACTGCCCGTCGCGCTGCCGGACGGGGACGACTTCGTGGAAGGCGTCGTACATCGCGGGCCGCACCAAGTCGTTCATGGCGGCGTCCACAATGACAAAGTTCTTTTTCCCGGTGATCTTCACATATTCCACCCGCGCGACCAGGATGCCCGCGTTGCCGACGATGGACCGCCCCGGCTCCAGCAACACCTTCAATTCCAGGGGCTGGAGCAGAGGGATGAGATGTTCGGCATAAAGCTCCGGCGTCAGAATGCCCTTGGCTTCCGGCCTGGCCCACCATTCGGGCGAGCCGCTGGCCAGCGCGCCCTCATAAACAATCCCCAGGCCGCCGCCGACGCCGAAAAACTCCAGGTCATGCCGCGCCGCCAGGCCGGCCACCAGCGGCAGAAGCTTCTTGACCGCCAGCTCAAAAGGCTCCACCTCCGTGACTTGCGAGCCAATGTGCATCTGCACCCCGCGCCAGCGCAGATTCCTCATTTTCGCCCCGCGCGCGTAAACCCCCTCCGCCTCCTCCAGCGCGACGCCAAACTTGTTCTCGTAAGTGCCCGTCGTGGTCTTGGCGTGGGTGTGGGCGTCCACGTTCGGATTGACCCGGACTGCGACCGGCGCGATTTTTTTCAACGCCGCCGCCACGCGGTTGATGCGGGCCAGCTCCGGCTCGCTTTCCACGTTGAAGCAATAAATGCCCTGGCGCAGGGCCAGTTTGATCTCCTCCTCCTGCTTGGCCACGCCGGCGAAAACGCAATTGCGCGGATTCCCGCCCGCGGCGATCACGCGCCTCAATTCCCCCCCGCTCACGATGTCAAAGCCGGCGCCCAGATTGGCCAGCGCGCGGAGGACAGCAAGATTGGAATTGGCCTTCATTGCGAAGCAGATGCGATGATCCAGCGGCGCCATCGCCCAATCCAGCCTTGTGAAATGATCGGTCAGGGTGCGTCGCGAATAGACATACAGGGGTGTGCCGAATTTCTCGGCCAGCGCCCCCACTGAAACCCCCTCGCAAAAAAGCCTTCCATCCCGGTAACGAAAAGAATGCATCCCCGCCAGTTAAGGCCCAAGAGCCGGATTGGGAAAGCCCAAAATTTCCACCCGCTCCAGCCGGGTGTGGGAGGAGTTTCTTCCAATCGGGTGACCACGCCTGTTTGTGCTCCAAAGCGGAACTCGCGAGACTGCACTCCAAGACGTTTCGTATTCACGGCGCGCGGTCGAGGGGCCGACAGGTCTTGGAGCGCGGGCGCGACAGCGCCGCTTTCCGCTTCCGCCCGTCGCTGTGTCTGCGGGGCGGCGTTTACAACGGGTCTTTGAGGATTTTTTCGAAGGACTCCACCGGCTCGATTTCGATGCGGCCGGAATCCGCCGCTTTGGCGCCAGCCCCCGGCTTGGGAGTGGGATGGCGGCTCCCGTGGCTGGTTTTGGGAGCGGCCGGAATCGGCGGGATTTTCGGCGCCGCGACGGCCTCCTCCTCCGCCTCCGGCTCGCGGGACAAAATGTGAAAGTTGGTCCGCTTTTCCAGCCAGGTGCGATAGCGCGCGAAGGTCCACATGCCGCTCTCCATCCCCGTTTCCAGAGAGGAGACAATTTTGAAGAACTCGCGGTTGCGGATGAAATTTTTGATGGGCATGGTGCTCTTGAGCACTTCGCATTCCGGCACGCAGATGTTCAAATTGGGCCGGAATTGCAGACGCTGGGAAACCACGGCGATGAGGCAGTCGGCCAGTTGGGCGGCGATGTTGCTCTGGATTTCCGGGGGAAAGGCGTTGACCACCCGCTGCAGGGCCTCGGCGCAATTGGAGGAATGGACCGTGGCCAGCACCAGATGCCCGGTCTCCGCCGCGCTCAAAGTCAGGCGCATGGTTTCCGGCTCGCGCATCTCCCCCACCATCAACACGTCCGGGTCCTCCCGCAAACTGTCCAGCAGCGCCTGCTCAAAACTGGGCGTGTCCCGCCCCACCTCGCGCTGCCGGATGTACGCCTGCCGGGGACGGAAGGTGAATTCAATGGGGCTTTCAATGGTGATGATATGCCGGGCGTCGCTCAGGTTGATCGTCTGCACCAGCGCGGCCAGAGTGGTGGATTTGCCGCTGCCGGTGGGGCCGCTGATGAGCACCAGCCCGTTGGCGTGGTTGACCAGCAGCTTGAGGTCGGGATGCAAATTCAGGGTCTCGATGGTGGGCTGGAAGGCGGGCAGCAAACGGATGGCGAAGCCGATCCCCCGCGAGGTTTGCAGGATGTTGATGCGGCAGCGCAACCCTTCAATGGTTTTGGACATGTCGAAGGAGCGCTGGGTGAGAAACCGCGGCCAGTCGTCGGGGGGGATGATCTCGCGGGCGGTTTGCAGCAGGACATCCGCCGCGCAAGGCTCCCCCGCCGCGCGCAGACTGCCGCGCACGCGGATGACGGGCGGCAATCCCGGTTCCAGGTGCAGGTCGCTGGCCCCCTCCCCCTTGGCCAAGGCAATTAAAGCGTGCAAATTCACAATGCTAATCACTCCTTCGGTTTGTCTTGTTTTAGTTTATCCAACAGTTCAACCACTGGTGTGAGCAATTTGTCGTCAGGCTGAAGCTGTGCAAGCTGGATTGCGCCTCGATAATCGTTAGCGAGGGACGCAACTCGTTCCGCGAAGGCCTTTGGCAACTTTTGGAAAAGCGGTGTTATCGCCCGGATGCCCTGCGCGAAGGAAGCGGCGGCATCCGAGTGGCGCCCCAAGCACCGTAGAGCTGCACCTCTTACCCCGCAAAAAGTCGCCAAGTCCGGCAGGAAAGTGTCCGGCCTAGCCCTGGCCAGTTGCTCTTGCATCTGCACCGCCTCCTGCGCCTTCTCCAAGGCTTCCTCGTACCGCTCCAACTGCCCTAACTTACTGGCCAAATTGTTCAGTGATCCTGCCAAGTTCGGCAGGAACGCGTCAGTGCGGCCCTTTACCAATTGCTGGTAAATCCTTACCGCCTCCTGTGCCTTGTCCAGCGCCTCCTCGCGTCGGCCCAAAGCACTCAACGTGTTGGCCAGATTATTCAGAGACATCGCCGCGTTAGGCAGAAACGCCTCTGGCCGGGCCTTTGCCAATTGTTCATAAATCCGCGCCGCCTCCAAGGCCTTGTCCAGCGCCTCCTCGCGCCGCCCCAAATCGATCAATACGCTGGCCAGATTGTTCAGTGCTCCTGCCAAGTCCGGCAGGAAAGCTTCCGGGCGGGCACTTGCGAACTGCGCAAAAACACGTACAGCCTCCTGTGCCTTGCAGAGCGCCTCCTCGCGTCGGCCCAACTCGCTCAACCTGTTGGCCAGATTGTTCAGTGATCCCGCCAAGTTTGGCAAGAACGCCTCAGGCCTTGCCTTTGCCAGCTCCTCATAAATCCGCGTCCCCTTCTCTGCCTTGTCGAACGCCTCCTCGCGTTGCCCTAAATCGCTTAACTTTATGGACAGATTGTTCAGGGACATCGCCAAATCCGCTAGGAACGCGTCTGGCCGGGTCTCCGCCAATTTTTCAAAAATGAGCGCCGCCTCCCGCGCTTTCTCAAGTGCGTCCTCGCGCTGGCCAAAATCGCTCAGCCTGTTGGCCAGATTGCTCAGTGAGCTTGCCAAGCCCGGCAGGAACGCGTCGGGCCGGGCCTTTGCCAATTGCCTACGTATCCGCACGGCTTCCTGCGCCTTGACCATCG
>JBEKAN010000248.1:0-7147 GCA_050015895.1 Verrucomicrobiota bacterium
GCCACGACTTGACCATCAACACCGGGGCGATCAGCCTGGATGCGGCGGCGGAGGTTGTCTTGACGGCGCTTGAGCGGAAGTTGGGTGTGCAGGTCAAAAACTGATTTCTCCGGCTTTTCCGTGCGCACTCCGTGGCTCGTGAAGTGCGTCATGGCGTAAGCCTGCCGGTACGCCAGCGCGTTCAAGGCGACAATCCCAACCGCCAGCGCCGTCTTGTGCAAATGCCCGCGAGTCTGGACCCGGTCCAAGGCTGCTCACAAGTACGAGCAGATGTATTGGCAGATGCCCGATGGGACTTCGATGTCGAAGCCCGACTTGGCGGGAACTTCAAACACTTGACCGGCGGCCCAGGTGTGGACTTCGCTCCGACCGTCGAGCTTCACCACGCATTGGCCGGCGGCGATTTCCATGCGCTCGGCTTGGTCGGTGCCAAAATGGTATTTGCCCGGATATATCAGGCCCAGCGTTTTCTTGCCGCCGTCGGGAAACAGAATGCTGTGGCTGACGACTTTGCCGTCGAAATACACATTGGCCTTGGCGACGGCGGTGACGCCGCTGAATTCAGTGGGTATGGTTGCCATATCCCGCCAGTGTGGCGACGAAGGCCCAAACTTCAAAGCCAAAAATCAAAGGGCGGGGATGGACAGGGACATTTTCGGGACGCGGATATCCAGCTCCCACCATTAGGATTGCAGAATATCACGGGTGAACCGTCAGACGATAGAAGCGGGTGCCGGATTTGCCGGGGGAATCGGTGGCGGTCATCGTGCAATTGGTTGTCGAGCCGGGCAAATTGGTGACCAGCGACCAGGAGGCGGCGCGCAAGTCGTCGCACGATTCGAGCCGGTAGGCCAGATTGGGCGGCGCATTGAAGCCCAAAATGACGCTGGAAAGGCTGAAGCGAATGGAATCCAACCACAGCGGAGAGTCCCCCGGCACGGCCTGGCAAAGCCAGGAAGTGGTGTCGGCTATGATGGCGGTCGCCTGGGAACTCAACAGGAGGGCGTTGGAGACATAAACGATCGTGCCGTTGGCCGCCGGCCCCTGGTGAAATTGAATGCAACAAGCGGCGTCCCCCACGGGGCTGTTGCCGCACAGCATCGAAATCCAGGGGGCGTAATTGTCCGCCAGATTCACATTGGTGGGATCCACCAAACCATACGCGCGGTTGGTGGGCGGCGGGAATGGGAAGGACCGGAGGACGTTTGGCATCGTGACCTGATTGGTTTGGACTTGGAAGGTGGAGCCGGAAGGGGCGGCGTCATAATGAACCCAGGGGAGCCCCAAATAGGACAACAAGCCGTTGGTGACTCCATCGCCTCCGTCTATCGGGCCTGAATCCTGGCCGTCCACGCCCGCGTAATACATCGGAGAAGGCAGCACGGACATCACGAGGAGCGTGCCGCCGCCGCGCAAATAATTCAACAGGGCGGACCTCGCGTCATTGGGGGTATTGACTGTGGCGACGTACCAATCGTCCCCCATGTAAACGGCCAGCGGGAAGAGTGCCGCGTTGAAGGAGTTGGTGTCGGCGCACTGCGTCAGGCTGAGGGCGGTCCACTGGCAGGCAAGGCCATTGGTGCCGGCAAAATCCAAGGCCGGCCCCCGATAATCATGCGTTCCGGGTCCGGATGGCAGGAGCGCAACTCTGCCGGCCGGCAATTGCGCGAAGAAACTCCGCAAGGCAAGCTGGGCCGACCAACTCTGCTCCTCTTGCGCGGAAGTCGTCGCCGCGCTGGAAAGGCCGGGTTGAACCCATTGCCATGAGGTGGAATCGTTGGTGCAGGCGGTCACGCCCATGACCAGGGTGCCTTGCGGGTCCACGCCGACAATTTGGTGCCCCGACGGCACCAGGGCGTAGTCGAGAAGAACCATCCGATTGAACATGGTGGGCCATCCCCGCCAAACCACCACGGGTGCGCCGCTCAAAGGCAGACTGGTGGAATTGCTCACCGCGGTGTCCAAAACCAGGGCAGGCTCGCAGGCCGGGACCGCATCCGCCGGCGGTGAGTAGGCCACGAAGACGGCGTAGGACTGGGGCGCCTCCAGCGGGGTGACATTGGTGGCGGCATAGAGGCGCTGCTGGTAGGGCACGCCGAAATTCCAATGCAGCCCCGGAACAATTCCGGCGAACGATTCAAAATCGGTCCAGTCCTGCGGCAGGAGGCAGCCGCCCGCCAGCGGCAGGGTCACAAAGGAGCCATTGGTGACCGGTTCAACGGCGGACTCGGAATAGACCAGGGAGGTGTCGGGCGAAAAAGGCGGGACGTTTCCAACCGACGGACCAATGGATATCGTGTCTCCATTCATCACGCCGGAAACATACAAGGAACTGGGGGCCTGTGGCGGGCGGTAAACCACATTGGATCCGAGAACCAGCCCGTTCCGCGTGACCGTGTTGGTGTGGATGTTGACAAAAGGATAGGAGAAGCTCAGATCAAAGGGGGCGTTCGAGGAGGAAACGACGGTGAAGGAACAGGCCCCGTTGCCGCTGGTGCGGTAGTTGGTGATGTCCGTTGTCGTGCCGCCCTTGTCAAAGGCGACACACGCGGCGTCCCCGGCGACGACCCGCACGATAGAGTTGCTGACCGGCTCGATAAGAGCCAGGGACTCGGTGAAGCCGTAGTCATAACGATTCCCCCGCCCCGGACCCGATCCGGTGACAAGCCCATACCCCTCGGTCAGCCCGTCGTTGAAGTCGGTGAAGTCGGCCAGAGACGGCTCGTAATCGCCGCGATAGAGACTGGGCCAGCGCTGCAACATCCCGCGCAAATAGTAGCGCATCCGCTCGTCGCCGGTGTGGACGTAAACTTGGGTCAGGGTGTCCAACATCCAGTTCTCCTCGTTGGCGGAGCCCAAGCCCGCCCAATCCCGGCCGCTGTTAGGCTCCGCCAGAAAGGCGCTGTCCAACGCTCCATCCCAATTATCCGAGTCCATGGCCCAGACGCTTAAATAACGCCAGACCAGGTTTTGGGCCAGATCCAACGCCTGCGCGGCGTTGTTGCTCCGCGCGGGGTCGTTCATAAAAGTGAAGTGGTAATCCAGGAGAAAAGACGCGCTCAAAGTGGCCCCGATGGCGAAAGGCGAAGCGGGGACGTCGTCAATTTCGCCGCGCGTCCAGACAAAATGTCTGGCCCAATTGAAGAGGCAGTCAATGTTCGTCAAATAGAATGTGTCGGTTTGGCCGCGGGCAAGATCATAGCGGTAAAGCTCCACCAGCACCCGCGCCGCGAACCAACCATCGGAATTATGGAGAGTTGTCGCGTTGGTGCCGCCATAATTGGCCAACCAGGTATTTTCCAGCGGCTTGGTCCAATACAAACATTCGTCGTTGCTCACTGTGAAGTACTGCGCGTAATTGGTCAGCAAGGTGTCGAGCTGGGTCCTGACGGAATCCAGGGAAGTGCCGCCCAGCACCCAGGCGTCCACCGGCATTTCCCGGTGCCCCCCGAACCCCATCAAACCCACGGCGTTGGTCTGGCAATACTCCGGTTCGTTGAGGTCGCCATACAACTCTGTTCCAACGGGGCCGACAAAATCCGCCAGGCGTGCCACGCCGGGAATCCAAGCCACATCGTTCATGGCCGGCACCTGCGGCAGGGCATTGGTACAACGGCTGAAGAGCCGCTCTTGAAATCGCTCGTTCGGATCCTCGGTATCCGGCAGATTCGTGTCAATGATCAGGCTGAACGAGGCGGAGATGCTCTGGCCGGCGGCTGGATAGGTCTGGTTGCCAAAACGGGAACCGCCGTCCGGATAGGCCAACGCGATGAAGTTGGTGTCGGTTCCCGCGCCCCAACAATATACGGTGGCGATCTGGCTCTCGCTTTGCGCCCAGGTCGCGCGCGAGGCCTGAAAATCGTAACCGACGTAAAGAGTCTGCGAAGGGTCCCACAGGCCGATCATGGGGATGGGATGACCGGCCAGGGGACAGAGATAGCCCCAATTGCGGTTCCACAGGCAGGAGATTTCGGGCGAGCCATTGTGCGGGTCCACCAGCAGGGGAAAAGCGTCCGCGACCGGCGTGGCGTTGAGCCAGCCGCGCTGGTGCCATACTTGGGCGGTTGGCATGGAACAAACCAGGAAATGAAACGGGGCAGGCTGGCCGGCCGGGAACAGCGCGTTCCATTCCGCCTGGTCAAAGGAGACGAAATGAAGCTGAAAACTGACGACTGGTTCCGAGTTTGTGTCCGTGGGGAGAGTCAAGATGACGGAGTCGTTTGTGTCGAAGACAACCGCCGCGGAATCCGCCGCTCGAAGGCGCTTCATGGTGACGCCATTGGAATTGGAAACCACATCGTCGGCCACCAAGGCGCCGTTGGCGGCCAGCAGGTTGGTGACATGCAGGGCGCCGATCGCCACGTCGAAACCCTGGCTGTCCGCGTGGCCGATGGAGTAGAGGGGCGCCTGGGCCAGACAACAACAGGCCACGGAAAGGCAGCAACCCCCTGCCAGGCTGCGAATGGGCATCCAGCGAAATAACCGGGCATTCCTCATAGAGAAACTCTTCCAGAGGAATATCGGCTGGTCGGGCCAATACTTTACAGCCGCAAGACATTGCCCCGCTGTGAACGCCGAAAGAAGCGCGGGCGGAAATTGTGGATTTGCGAGGCAAGACGAAAGAGGCAACGAGCGAGGTTGGCGAGGGTCAAAACCGCGAGCGCCAGAGCGCCCGCCAGCACCAGGCACATCAAGACCAGCGCTCCGGGGCGCCCGCCCCATTCGGCGATTGCGGGAATCAGCGCCAGGCAACCGGCCAATCCCAGCGCATAGGCCCTGGCGCGGAAGCGGAACAGCCTCAAGGGTGGACACCCATCGCGAATCGCGGGCGCCAGAAACGCGACCACGCCGAAGCCGAAGAGCGAACCGGAAACGCTCCTCAACAACGGCGAGGATGGGACCCAGGGGAACAGGAACAATCCCAATTGCAGCAGGAAAAGGGCATGAAGCCGGAGGAAACCCCTGCTCATGCGAGGCCGCAACCAGAGGTGCAGCGCGGTGGCAACCAACGCCGCGACATAAAGCCCGGCGCAACGCTGGCAGCAGGGCAGAGGTTGGCCGCCCGGCGACCAGATATGCCCGGGGTTCTCGCCGCAGACCGCGGAAAAGATGGGAAGCAGCAATTTGTACATGCTTATTTGTCAAACGCGTTGTTGGGCGGCAGCGGGATAAGCACCTTGGTGACTTTGCGTTGCGGATCCGTCAAGTCCACAAGGAAAAGGGCGCAGTCTTTTGCCCCTATGGAATGGTCACCAAAAGCGAACCATTCCGAGTCGACGGCGAGAGTCTTGCCGTCATGCGAAATATCTATCTGAAAGGACTCAAACTTCATGTTCTCCTCATCCTTGTCGTTGTCAACGTCGCTGATCAACGTGGTCTTCCGAATGGGAGAACCATTCAGGGGAATTTCGACAAAACCGTAGGCGGCATTGGTTTCGTTGGGGTGATTTTTGAAGGAGCCGTAGAGAATGTCGTTTTTGGGCGAAAAGTGGCGGAGATTGACCGTTGTATTTTCGCCAAGGGAGGCCAGCGACAGGGTCCGCGCGGGCTGGCCGGTTTCGAGCAGGTGAACCACGGGCGGGCTTTCGTCTTCCACTTGGTAGGCGAGGTGTTTGGCGTCGCGGCTGATGGCAAGGGAGAGGATGGAGGCGTTCTTGTCTTTGATTTGGAAAAGCGGCGCGCGGGCGAATGTCTCCGGATTCAGGAGACCGCATTCGACGGGGCCTTTGGAATCATTCTTCCCGTCCATATAAGAACTATCAATCCCGCCCAGATAGAGCAGACGATCGTTGTCCGGCGAGGGAAGCAGGAACATTGCCTGTTGGTTTGTATGTCGAAGCATCTGCCCAGTCACAAGGTCAAGGCGGATGATAGTGTTGGATTCCCCGTTCATAAAGAGGGACGACCCGACCACCGGCAGAGGCCAATACTCAAAATAAGCGGCCCCGTTTTTCCCCAAGTCCGACAGCAGAAAGGTGCGAGCCAGTCCGCGCTGGTCAAAAGGCAGGACCGCGAGGTTCAACGATTCGTCAGACTTATCATCACTCGCCTGCCAGACCGTGAGAAAGTTGTGTCCGCCCTCGATCCACTGAGGTCTCAATATGGCCGGTTTGCTGTCCGGCTTCCCCACAGATTGGGTGATTGGCTCAAAGAGCAATTCGGATTTGCCCGCTTTGCGGTCATAAACCGCGACGGCCGCCTGGCCGCTCTTGGCGTCCCATGTGCCATAGAGCACCTTCGAGTCGTCCGGGCTGAAGGAGGTGCAGGCGAGGATGTAGATGAGAAGGGCCCCCAGGCCGACCCCGGCGAGCGTTGGATTCCAGACCATCGTTTTTCGCATAGAATTTTCCTTTCTTTTGGGTGGCCCGCAATTGCGGCGGGCAATTGGGGGGCGTCCGTGGGATATTGCATGAGCGTCACCGGGGGTTTCAACCTAAATTGACTGCACATCTCAAAAAAATATTTATTTTTAGTAGAGTAGGCGAAGTGGTAGGAGGCGGTTTTGAACTGACCGCAGTTGTCAGTCCCGCGCTGCCACTTCGCCCCTCATCGAACCGAACGGACGGTTTTCCCATATTCGGCTCTCCGAGTCCGGTTCGGTTCGCGTCTTGGGGACGCGAACCAAAGTCAGGGTTGATGATGCTTGCATCGTGGCGGCGTATCTCCTTGCGGAGCCATCGGCCACCGTCGCTCCTGACACCCGAACAAGTGTCCCGCCTTCGCTCCACTCCCATTACGGGAGTTTCTCCGCTACTACGCAGGACTCCGACTTCTCCGGCGCCGCCGCCCGCCTGGCTGGTCCTGCCAGCTTGCGCGCGCGGTTGGGCTTGAGGCCCGCCGCCGGAGTTCTCCCAGCTTACCTTGGTTGAACTTGCAGACGTGCCGTCCACGCCGACCCCGCCGGAGCGTTGAGAAGGCTCTGACTGTTGCCCTGCCTCCTCCCTGCGGCCTTCGCCGGTCAAACAGCGGCTCGGCTTCTCTCCGGTTCTAAGCGTATCGAGGCTCATTAGATGTGGTTCACTTTCGTTATGGCCCATCTGTTCATCTTCCTCAGCTTCCAACCCCGCCTCGCGGCGACGCTGTTGAGGTCGTGTTCCGCCGTGAACAGCCTAACTCGGCGGGCGGGACTTTCACCCGCGTTCCAACC
>JBEKAN010000249.1:0-7146 GCA_050015895.1 Verrucomicrobiota bacterium
GACCCCGCCGTCAGGCATGAAGGCCCCGACGCGCCATCGCGGACTCAGGCCGACGCGGGCCAACATGTCCAGACGGCCAGGCAATCGAAGCCAACATCCGTTGTGCGACGGTGGGGCGGGCGAGTCCAGCCAAGCCGCAGACCCGCGCCCCAAGAACCCCGGCTTGGCAGGCACGTCCCGCGCAGTCCCCGTGCCACCCCGAGCGCGCCGCGGCTCAAGTCAGTCAGTGGGGGAGGAAAGGAGGGAACATCATTCCGCTGCGCTTCATTACGGGCAAATCGCCTGTGCCGCGCCCGGACACCCATCGCAGCACAGCCGACATGCCAGAGAGAGGAAAGAAGGATACGACGGAGGGTTGGCAGGGACCAAGCGGAGCTACATATTGGAAAAGACCCAGAACATTGCAAGACCACAAAGAATGCTTAAGGCGATACAGGTTAAGCCGTGGCCGGATTGTTTCTTCGTCAGGAGGTAAATCCCAGCGAAGAATCCGGCGAAAGGCATGAGGATTGAGAGAATATAGGAGCAGATAATAGTTGACAAAGCAACTGGACGATCGGGAGTGGATTCCATAGTTTAATCAGGGTTGGGGAGAGAAAAGTAATCTGGGTTTGGGTTTCAGGAGAGAGGGGAGGGAAATCGTCATGGCAGCAAAAGTGCGCGGTAAAATTTATTCCCAGCGACAGGATTTTGGTCAAACCAGAGGTAGGGGGTCGAGGGAAGAACCATGGTGGCGACGGTGTTCCAAGAGGTCATATCAGGCGAGGTTTGAATTTGATACGTGCGGCCAACGACGCCGGAGATCGTCAAGCCGGAGTAGGTGGCAAGGCCAAGATTCGGGCCGGAGACAATTTGAGGCTGGGGGTTGAGACTGATTTGCCGAATACGTTGGTTGTCTGAGTCGGCAACGAAAATCAGGCCTTGGGAAGCACAAACGCCAGATGCACCGTAAAAGCGCGCAACGGAACCGGTTCCATTGGAGTAGCCGGGGGTAAAAAAGGAGCCAGCGAGTGTATTGACGTTCATGGCAGCCGTCACTTGCCTAACAGAGGTGCCACAGGCGAGGATCAGATTTCCTGAGGGGTCAAAACACATGGCGTAATCCTCAAAAAAACCAGCGATGGTGCTTGGGCCATCAGAGAGGCCAGAATAAGGATACTCGCCAGCATAAGTTGAAACGTTTTGGCTTTGGTCGATTTTTCGGATCACTCCGTTATTTGAGTCCCATACGTAGATGTTTCCGGCTGGGTCAGAGGTTAATGCACCAGGAGCGTTGAACGCAGTGAAAATGCCATTGCCGTTGAGGTAACCTGAGTTGCCTGAGCCAGCGAACAGGGTCAAATCGCCGGTTGGGCTGCATCGGTAAATGTTGTTACTAAGCGCGTCAGAAAGATAAAGGTTACCGAGAGAGTCCACACAAAGGCCGTCAGGTCGCCAAAGTGGGACATGGATCGCCATGACGGCGGAATTGCTCGTAATTTCATAAAGAATATAAGGAACGCTTGTCATCCAAATTGTGTTGTTTTGGTCAATGGTCATGGCTACGACAGAGGAAGCGCCGGAGCCGAATCCGCCAGCAAAAGTTGAAACAGTCCCGTCAGGGGTGATTTTTCGGATTACATAATTGCCGCTGTCCCAAACAAATAGGTTGCTGGAAGAGTCGGCGACGATGAGGGAGGGGCCGCTGAACATCGTGAGAGATCCTTGACCGTTAACCAGACCGGAAAGGCCAGAGCCAGCGAAAGTTTCGACAACCTCGTTGTTTGTGTCGTAAATCTGGGCCGAGGAGAGGGATGAGAGGCAAAGGGCGATGATGGGGCAAAGAAGGAGCGTTTTAGATGACATGGTTTTTATCCTCAGCGGACGTGACCGCTGGCGAAAAAAGGGGCGTGACTACTCACGCCCCATCACAGGCACGGACATGCCCACACAGGAACGCTTTCGGCACGCCCGAGGGGGCGTGCTTTCAAGCGGCCATCCTGTGTTGAAATTGTCCGTTTCGTGATGGACGGCGGCCGAAGCTCGCAAATTATATTTTGGTCAAAGTGTTCTGATTCGTTTTATTTCGGGACAAGGGGATCGAACCACAAGCCGAAGGGCGGGGCAAGCCTTTTCGGAGGGGACAAGGAGGGGGAAACCAAAGGCCAGGAGCGAGGGGGGAAGGGGTTGAAACCGCGTCAGTTGACAAGGTTGTGCGGCGACGGGGAGGGAGTGAGGCCCGGCCAGGAAGGAAGGAGGGCAAAGGCAGCGTTTAGGGTTTCGCATCGTTTAGCCCGGAACCCGCTCGCGCCGGGGGGGAGGTCAGGCGGCGCTAATGTCGCTTGAGGGAAGCGACGCACCCATTCTCATAGCGGAATTGAAGGGGGGGCGGCGGCGTTGATAAACGAGTTTTAGAAAATTGCAGCCAAGTCGCAGTCGGGCCGAGGAGAGGCGGCCTTTGATGGGAGGACAAACCGGGGGAAGAGGAGATCGAATTGATGGGGGGAGAGGGTCGCTTGAGCCAGGGGAGGGAGGCCTTGGAAAGAGGAGCCACGGGCAAAGAACAGGAGGGCCAAGGGGGTGTTGTGGCGGGGAGGATCAAAGAAAATCGAGCAGGAAGTATCAAAAATGACGACAACCATGCCGCAATAAGGGGAATTCGGTTGCTAAGCGGTTGCTAAAACCGAGGGGAATTTAGCAACCTTTGCGGAAATGGAGGTTCATGGAGATGCACGTCAAGAAAACCGCGCATACCGCAGAACCCCTTTGTTTACAGGCACTTTATGCGTTTCTCCTCGTAAAAAGAGTGGAGCCAGTTTCCGGACTCGAACCGGAGACCCGCGCTTTACGAAAGCGCTGCTCTACCAACTGAGCTAAACTGGCACCCAGCCGCCGCACTCTATCCCCGCACCCGCTCCGGGGCAAGCCAATTCCCCCCGTTTTTGGCGCACGGCGGGGGGCGCAAATCTATATGGAGCGGCGGGGAAATCAGAGTCTTTTTTGGCATTTTCTCACCCCCTTTTGCCTCTGGCCCGCGTCCAATCCCCGGCATTCTTCATCCTCTTTGCCCCGGAGCGGCAGAAAAAGAGCGCAAATCACCAAAAAATGGGTTGGCAATCCCCGGGGCGCGTGGCATTAGTTGCCGCATCATTATTTATGCTTAACAAAAAACATCTCTTATGGGCGGCTCTCTGGGCCGCGGCCCTCTCTCTGACCCCCAGCTTGTTTGCGGGGGAGGCGGACATCAAGATCCCCGCCCTGGACCAGGTGCAATTTCCGGGGTTGGGCGGCGTCCACGGCACCACACTGATGTATATTGGGCTGGGCATTTGCCTGATCGGCGCGGTCTTCGGCGTTCGGGCGTTCATTCAGACCAAGGCCCTGCCGGTGCATTCGAGCATGGGCCAGGTTTCGGAGACAATTTGGGAAACCTGCAAGACCTACCTCTTCACCCAGGGCAAATTCCTGGCCATCCTTTGGGTGCTGATCGCCGGCTGCATGGTGTACTACTTCTTGGCGCTGCAAAACAAAGCCATTGGCGATGTCGTGATTATTTTGCTCTGCTCCATCCTCGGCATTCTTGGCTCTTACGGCGTGGCGTGGTTTGGCATCCGAATCAACACGGTGGCCAATTCCCGCACTGCCTTTTCCGCCCTCAAGGGCAATCCGCTGGCCACCCTGGGCATTCCCCTGCGCTCGGGCATGAGCGTCGGCCTGTTGCTGGTCGCCGTGGAGTTGTTCTTCATGATTTGCATTCTCATGTTTCTCAAAGATCTGGCCGGACCCTGCTTCATCGGCTTCGCCATCGGCGAATCTCTCGGCGCCTCGGTCCTTCGCATCTGCGGCGGCATCTTCACCAAGATCGCCGACATCGGCTCCGATCTGATGAAGATCGTC
Organism: Verrucomicrobiota bacterium; assembly: GCA_050015895.1. GTDB lineage: Bacteria > Verrucomicrobiota > Verrucomicrobiia > Limisphaerales > Palsa-1400 > JBEKOF01. The sequence goes on from JBEKAN010000249.1 coordinate 3,877, forward strand.
TTCAAGCTCCCCGAAGATGATCCCAAGAACCCCGGCGTCATCGCCGACTGCACCGGGGACAACGCGGGGGACAGCGTCGGCCCGACGGCCGACGGTTTTGAGACCTATGGCGTCACCGGTGTGGCCTTGATCGCGTTCCTGGCCCTGGCCCTGGCCGCCAGCCCGGAAGTCTGCGCGACCCTCATTATTTGGCTCTTCTCCATGCGCGCCCTGATGATCGTCACTTCCCTGGTCTCCTACTTTGCCAACGAGATGTTGAGCAAGGCGATGTTCGCCGGCAAGAAGGACTTCGATTTCGAGGCGCCCCTGACCCACTTGGTCTGGATGACCTCCGCCGTCTCCATCGCCATCACTTTCATCGCCAGCAAGCTGCTCCTGGGGGATTTCAATTACGGCGCTGGAAAGGGGGGATCGGATTTGTGGTGGGTGCTCTCCATAATCATTAGTTGCGGCACGGTGGCGGGGGCGCTGATTCCTGAATTCACCAAGGTTTTTGTCAGCACCAACTCCCGCCACGTCCGCGAAGTGACCAACTGCTCCAAGCACGGCGGCGCGTCGCTGAACATCCTCTCCGGCTTTGTGGCCGGCAATTTCTCCGCGTTCTGGATGGGCCTTTGCATCATGGTCCTCATGGCCGCCTCTTATTACTTCTCCGGCAATCCCGCCTTCCTCGCCCTCATGCCGGCAAAGTTCGCCTTTGCCGCCCCGATCTTTGCCTTCGGCCTGGTGGCCTTCGGCTTCCTGGGCATGGGGCCGGTGACCATTGCTGTGGACAGCTACGGGCCGGTCACCGACAACGCCCAATCCGTCTATGAACTGAGCCAGATCGAGGCCCGCAAAGGCATCAAAGAGGAAATCCAGCGCGACTTCGGTTTCGACGCCGATTTTGAGAACGCCAAGTACCAGCTGGAGAAAGGCGACGGCGCGGGCAACACCTTCAAGGCCACCGCCAAACCGGTGCTCATCGGCACGGCGGTCGTCGGCGCCACCACCATGGTCTTCGGCATCATCATGTTGTTGCAGAACATGTTTGAGCTTCAGGTGGCCAAGGGTGGCGGCGGCCCCTTCAAACCCGTCATTGACGCCTTGAGCATTGTGCAGCCCGAAATCATCCTGGGCCTCATCATGGGCGGCGCGGTCATTTACTGGTTCACCGGCGCCTCCTGCCAGGCCGTGGTCACCGGCGCCTATAGCGCGGTGGTTTTCATCAAGGAACACATCAAACTGGACTCCACCACCGCCTCCGCCAAAGACAGCAAGGAGGTCGTCCGCATCTGCACCATTTACGCGCAGAAAGGCATGTGGAACATCTTCTTCGTCGTCTTCTGCTTCGCCCTGGCCCTGCCCTTCTTCAATCCTTATTTTTTCATTGGCTACCTCATCGGGATTGCCTTCTTCGGCCTCTTCCAGGCCATCTTCATGGCCAACGCGGGCGGCGCCTGGGACAACGCCAAGAAAATTGTCGAAGTGGATCTCCGCCAGAAGGGCACCGACCTCCATGCCGCCACGGTCGTGGGCGACACCGTCGGCGATCCGTTCAAAGACACCTCCTCGGTCGCCATGAACCCGGTCATCAAGTTCACCACCCTCTTTGGCCTCCTGGCCACCCAAATCGCCGTCACCATGACCACGCAAAGCTACAAGACCGCCATCGGCGTGTCCTTGTTCCTCATCGCGTTGATCTTTGTTTATCGGTCGTTCTATTGCATGCGCATCCCGGAGGACAAACCCGCCGCGTGACCTAATGGCCAATGCTCTCGCCGCCTGACTTCCTTTCTCTGGTCACGCCATGAGAGTCAGCCGCGTTGTCTCCTTGCTGCCCGGCGCCACCGAGATTGTCTGCGCACTGGGCTGCGCGGATCGTCTCAAGGGCCGCTCCCACAATTGCGATTTCCCACCGGAAATTCGCGCCCTGCCTGTCTGCACCTCCGCCTCGCTCGACTCGGAATCCTCCAGCGCCGAAATCGCCCGCGAAGTCCGTTCCCTCCGGCGGCGCGCCTTGTCCGTCCACCAAATCAATCTGGACCAAATTCGAGAACTCCGCCCGGACCTCATCCTCACACAAGCCCAATGCGAGGCTTGCGCCGTCACCCTTTCCGACCTGCAAAAAGCCCTCGCGCCAACCGCCGCCTTTCAGCCCCAGATCATTTCCCTTTCCCCCGCCTCTCTGGCGGATGTCTGGAAGGACATCCAAACCGTCGCCGACGCCTTGGGCGTCACCGCGCGCGGCCGCGAACTGCTCTCCCAGCTCAAGAACCGCGTGGTGGACATCATCCAACAAACCTGTCTTATCACGCGCCGACCCGCCGTCGCCTGCCTGGAGTGGCTGGATCCCCCCATGTCCGCCGGCGATTGGCTGCCCGAACTGGTCGAGATCGCCGGCGGCAGGAATCTCTTCGGCCGGGCCGGCCAGCCTTCCGCCGCGCTGGAGTGGGAAACTCTTTGCCGGGCCGACCCGGAGATCCTCGTCCTCATGCCCTGCGGATTTGACGTGGAGCGGACGCGGCGCGAGGCAAAGGCATTGGAGCAACAGCCGGAGTGGAAAACCTTGCGCGCCGTCAAAACCAAAAAGGTCTATGTGACAGACGGCAACCAGTACTTCAACCGTCCCGGCCCGCGATTGGTGGACTCGCTGGAAATTCTCGCCGCCATCGTGCAGCCCGCCCTTTTCCCCGCACCCGCCCCCGGCCAAACGTGGCAGAGATTGGCCTGAGGTTGGTTGGGAAAGTGATGAGGCTTGAGTCCTGGGTAGAGAGTGAACGGGGAGGGGTTCGGGCACCGGGAGGGGCCTCTCCAGGGGTTTTGAGCCGTCAACCCGTCAGGACCCCCGAAAAGATTGGGGATTTTTGAGGTTGGACCCGTCAGAAAGCCGTCAGATTGCCGTCAACCACCCGTCAGGTGGAGGAATTGGGAATGGGGAATAGGGAATAGTGAAAAGCGCCTGGCGGCTTCGTAAGTGGCTGACAGTAAATGACTTGCGGAACGGAACAATCAGTGAGTCAGTGAATCAGTGAATTAGCGAGTGTGTCGGAAGGAGTGGGGATAGCCGGCTTGCGGCTTCGTAAGTGCCTGGCTGTAAAGGACTTGCCGAATGAAAGGGCGCATCTTCGCGACGGTTCGGGAAATGTCAGCTTATCTCCCCATGATCTGATCACGCGGGCTTGCTGCCGGGATGTTGACGTGCAAGGCACCGGCCCTTATTCCGAGATATCCAGTGATCTGCGTGTGCATCTGACCCGCCAACAGGATTCGCTTTCAACATCAACTGGC
>JBEKAN010000250.1:0-7137 GCA_050015895.1 Verrucomicrobiota bacterium
GGGCGAGCATCGGGCCTGGAGGAGTCCCAGCGTCACGATGGGAGATTGGCGGGTCCTGGATTTTCTGGTGTTCAAGTTTCCAGAGGCGGCGCGCGGGCCGCCGATTGCCAAGGCTACACGGGCTTGGGCAGTATGATGGTCCGGCCCTGGTCCTCGCTGGCGCCTTGCGGGCCGGCCTGTCCGAACAATTCGCGCATGAATTTGCCCAGCGTCTCGTTGGTCGGGCCGTAGCCCTGATGATAAATGTAGTACTCCAAATCATAGAGCAGCTCGTCCGCGTTGGCGTAACGCTGCGACAAGTCCCGCGCCAGTGTGCGATGGAGGATTTCATTGAGGCGCGCGTCAATTTTGGGGTTGATCTGGCTGAAATTGGGCAGCGGCATCGTCATGATCCGGTCGCGGGACTCGTCGGCGTTGCCGCCCTTGAAGATATTGTAGCCCAGGAGCAGGTTGCCCAGGACCACGCCCGTGGAAAAGATGTCCGACCGTTTGTCGGTGATCTGGAAGTCCGCCTGCTCCGGGCTCATGTAATCGGCCTTGCCGGCCACCACTTCCCCCTCGTTGTCCGCCAGAAAGCCGCGGGCCTTGGCGATGCCGAAGTCGGTCAGCTTCACATCCCCGGCGAAGGCGATCATGATGTTTTTGAAACTCACGTCCCGATGCACGATGCCCAGGGTCTTCCCGGCGACATCGGTTTTGGCATGGGCGTAAGCCAGGCCGCGGGCCACGCGGCTGGTGATGAAGACGGCCAATTCGGGGGGCAGCGCGCGGCGCTTGTCGGCGATCTGATGGGCGAACTGCTCCAGGTTGACCCCGTGGATCAATTCCATGCAGATGAAGTAGAGGCCGCGGGCCTCGCCCAGATGGTAGGTCTGGACGATGTTGGTGTGGATGAGGTCGGCGACCAGCTTGGCCTCGCCGATGAAATTCTCGATGAATTGCTTTTGACTGGCGTAATTCTGGCGGATGACCTTCATGGCCACGCGCTTGACAAAATTGCGCGCACCATGCTGCTCGGCCTCGTAAACGACCCCCATGCCGCCCTCGAAAATCTTGCGCACGATTTCGTAGCGGAACTCGTTCTGGATGGCGAACAACGCGGCCATGTGGCAATGTTGTGGAACTCTTGCCGCAAGTCAAGCCTTTGCCCCGACATTGCGCAAAAAATGTTCAGGTGGACCCGGCGGGCGCCCCGGCGGCAATCCCGCAAAAAAACCGATTTTCTCCTTGCGCAAAGCCCCCAAGAGGCTTTAATAGGCCCACACGCTGATCCAGAGGACGATGCGTGTCGAACAGTTGACTTAACCATTAACCGAACAGACACACTATGGCAAAAGCACTCTCCAAATCACAACTCGCGGCAGAAATTGCCGAAGTAAGCGGTCTCACCAAGAAAGCAGGCGCGGAGCTTCTCGACCATCTGGCCGCCCTGGCCTACAAACACGCCAAAAACACGTTCACCCTCCCCGGCATTGGCAAGCTGGTGCTGGTCAATCGCAAGGCGCGCGTGGGCCGCAACCCGGCCACCGGCGCGACCATCCAAATCCCGGCCAAAAAAGTCGTCAAATTCCGCGTGGCCAAGGCCGCCAAAGACGCCATTCTGGGCGCCAAGTAATTCCAAGATTTCACAGAAGGCACTCTGACGGAAAATCAGAGTGCCTTTTTTCATGCGTTCACGCCGCGTTTTCCCCGGCCGCGCCCTCCCGGCGACCCGGCCGCCTTCGCTTGAATGAAGATTGCCGTCCTTGGCTGTGGAGCGTTGGGAAGTTATTACGGCGCCCGCCTGTGCCGGGCCGGACAGGAGGTCCATTTTCTGCTTCGTTCGGATTACGACGTCGTTTCCCGGAACGGACTCGATATTCAAAGCGTGGAGGGCGATTTCCACGCGCGGCCCCTCTGCGCCCGACGCGCCGATGAAATCGGCCCCGCCGAACTGGTGCTGATCGGGCTGAAAACCACCGCCAATTCCGCCCTCCCGAATCTCCTCCCCCCGCTCGTCGGCCCGGCCACGGCTGTCCTGACCCTGCAAAACGGGCTGGGCAACGAGGCGCTCATCGCCTCCCTGGTGGGCGCGGAGAAAACCCTGGGCGGGCTTTGTTTCGTTTGCTTGAATCGTGTCGCTCCGGGAAAAATCCATCACATCGCCCACGGCGCAATCGTCCTGGGGGAATATCAGCGTCCCTCCCAGCCCCGCACCCATCAAATCGCCGGCCTGTTCGCGCAATCCGGCGTTTCCTGCAAAGTCCGGGAGAACCTCGAACAGGCGCATTGGGAAAAACTGGTTTGGAACATCCCGTTCAACGGACTTGGCGTCGCCAGTTGCGCCGGCATTGACGCGGTTCTGGCCGGCCAACTGGATCCCTCGCGGAAGCTTGCCCCCTGCCTGACCACCGACCGTCTGCTGGCCGACCCGGCGTGGACGGGGCTGGCGCGCGAACTGATGATGGAAACCCTCCGCGCCGCCCGCGCGCTTGGGATGGCGCTGCCAGACAGCACAGCCGACCGGCAGATCGCCATGACGGCCCGCATGGGTCCCTACAAGGCGTCCACCCTGGTGGATTTTGAGCGCGGCCAGGAACTGGAGCTGGAGGGCCTTTTTCTCGCGCCGCTGCGGGTGGCGCGGGCCGCCGGCGTCGCCGCCCCGCGCCTGGCGGCCCTGTGCGCCATCCTGAGTCAACTGGCGGTCAACTCTTCGGCCTCACTACGCGGCAATGGCCGGATGCCCATTTCAGGCGCGGTTGGGGGAAGGTAGGGCGCGCACTCCGCTGCGCGCTGCCACGCGATGCCTCATTTCGCAGCCACTGAACCTCCTCAATTCCCAATTCCCTATTCCCAATTCAAACCGCCTCCGCTTGTGCCAAACCAAAACTGTCGTCATTTGATGACTGCTCTGTCGAGCGGGCAGGCTGACCTTCTCCGCTCTCGCGGGAGAGAGGTTTCCGCCACCCCATCCGGCCACATTATTTTGGCTTTATTAGCCTTGATTGACCTTGATTGACCTTTACTTGGCTTCCCACTTAGACAATGGCCGGGTGCCCGTTTCAGGCGCGAGGGCGCCCTTTGGGGGTCTGGAGCCGTTAACCCGTTAGGACCCCTGTAAACATTGGGGGTTTTGAGTTTTTACCCGTTAGAATAGCCGTTAGGTTGCGTGAGGAAGGCGTTAAGGGAAGGAATTGGGAATGGGGAATAGGGAATAGTGAGAGTCGGCTTGCGGCTTCGTAACTGGCTGACAGTAAAGGAGTTGCGGAACGGAACTGGACATTTTCGCGACGGTTCTGGAAGTGGCACCATGTTTCCATGGCCTGATCACGCGGGTTTGCCGCCGGGATGTTGACACGCAAGGCACCGGCCCCTATTCCGAGGTGTCCAGCGATATGAATCTGCACCGCGAACAGGATTCGCTTTCAACATCAACTCGCCGCCTGATTTTGTCGGCGGCGGCCTGCCAATCCTCCAATCCACCACCCTTCCCCGAGCCGCCACAGGAGGTCACACATTTACCGCTTACATCCCGCACTCACTGTATTACGAAGTTATGGTCTGACCCCTCCGACGACCCCTCCGACAGTTATGGTCTGACCCCTCCGACTGTTGTCAGCTTAAGTGTGTTGCTTTCCGCCTGCCAGTTCAGCCTCTTTTTGAAGCTGTTCGACTACAGCGACAACCACCTTCTCAATCTCCTCCATCCACTTCTCGGAAGCTCTGTCACTACGAGATTCCGGCACAGGAATTTGCGTTTGGAAGATGCTTCGAACATTTTGCCGACGAATGGCGGTAGTGCCCTTCCCGCGTAGTCCGTACGCAGTTTGCCAGTCCGCCATTGGGAGCTTTCGCAATCGTTCTTCGGCGATGCCGGCCAGAGGTGCGGTGATCCGTTGTTTCAAGCCGTCAAGGATGACCAGTTTTTCTTCATCTGATACCGGTTTGCCGCCCCATTCGATGGGGTTGTCCAAGAACTTGGTGAGCACATTCCGCAGGTTGGCCGTCAGTTGGTCAATTGGTCGCAACCAGAATCCGTCCCGCAGCCAGCCTTCAGCGTAGCGGTGCGACAGAGCTTTCAGGCTCTGCCACGGGACCGTCGACTCGCCGTCCACATACTTGAATCCCAATTTGGCTTCCCAGCTTTCGATAAATGCAAGGCTTGCTTCCCGCACGGCCAGGCCAAGGCTGCGCATACTGTATTTAGGATAGCCGGGAAGTCGCAGGTCGGGTTGCGTGCGTGCCGCGAGGCAGACCACGAAATCTAAAAGTTGCCTGCCCAAACGCTGCTCGAATTTATTAATCTGCACCTCATCCTTGGTCGGGAATTTGCCGTCAAGGTGTGCGAAGTAAAACGTGTTTGATTGCAGTTGCACTTCAAGATGTCGAGCCGCGTCCCTGCTCAGTGTCTTGGCGATTTGATTGTCGAGCACGTTCCGCACTCCGCCGAAAATCTTCTCTTTTTTGGCTTTTCCATCGCGCAAATCCTCTCCGCTTGCGTGATCCATGTGCGTGAATACCAACGCGAAACTTTTCGTGTAGCCGGTGCTGGCCACCGCCTCGAAAACTTTGACGGCGGCTGGCGAGCTGAGTGCATTGTTGGCGGACTCCACCAGCAAGATGGAATCCACCTTCTTGAAAAGTTCGGTCAACTCGGCCGGAACATCGGCGTTCGCTCGGCCATGCAACAGTCCCTCAGTATCAGTGAACACATGGTTGTAGTTGGCCGGAGCCCATTCGGGACGAAACGGCCCTTGGACCCTGACGCCGTCTACAATCGGGGTCAACAAAGCGCCCCACTGCGGCTTTGAATTACCGGTGAACTTGCGGATGACTTTTAGGAAGTCCTTCTTTTTTTCGGCGGACACGGTCCACTTCCACGCCGATGGCCAACCCGTTGAACTCTTGGAGAATTTTCCTTCGGTGATCTCGTCGAAGCGGAAGCGGATTTCGCCCATCACGCAGGATACCATGTCGAGAAAATTGTCCGACTGTTCCGCCGCTTCTTGTATTTCATCCAGCGCGTAGTCGAGGTCGTCCCCAATCAGCACTTCCAGTTTCCCTAAAATGGGTTCGACCGCGGTCCGGGCGTCCTCGGCCACTCGGCGGATTTGTATCAATAACCCCTCCAGAAAGGTGCGTTGCGCTTGCTGATCAGTGTTCGCGCCATCGGTGTCCTCTTCTTCAGTGCCGTGCAAGACGACAAACTCATCATCTGATTCTTCATTTTCCCAAACACCGAGGACGTATTTTAGCCGAAACCGCATGTCACTTTGTTCGAGCAGTTCATTCATCACGCGGGCATCGTTCTCAGCCTTGACCGCCTTGAGCACTGCTGCCGAGAGCGACTCCACCACTTCCTGTCGGATCTGATTCTGCGACATAAAGGTGACGGCTGCCGTGTAATCTTCCGCCCCTGTGATGATCTCAATCTGGCAAGTCGTGGTGCGGTTGACCGAAGTCGCGGGAAAACGGTCTTTGGTTGAACCAATCAGCCGCCTCAAGAGTGTGCTTTTGCCAGAGCCGGTGATTCCCATCAATAGATTTTGGGTGTGGCCTTCTGGGAATGGGAGCATTTGGTTGCGCAGCTCACGGTGGTCAATGCTGCTTGAGTCCATTCCTTGATAAAAAATCTCAATCACACGCGGATCAATTCCTTGCCGACGGGCTTCCTGTTCGCTGGCCAGACTGTGGAGTTCTGGGGTGGCGAGAAGTTTGTTCAAATCGGCGACCAACTTATCAGCTTCCACCTCATCGTCTGTCCCCAGCCCCTTGCACACTGGGCGTCCCGGTTTGCCTTTTTCCTGTTTGCGAGGATGGCGAAAGGCCACACTGTAGAAATTCCGCCCCTCACTTCTAATTTTACGCGCTGTATATTCGTGTTTCATAAGTATCGCAAAGTATCCCATATTTTAATGATTTGTCAAACTTCAATTTGAAATACTTTGTTATACATATTTATGTCATTCGTATTCAACAACTTACGACGAATTATTTTTTGTGAGAACAGGATGCCGCCAAATTTGGCGAATGCCGCACCCGTCGCCTCGTCCAGGAGACCTGAAAATCGGATGGAAGAGACGGCGAGATCGTGAGGTGCGGACACGCGAAGAAAACAATGAAATGAGCGCTTGACTAAAAACTCGTTCCGGGCGATAGTATGGGGCGGATAAAAAGGCCCTTTCATTCGTCCTTGATCAAAGCACGCCGCAAGGCGTCACGAGTGATACGGGCCATTTTCTTTTATGCTCTCGAAATATGCAATTCTGCTCGATGGCGGCTTCGTGACGAAGAAGCTGCAAGGAAAGATGAACCGCTTTCCCACGGCGGCGGATGTGGATCAGGAGTGCCAGCGCATCGCCCAACACCGACAACTGGCCAACCGCGATCTGCTGCGCATTTATTTCTACGACGCGTCGCCCGCCAAAGACCGGCTCACGAACCCGATTGACGGCAAGGCGCTTGACCTTTCCGCCACGAGCGAGTTTCGCGCTCACATGAGTCTGCTGGACACGCTGGAACTGACTCCCAACTTCGCCGTGCGGCGTGGTGAGGTGGTCGCTCACGGCTGGAAGCTCGGCAGTCGCGCGTTCAAGAACATGATGAAGAGTCCGCGCGCGCCCGCCGCCAACGACATCGTGCCCGATTTGGAACAGAAGGGCGTGGATTTGCGTATCGGTCTGGACATCGCGCGGCTGGCGCTGCGCGAGATGGTGGACATCATCGTGGTGGTGACGGGCGACAGCGACCTCGTGCCGGCCTTCCGGTTTGCCCGGCGCGAAGGCGTGCGGGTCTTCCTCGATCACATGGGCCACGGCGTGCGTCGGGAGCTCAAGGTGCATGCGGATATTATCATCTGACTTTCATTGTTCATCAAAGGGCTCTCAATGCGATCCCATCTGACCCAAACCTGCTCCGCAGCCGAATCAAATACAAATACGCCTTGAAAAAGGAGCCGGGGTTTGTCACGTTTGGTGCCCGGTCAAGTTGACACCGCGGATGATGCCACGAGCCAAGACAGTTTTTCGCACGGAAGGCCGGGAGTTGACGGTCGGGGCGACGCCACGCGTGGTGGGCGTCATCTCCTCGCTGGACGGAAGATTTCCCCCCGGCCGCGGCGGCGCGGCCTGCGATCTGGTGGAGGTGCGGCTGGACCTG
>JBEKAN010000251.1:0-7132 GCA_050015895.1 Verrucomicrobiota bacterium
ATCGAGGCCAGCAAGTTCAATCTCAATTACATCAAGCTGGAGGGCAACATCGCCTGCCTGGTCAACGGCGCGGGTCTGGCGATGGCGACGATGGACATCATCCAGCATTATGGCGGGCAGCCGGCCAATTTCCTGGACGTGGGCGGCGGCGCAAGCCGGGAGCAAGTCACCGCCGCCTTCAAGATTATTTTGAGCGACCCGCTGGTCAAAGGCATCCTGGTCAACATCTTCGGCGGCATCATGGATTGCAACATCATCGCCGCCGGGATCATCTCGGCGGTGAGGGAGACCGGCTTAAAACTCCCGCTGGTCGTCCGGCTGGAGGGCAACAACGTCGGGGCCGGCCGGCAGGCTCTGGCCGAATCGGGCGTGGCCGTCATCAGCGCCGATTCCATGGCCGACGCGGCACGGAAGGTTGTGGAGGCGGTGGGAAAATGATACATTGAAAAGATGAAGAATCGTATGGGAACATTTTACACGAATTGCCGCGTTGAAAATCAAGTTGACCGGAAGCAGTCGGTCGAAGTGCCCAAAATGCTGGTGGACTCCGGCGCGGAATTCACTTGGATCAACGCGGAGACGCTGAAGAACATCGGGGTCAAACCCGAGAAAAAAGATTACACGTTTGTGATGGCCAACGGACAAGCAATCACTCGTCCGGTTGGCTATGCCATAATCCACGTCGGCGACGCGGTCACTCGTGAATGGTGGGCGAGACAAAGGCATGATGAATCGCGTATTATTAGCTATGCTGTCCTGGCGGAACTAGCCAGGACTCCAGGTCGGAAGCGCGAGTCAGCGCTTGCGTTGGTGAAGAATATGCCGGTGTTGGAAGCGCAGGAGGCGGTTGAAGAAATTGTGCGATTTTATCTTCAGCACCAGCTGATGCCGCAGGGGGCTTTTGGCGATGCCGTGCATCTTGCGCTCGCGTCGTTGCACGAATGCGATTTTCTGGTGACGTGGAATTGCAAACATCTTGCCAACGCAAACAAACTGGATCATACACACGTCAACGGTTTGATTGGCTTGACGACACCGAACCTCGTCACGCCGTTGGAACTTTTAGGAAGTCTTTATGAATGAAAAGCACGACGACGGGTTGGAATGGCTGCGCGAACTCCGCCAGAGAATTGCGGCTGAATGCGGCCATGATATTCACGCCATCAACGAGTGTTATCGCGCGGCGGCGGCGCGTGTGCCCCATAGAAGCTATCGCGCTAATTCTCCCGTGAAGCGAGCCAAACGAAAAATCCCTGCGCATGGCTGAGTCCGCCTTCCAATCACATCCCATCCCATCGCCGGCGCGGCGCGGTACGTCCCTCCGCACAGCACCAGGAATCAAGACTTCCAAAATGCTCGAGGTTGAAAGGCGCATTGGAAGAACATTGGAGGAGGACTTTCGCGAATATTATGTCTTAAAAGGTTGGGGATATAGACGTTTGGCTAAGAGGTGGGGTGTTGGTTACAATACAATTTGCACAAGTCAAAAGCGCAATCGTCAGAGAAGCTGGGTGGAGATGTCGGGGTTGCCTGCACGACGTGAACCTTCTGATAGAGAATCACACCCTGTTTTTGGTCCGACCTGTGGAGTTTGCTCTGCAAATGACGTTGGACTCGACGATGCTCATTGGGTCGCCCGCAGAGATGGGGGGAGCAGAAAGCCATGCAATGTTCTTCACCTCTGCCCAACGTGCCACCGGAAACTGGATCGAGATGACCCCGCAACCATTGAGCTTTGCAGAGAGAAATTGCTGTTTCGCGAGGTTACCAAACTAATTGAGGGGCACACCGCCTCTCCGAAGCTCCTGCGCAGTCTAATTGAAGCTATTCTGTGTCGTCGTCCCCTGGAACAAACCTGATATTCTCCCGCCATGATCAACATCACCGAAATCGCCTTTAGTTGTTACGCCGTCACCGACATGGATCGCGCGCGGAAGTTTTACGAGGGCGCGCTGGGATTGAAGCCCGCGCACGTGAAGGATTCGGAGCATGGGCGGTGGGTGGAATATGAGCTGGGGCCGCACACGCTGGCACTTGGCTCCGCGCCCGGTTTGTTCAAGCCGAGTCCCGACGGCTGCTCGGTCGCTCTGGAGGTCGAGGACTTCGACGCCGCGATTTCCCATCTGCGCGCCAGGCAGGTGAAGTTCCGCATCGAGCCGACGCCCACGCCGGTCTGCCAGATGGCCATGATTTTTGACCCCGACGGCAACACCATCTGCATTCACAAACGGAAGGCAAAGTGATGGGTTGAAAACTGAGGTTTGACGCGTAAATTGACTCCATGATTGACGAAGCCACATTGGCGCAGATGAACGGCCAATATGTCATGCCGCCGGACGCCAGCCCGGCGTGGCGCGCGGCTTGTGAATATGGGTTTGACATGTCGCTGGTGGAAGAATCGTTGAAAAGAACTCCTGAGGAGAGACTCGATGCGCACCAGCGCGTGTTGGATATGCTTTTTGAACTGAAGGAAATGGGGGGACATGACGCCGCAAAATGACAAAGCACTATTGCGGCGGCTCCTGGCCCAGAATGTCGAGTTCGTCGTCATTGGGGGCGTCTGTGGCATTTTGCATGGGGCTGAACTGGTCACTTTCGACTTGGACATCTGTTGCCGGTTCAGCCGGGAAAACTTGCGACGAATTGAAACAGCCGTCAAAGACTTGAATCCGCACCACCGCCTGACGGCCAACAAACTGCCTCTTGAATTAACAGACGAACTTTGCGACAGATTGAAGAACATTTATCTCACCACAGATTTGGGGATTCTTGATTGCCTTGGCGAGGTGTCCGGACTGGGAGACTACGAACAGGTATTGCGCCGTTCCATCACGCAGCAAATGTCTTACGGCAAACTCCAGATTTTGAGTCTTGACGCTCTGATCGTGGCCAAGGAAGCCGCGGGTCGTGAAAAGGACCTCTATGCGACAAGGCTGCTCCGCGCAATCAAACCCCAAAACTGATTTCAATCCCCAACCGCCCATCTTTTCTCCAAAATCAACCATGTCCATCCTCGTCACACCCGACACCAGAATCCTCGTCCAGGGCGTCACCGGCAGTTTTGGCGCGCGCCACACCCAGCTCTCGCTGGACTACGGCACCCAAATCGTGGCCGGAGTCACGCCGGGCAAGGGCGGCCAGACTTTTGAGCACGCCGGCAAAAAGGTCCCCATCTTTGACACGGTCGCGGAGGCCGCCGAACAGACCGGCGCGACGGTCTCCGCCGTCTTCGTCCCCCCGCCCTTCGCGGCGGACGCGATTCTGGAGGCGGTGGACGCCGCGCTGGAATTGATCGTCGCCATCACCGAGGGCATTCCCGTCAACGACATGGTGAAAGTCAAGGAGACCATGCGCGGGAGCAAGACGCGGCTCATCGGCCCCAATTGCCCCGGCATCGTCACGCCCGGCGGGGGAAAGGACTCGACCGGCGGCTGCCGCATCGGCATCGCGCCGGGGTACATCCACAAGAAGGGCAACATCGGCGTCGTCTCGCGCAGCGGCACGCTGACCTACGAGGCGGTCTGGCAGTTGACCTGCCGCGGCGTCGGGCAGTCCACCTGCGTGGGAATTGGCGGCGACCCGGTCAACGGAACCTCGCATTTGGACATCATCAAGATGTTCAACGACGACCCCGAGACGCACGGCATCATCATGATCGGCGAGATCGGCGGGTCGGCGGAGGAGGAGGCCGCGCGGTGGATCCAGCGGCATTGCAAAAAGCCGGTCGCCGGATTCATCGCCGGCGCGACCGCCCCGCCCGGAAGGCGCATGGGCCACGCGGGGGCCATCATCAGCGGTGGCAAAGGGACGGCGGCGGCAAAAATTGCGGCGTTCCAGAAAGCCGGCATTGGCGTTGCAGCCACGCCCTCCGAAATGGCCGAGACGCTGCTGAAAATGATGCCGTGAGCGGGCGCGAATTTTCTGTTGAAAATTCTCCGCCGGAACCTACAGTTCCCGCAACGAACACCGCGGATGAGTGCGCTGGACTTGATACTGAATGTGGCCGCCCTTCTGCTCTGGCTGAATTGGCGGGCGGTTGCGCCGGTCGGGCTGGCGCCCCCGGAGGCGCTGGCGCTGTCGCTGTCCCTGCCCCGGCGGGTGGCGCCGCCGCAGGGGCGCTGGCTTTATTTGTTGGGATTGATCGCGTTGCTGGTGGCGCGCGCGGTATTTTACTGGCAGGCCGGGCCGCAACTGGGCTGGACTGCGGGCATCTCCCTGGGCCCGGTCGTGCTCCCGTTCTACAGCCTCTTCCTTGGGCGGATGCTCCTGTTCTCCTTCTTCAGCTTTGGAGCGGCTCTGGGAGTGTTTTATTTGTGCCTCCTGGCTCTCTCCTGGCTCAACTCGCCCGTTGCGGACGCCGACCCGGCGCAACGGCTGGTGCGGCGGCATCTGGGCGCGCTGGATCGCTGGCCCAAGTCGGCCAAGCTGCTGCTGCCCCTGCTGGTGATGGTTGTCCTGTGGTTTTTGCTCAACCCGCTTCTGCTGCGGGTGCAGATGGTGCCCCGGGTCACCCCTTGGCATCTGCTGGCGCAGGGGGCGGTGATCGGGCTGGCGGTTTACCTGGTCCTCAAATTCCTGGTGGTGGGATTTCTCCTTTTGCACGTGCTCAACAGCTACATTTACCTGGGGGATTTTCCCTTCTGGAACTTTGTCAACACCACCGCGCGCGGCCTGCTCCGCCCGCTGCGATGGCTGCCGTTGCGGATCGGCCGGGTGGACCTGGCGCCCGTGGCGGCCGCCGCGCTGGTGCTGCTGGCCGCCGAACTGGGAGGGCGCGGCCTGGACCGGCTCTACCCTTGACCGGGACTGTCAAAACTAATTAGATCCCGGCGCCCCGGCCCTACGGCTGCTCCATCTCGCTCTGGGACGCCGCGTTGGTCTGGGTGTTGGGCAATTCCAGGTTGACGGGAGTGTTGGTTCCGGGACTGTTGGTTCCGGCTTTGGCGGCCATTTTGGCTCTTTTCTCCTGTTCCTTCTTCAGTTCCGCGGCGGCGGCGGCGTTGCGCTTTTCCTCATCGTTGCGGATATCCACTTCGGCTTGTTCCACGAGGGCCATTTGATGTTTTTCATTCGCGGCCACTTTGGCCGCGATTTGGGGCGTCTTGAGCACCGTGGGCCGCATCAACACAATCAGCTCCGTGCGCTCATTGTCAATGGCGGTGCTCTTGAACAAATGGCCCAGCACCGGAATGCTCATCAGCCATGGAACACCGGCGGAACTCTTGGAGCGGCTGGCGCTGATGAAGCCGCCCAGGATGATGGTATCACCGCTCAAAACGGCCACTTTGGCGCCCGCGTCGCGTTTGGTGGTGGTGGGGACATTGCCCGCGCCGGGGATCGCCACCGGCGCGCCCAATTGCTCGACTTCCGTGTCAATGTCCATCTCGACCAGCCCATCCACGTTGATGAGAGGCAGGACACGGAGGCGGATGCCCACCTCCATTTGTTGGTAAGTGGCGCTGGGGCCGGTGGAGTAACCATAGTTCTGGGTGCCGGTCACATAGGGAACGGTCTGGCCGATGAACAACTCGGCCTCGACCGCGTGGGATGTCTGGATGCGCGGGCGCGACAGGACGCTGATGCGGCTGTCTCCGGCGACCGCCTCGGCCACGATGTCCAAGTCGTTGCCGTATTTGCCGAAGTAACTGAAGCCGCCCGGCAGGCTGGAGAGGACGGAATTGCCGATCGGGCTGCTGGCCGCGCTGGAGCCATTGGTGCCGGTGGAGGAGCCGGACAAGAACGAGCTGGCCCCGGAGCTTAAATTATTTATGCCGCCCGCGCCGGTCAGGTTATGGCTGCTCAACTGGTTCTGGAGCATGCTCACGCCGGTGTTGCGGGTGTCGCTGAGGTTGACTTCCAGGACCAGCGCTTCGATGAGCACCTGGGCCAGGACGACGTCGAGCTTGCCAATGATTTCCTTGATCATTTTCATGTCGTCGTCGTTGGCGAAGACCAGGAGGGAATTGGTCCGCTCGTCGGCGATGATTTTGGTCTGGCCAAAGAGGGACCCAGCACCAGGGCCGCCGCCCGCCGCGTTGTTGACGATGGCACCCAGCCTTTGGCCGAAATTACTTGTGGCCCCGGTGGCCCCGGTGCTGGCACCGCGCTGCGTGGAGGTGCCGTAGGGCGTGGCCCCTCCCGGCGCGCCGCCGCCCCCAAATCCCGAGCCGGCGGTGCCGCCGGTGGCGCTGGCCTTAAAATCCGCCCCGGACTGCGGTTTGCCCACCGAGGCGCCGCCGCCCGCGCCCAACTGGCTCAGGGCGCTGGCGATGTCCGAGGCCAGAGCGTACTTGATGGGAATGATCTCCGGCTTGATGATCAGGGGCGAGGTGACGTCAATTTTCTCCAGCATCTCCATCATGCGCTTCACGTTTTCCGTGTAGTCGCGCAGGATGAGGCTTTGGGTGCTGGGAATATAAATGAGGCTGTTTGGCGCTTTGGCGAATTGCTGCAGGGCGGTGAACACCTGTTGCGGGTCGGCGTACTTCAATTGCACGATTTCCGTGATGAGCTTCCCCGATTCGGGCAGCTTGTCGGCGGAGGTGGTGGAAAATTTGGCGCCCGCCCCCGCCACATCGGCTTGGGCGACCACTTTGAAGAACTTGTCTCCGATGGGCACAACGGTGATGCCATTCATCCCCAGGAGCGTTTCCAGGGCCTGAACCGCCTCGGATTCCGTCAACAAGCTAAAGGTCTTGAGCGTGACCGTCGCGGTGCCGACCGTGCCGCTGCGCAGCGCGGTGCGTCCGACCAGTTTGGCGTAAAGGTCTATCACCTCGTCAACCGGCATGGTCCAATTGTACTTGATGTAGGCGGTTTCGGCCGGGGCGGCGGGAGCGGCGGGAACGGCAGGCCCGGCGGGTCCGGCGTTTGCGGGTGGGGCGGGGGCCGGCGGCACGACCGGCGGGGCGCCGCGGCCCGCCGGGGGAGCGGCAGGCGTCATCGGACGCGCGGGGACGGGAGTGGTTGTGGCGGCGGCGGCCGCATTATTGGTGACAGGCGCGATGGGGGTGCCTGTCGCGCGCGGCACTCCGGCGGCGCCCGACGGCGCGCCGGGCGCCGGGGGGCTGGGCTGCGCGCCGGCCGTCAGCGCGAGCGCCAGCAGCAGGACGGGGGGGAAAAGGTGTTTGTG
>JBEKAN010000252.1:0-7131 GCA_050015895.1 Verrucomicrobiota bacterium
CTGGGCGCGAAGAACTCCCTCGGCGCGGCGACGCGGGATTTCAAAATCGTCTGCGGCCCGCAGATCGGCCTCACGCCGGCCATGGGCTGGAACAGTTGGAACTGCTTCGCCGGCGCCGTCACCCAGGAGCGCGTGAAAGCGGCGGCCGACGCCATGGTGGCCAGCGGGCTGATCAATCACGGCTGGACCTACATCAACATTGACGATTTTTGGGAAGTCAACCGGAGCCGGGGCCACACCAATGATCCGACCCTCCAGGGAGTGGGCCGCGACGCCGACGGCCGCATCGTCCCCAACCCGCGCTTCCCGGACATCAAGGGCCTCTGCGACTATGTCCACGGCCTGGGTTTGAAGATGGGAATCTATTCCAGCCCAGGGCCGACCACCTGCGGCGGCTGTCTGGCAAGCTGGCAGCATGAGGACCTGGACGCCCAGACTTACGGCGAGTGGGGTTTTGATTACCTCAAATATGACTGGTGCAGCTACACCTCCGTGCTCCCTCCCACCAATTCCGACGGAACGCCGCTAATCCGAAACAATTATCGAACAAATCTTCCCATTCTCAAAAAGCCGTACCAAGTGATGCGCGCCTCCCTGGACAAGGTGCCGCGCGACATCCTCTTCAGTTTCTGCCAATATGGCGACGGCAACGTGTGGGAATGGGGCGCGCAGACCGGCGGCAACAGTTGGCGCACCACGGGGGACATCCGGGACAACTGGCGCAGCTTGTCCAGCATTGGATTCGCCCAGGCCGGGCATGAGAAATACGCCGGGCCGGGCCACTTCAATGATCCCGACATGATGATCGTCGGCCGCGTGGGTTGGGGGCCGAGTCTCCATCCCACCGGCCTCAGCCCCAACGAGCAATACACCCACGTCAGCCTCTGGTGTCTGCTCGCCTCCCCGCTGTTGATCGGTTGCGACATGACGGCGTTTGACGATTTCACCTTAAGCCTGCTCAGCAACGACGAGGTTCTGGCGGTGGACCAGGACCCGCTGGGACACCAAGCCGGGCGCGTGGCCAAAAACGGCATGTTGGAGGTTTGGTCCAGGGACTTGGAGGATGGCTCCCGCGCCGTCGGCCTTTTCAACCGGGGCGAGGAGGAAACCACCGTCACCGCCAAGTGGACCGACCTCGGCGTCACCGGCCCCCAAACCGTGCGCGACCTCTGGCGGCAGAAGGATATTGGGGATTTCAACGGCGAATTCCACGCATCCGTGCCCCGGCATGGCGTCGTGCTGGTCAAAGTGACCCCGGCCAGGGAGGAAATGAGCGCGCGCCGCAAACAATGGGCCTGGCCTGGCTACCAATAGAAAGAAAGATTAGGATTGAGATTAGGATTACGAGGACGGGGGGAGATTTGCGATGAAATACGATCCGATAGACAAGGAACTGTTCCGGCTCAACCGGGCCAATCTGAGGAAGCTGCTGCCGCCCGGCTCCCTGGCTGTGGTCAACGCAAACGACATCCCCCCCGTCAACGGCGACGCCGTCCTGGCCCTGCGCCAGAACTCCGATTTATTATACTTGACAGGAATTGAGCAGTAGGAGACCCTCCTGCTCCTGTGCCCCGGCGCCCACGAGCCGAAGCAGCGCGAGATTCTGTTCCTGCGCCGCCCCGATCCCCTGCTGGAAACCTGGGAGGGCCGCAAGCTGACCCGCGAGGAGGCGCGCGAAATCTCCGGCGTCGCGCAAGTGGAGTGGCTCCCGGACTTCCCGCCCCTTTTCCACCGCCTCATGTGCGAGTGCTCCCGCGTCTGGCTCAACTCCAACGAGCACCCGCGCGCCAGCGTGGTGGTGGAGAGCCGCGACGCCCGGTTCGTCAGGGAGGTCCGGGAGCGCTACCCGCTCCACGAATACCAGCGCTTGGCCCGGCTCCTGCGCCGCCTGCGCGCCGTGAAGTCCGGGTTCGAAATCGCCCTCTTGCGCAAGGCGTGCGACATCACCGGGGCGGGTTTCCGCCGCGTCTGCCGGTTTGTCCGCCCGGGAGTCAACGAGATGGAGGTGGAGGCGGAGTTCGCCCACGAATTCCTCCGGCGCGGCGGCCAGTTCGCCTACAACCCCATCATCGCCGGCGGCGCCAACGCCTGCGCTCTCCATTACCTGCAAAACGACCAGCCCTGCCGCAAGGGGGAGTTGCTCTTGCTGGACGTGGGCGCCAGCTACGCCAATTACAACGCCGACATGACCCGCACAATTCCCGTCGGCGGGCGGTTCACGCGCCGCCAAAGGCGGGTCTATGACGCCGTGTTGCGGGTCCTGCGCGCCGCCAGCCGCGCCGCGGTCCCGGGGAAATTGCCGCTGGACTGGCAGAAGGAGGCGGAGGTCTTGATCGAAGGGGAGTTGGTCGCCTTGGGCCTGTTGTCGGCGGCGGCCGTCAAAAAACGGAATCCCGACGCGCCGGCCTTCCGCAAGTATTTCATGCACGGCATCGGCCATCCACTGGGCCTGGACGTGCATGACCTGGCCCCCATCGGCGAACCCATCCAGGCCGGCTGGGTTCTGACCGTCGAGCCGGCCATCTACATCCGCGAGGAGGGTTTCGGTGTGCGCCTGGAAAACAACATCCTGGTCCAGGACGGCGGGAATCTGGACTTGATGGGGCGCATCCCCATCGAGGCCGAAGAGGTGGAGCGGCTGATGAGACGCTGAGAAAACGCGGGCGGCCGGAGGGTGGTTGGAGAAGCGCGACGATTCAAGCGGACTCCGACGCGAAGAACAAACCCTTCTCGCGCAGGGAGACGTAGCCTTTGCGGTTCGCCTCGGTGCGCTGGCCCAGAATGACATGGTCCACCACCTCGATCTTCAGCAGTTGCCCGGCGCGGACCAGGTCGCGCGTCACGCGCAGATCCGCCTCCGAGGGCGTCGGGTCGCCGCTGGGATGATTGTGGACCAGCACCAGGGCGCACGCCCGGGCGGCGATGGCCGGCCCGAAAACCTCGCGCGGATGGACCAGCAGGCTGTCCACCAATCCGTGGGTGATCAACTCCACCTTGATGAGTTTTCGGCGCGCGTTCAAAAGCACGACTTGAAGTTGTTCCACCTTGTAGGTCTGGTTCTCCTCGCGCAAATAATCCGCCACCAGCTCCGGGGTGTCCAGCAGCAGGGCCTCGCCCTGAAGTTCCCGGGCCATGCGCGAGGCCAGGGTGAAGGCGCTTTGGAGCGCGATGGCCTTGTCCCGTCCTATGCCGTCAACCTCGCACAAGTCATCCAAGGAAGCGTTGGCAAGGGCGCGCAGCTTGCCGAATTTGTTCACCAGCTCGTCGGCGATCTGGAGCGCGGACCGGCCTTTCATCCCCGTGCGCAGCAGGATGGCGATCAATTCGGCGTTGCGCAGCGCGTCGGCCCCCAACTCCGCCAGCCGTTCGCGGGGCCGTTCGTTTTCGGGCAGGTCCTTGATGCGGATGCCGTGGGTCATTCTCGACTGATTTTAAGCCGGAACATGCCGGACCGGCAATCAGATTCGGACGGCGTTTTTACTTAAATTGAGGTGATAATCTCTTCCCGCGTGACGTGTTTGGCCTGCGCCACGGCGCGCAGAATCCCATTGAATGTTCCGACGCGCAGGGGGCTGTGATCGGGCACCGAAAGCCGATGATGTTCTGGTTCCTCCGTCTGCAAAATAATGTGGCTCCCTTCTTGATTTACCTGGCGGTAATCCCAGTTTCGCATCAGCGCCTTGGCCAATTCACGTCCGCTGATGTCGCGGGGCAGCTTCATCCCAAAACTTCGTCGCGCACCAGATGCAGGCGCAATTTAGTGGGGGCCGGCCGGTCGAAATAAAACGCTCTCACGGCTTCACGAACGTTGGCGCGGAGGGCGTCCCAAGTGTCCGCCTCGGTGAAAATGCTTTCGCCGAGGGCCTCGGCGACGAAGCCGCCGTCGGCGTCCTGGGTGACTTCAAAAATCAGTTCGTTCATGCGCCACATCCTACCCGCACGCCCCTTGGTCCGCAAGCTCGCGTCAGATCACTGCGGGCCGTGCCAAAATCCGGGTTTGCCAAGCCGATTCATAAGGCCCATCGTCAGTTTATGCGCAAGAAACCCGGATTTTCTCTGAATGCGGTCGTCGAGACAGGCGGGCGGGAGGCGCCGGAGACGGACCCGTGGATTTTGAAATTTCTGCGGTATATGTCGGACGAAAGGGGAGCTTCCGTCTATACGGAGAGGAACTACCGGCAGACGCTGCTGGAATTTTCCGGCTGGTCCAGAAACCAGCGCCAGGCGCCGCCGGATTGGGGCGCGCTGCGCCGCGATGATTTTCGGGATTTCCTCCGCTTCCTCGGCCGCGGCCGCCTGAGCCGCGCCGCCGTCCAGCTCCGGTTTTCCGCGCTGCGCTCGTTTTACAAATTCCTTGTCCGCAACGGGGTCGCCGCCGTCTCGCCCGTCCGCAAACTCTCCCTTCCCCGCCCGGAAAAACGGCTCCCGCGTTTCTTGACAGTGCCGCAGCTCAACGACCTGCTGGAAACGCCCGCCCGGGAACTCAAGCGCGACGCCAAGGCGAACGACAAGGTGGACGCGACAATATATTTTCGCGACGCGGCCATTTTGGAGGTCATTTACTCGTGCGGCCTGCGCGTGAGCGAGTTGTGCCAGCTTCGCGCCGACGACGTGGACTGGTCCGGCCAACTGGTGCGTGTGCGGGGCAAGGGAAAAAAGGAGCGCATGGTTTCCATCGGCGCCACGGCGCTGGAGGCCGTGCGCGCGTACTGGAAGATCCGGGGGGATTACAGGCCCGCCGCCGGCATGCCGGTGTTCCTGGCGCGCCCGCGCAAAATTTCGCCGCTGACGCCGCGGACGGTGCAGTTGCGGCTGAAAAAATATCTGCGCGCCGCCCGGCTGGACCCGAAACTGACGCCGCACAAATTGCGCCACAGCTTCGCAACCCACCTGCTGGACGCCGGGGCCGATTTGCGCAGCGTCCAGGAGCTGCTGGGCCACGCCCATTTGGTGACCACGCAGGTCTATACGCACCTGACGACCGAGCGCCTCAAGCGCGCCTACGAGCAGGCGCATCCCCGCGCGTGAGCGGGGAGTGTTCCTAATCTTAATCCTAATCTTAATCCCAATCATAATCCCCGTCCTGCCCTCCAGAGGGTGGGATTAGGATTGAAATTAGGATTTGGAACCTATCCCCCAATTCCCATTGCCCCCGCGACCCATGCCCGCTACCTTTCCCGCCATGACTGTTCTTCCAACCCCGGCGCCCGCCCGTTCGGATGGCCGCCTTGCCGATCAGCTCCGCCCGATCCGGTTTCAAAACGGCATCGCCCCTTACGCCACCGGCTCCACATTGGTCGAGTGGGGGAACACCCGCGTGATCTGCGGCGTCACCGTGGAGGAAACGGTCCCGCGCTGGATGAAGGAGCAGAACGTTCCCGGCGGCTGGATCACCGCCGAGTATTCCATGCTCCCCTACTCCACTCTGGCCCGCAAGCAGCGCGACATCGCCAAAGGCAGGATTGACGGGCGCTCCCAGGAAATCCAGCGCCTGATCGGCCGCTCCATGCGCGCCGCCATTGACCTGGAAAAAATCGGCCCGCGCACCCTCTGGCTGGACTGCGACGTTCTCCAGGCCGACGGCGGCACCCGCACCGCGGCCATCACCGGCATTTATGTCGCCCTGTCCCTGGCCATGCGCAAACTCACCGCCGCCGGCAAGTTCGCCGACAATCCCCTTCTCAAACCGGTCGCCGCGGTCAGTGTGGGGATCGTCGGCTCCCACCCGCTGCTGGACCTGGCCTACGACGAGGATGTGGCGGCGGCGGTGGACTTGAACCTGGTGATGAACGGCGCGGGGGAATTTATCGAGTTGCAGGGCACCGGCGAGGAGTCCACCTACACCGACGAGCAACTGGCCGCCATGCTCGCGCTGGGAAAAATCGGAATCAAACAACTGCTCGCCCTCCAGCAAGCCGCCCTGGCCTGAGCCTGCGCGGTCAATTCCACGACGGGTCTTCGGGCGCGTCGGCCAGCCACCGCAGCGCGCCTTCCTTCTGTAGCAGGATTTCCCTCCAGAGCTGCTCCGGGTGGGGCGGGAACACCAGCTCCACCGTCGCGGGATGGACCACCCAGTCCTGGCGCGCCATTTCCTGCTCCAACTGGCCCGGCGACCACCCGGCGTATCCGGCAAACAGCCGCAGCTTGAGCGTGGAGGAATAGGATTCGCCCAAATCCATCAGCGCCTCGATGGAATGGCCGAGATTCAAATTGGGCATCACGTTGGCGTGCGGAACAAACACATCCGAATGCAGAAAGCTCAGCGCGCCGGGCTGCACCGGGCCGCCAATGTAAAGCATCTTCTCCTTGACCACCGGCGCCAGATTGGCCACCACCGCCTCCCCGGCCTTGGCGCCGCCCGGCCGGTTGAGCACCAGCCCAAAGGCCCCCTGCGTGTCGTGCTGGCAGATCAACACCACCGACCGGTGGAAAAAGGAGCGGTGCAGCTTCCCGCCGTCCAGCAGCAGTTGCCCTTGCAACGAATGGAATGCTCCCGCCATGGCTCTAACTCATCAGTTCCCGCGCCGCCTCGATGATTTTGCCCGCCGTCAGCCCGTGCTTCTTGTAAAGGTCCTCCGCCTTGTAGGCCGACTGCCCGAATTCCCCGCGGATGGCCAGCGTCTTCATCCGGTGGGGGACTCCCGCCAGCGCCAGCGCGTGCGCCACCTGCGCCCCCATCCCGCAAATCAACTGATGGTCCTCGATGGTGACGACCCGCCCCGAACACTTCCTCACCGCCGCGCCGATGGTCTCCACGTCCACGCGGTTGACGAACGGGTTCCCGATCACCGTTGCGTGGATCTTCTCCTCCCCAAGTTTGCGCCCCGCCTCGATCGCCCTGCCCAGCAACGGCCCGCACCCGATGATCACCACATCCCCCCCCTCCGCCAGCGTCTGCGCCTTGCCCCAGTGATAAGCCGCGTTGTCCGCCAGGCGGACGGGATAATTCTCGCGCCCGACAAAAAAGAGGACCGATTCGCCGTCATGCCCCGCCTCCCGCTCGCGCGCCACGCGCTGGATCGCCTGGTGCATCAGCGCCTCCGCCTCCTCCGCGCACGAGCAGGCGACGACCACCGTGCTGGGAATGGCCGACGTCGCCGCGAAGTAAGTCGTCGCCTGGTGCGACGCCCC
>JBEKAN010000253.1:0-7116 GCA_050015895.1 Verrucomicrobiota bacterium
AGGACTTCAAATGGGTGTTGAATTTGGAGTTTGAATTTGCCGCGCAGGCGGGCAAGATGGATCACAATTACATGGTGAACGCCGTCCCAAAAGCCTGGAAAAAAATGACGCCCGCCGCGCGGCAGGAGGCGCCGGCCCGCCGCCAGGCCTCTGGTCGTCCACCCTCTCCCCAACGTCCACTCCCGGAACCTTCCATCGCATGAACGCACAAAAACCCAACACCGCCAATCCCGGCGTCATCCGCTGGGTGGATCAGACGGCCCAACTCTGCCAGCCCGACCAGGTTTTCTGGTGCGACGGCTCCGAAGCCGAAAAGAAATTGTTGACCGACCAGGCGGTGGCGCGGGGGGTCCTCATCCGGCTCAACCAGCAAAAACTGCCGGGTTGTTATTATCATCGCTCCAACCCCTCCGACGTCGCGCGCAGCGAGGACCGCACTTTCATCTGTTCGGAGACGGCCGACGACGCGGGACCCACCAACAATTGGACGGCGCCCGACGAAATGTACGCCAAACTCAAGGCCCTCTGCGCGGGGGCCATGCGCGGGCGCACCCTCTACGTGGTTCCCTACCTCATGGGACCCCCCGGCTCCGCCCAATCGAAAGTCGGAATCGAGTTGACAGACTCCATCTACGTGGCGCTGAGCATGAGAATCGTCACGCGCATGGGCCGGGTCGCGCTGGACCACCTGGGCGCGGGCGGGGACTTCAACCGCGGCCTTCATTGCATGTTGGACCTGGACCCCAAGAACCGCTACATCGCCCATTTCCCGCAGGACAACGCGGTGATTTCCACCTCCTCCAACTATGGCGGCAACGTGTTGCTGGGCAAGAAATGCCTCGCCCTGCGCATCGGCTCCCACCTGGCACAAAAGGAGGGCTGGCTGGCCGAGCACATGCTCATCCTCTGCGCCCAATCACCCTCCGGCGAAAAAACCTACGTCGCCGGGGCCTTTCCCAGCGCCTGCGGCAAAACCAACTTCGCCATGCTCGTACCCCCTCCGCACTTTGCCGGCTGGAAAATCACCACCATCGGCGACGACATCGCCTGGATGCGGCCCGGCGCCGACGGCCGCCTCCACGCCATCAACCCGGAGAACGGCTATTTCGGCGTCGCCCCCGGAACCAACCTGGAGACCAACCCCAACGCCATGGCCACCATTTCGCACGACACCATTTACACCAATGTGGCGCTGACACCCGACTTGGACGTCTGGTGGGAGGGCAAGACCAAGGAGCCGCCGCCCCAATTGACGGATTGGAAGGGCCAGCCCTGGACGCCGGAATCCAAAACGCCCGCGGCCCATCCCAACAGCCGGTTCGCCGCGCCGATGACCAACAACCCCGCCTTCGCGCCGGAAGCCAACGACCCCGGCGGCGTGCCGGTCAGCGCGTTGATCTTTGGGTGCCGTCGCACCACCACCATGCCTCTGGTCTATCAGGCCTTCAACTGGATTCACGGGGTTTTCGTCGGCGCGACCTTGAGTTCGGAAACCACCGCCGCGGCCACCGGCGCGGTGGGCCAGGTCCGCCGCGACCCCATGGCCATGCTCCCCTTCTGCGGCTACAACATGGGGCATTATTTCCGGCACTGGCTGCGCATGCGCAAAAAACTCTCCATTCCTCCCCGCATTTTTCATGTCAACTGGTTCCGGCGCGACGAGGGGGGCAGATACCTTTGGCCCGGCTTCAGCGAAAACATGCGCGTGCTCAAATGGATTGTGGACCGCTGCCACGGCCGCGCCGACGCCCGCGAGGCCCCGCTGGGCTGGGTGCCCGGCCCGCGGGACTTTGACCTGGGCGGCATGAAAGGCTTCGACGCCAACAACCTGGCCAAGGCGCAGGAAATCAATTTGGAGGAGTGGCGCCGGGAGGCGCTGGCCAACGACGACCTCACCTTCAAACTCTACGCCGAGCTGCCCAAGGAACTGGCCTACCAGCGCGAGCTGCTCGTGGCGCGGTTGTGAAATTTATTTGACCCCCTCAAGCTGGGAAGTGCAGTTGGGGCAGCGGGTGGCCTGGATGGGAATGCTGGAAAAGCAGAAGGGACAGTCCTTCTTGGCGGGCGCCTCCGCCGGCTTGGGGTGGAGTTTGTTGATCACCCGCACCATGAGGAAAACCGCGAAGGCCACCAGCACAAAACTGATCAACGTGTCGAGAAAAACTCCGTAGGTGATCACCGGCGCGTTGGCCTTTTTGGCCTCTTCTATGGTCGCGTATTGGGTGGTGCTGAAGGTGATGAACCGTTTGGATAGATCAATCCCTCCGCTCAGCGCCCCCAGCGGCGGCATGAGAATATTGGTCACCACCGCGTCCACCACCTTGCCAAAGGCCGCGCCGATGATCACTCCCACCGCCAGATCAATCACGTTGCCGCGCGCCGCGAATTCCTTGAATTCCTTGAAGAACGAACTGGTTTGTTTTATGGGTGCTTCGAGTTTGCTCATTTTCGCCTCCGGGTCTGGGTGGTTCTTAAAACAAATTCCGCAAAAAGTGGATCAAGCCGCGGGACTCGCTCGGATTGGCCGGTGGGGCGGCCGGCGCCGCGCGGTTGTGGGCCTCCAAATCAAATTGCACCAGCACCCCGATCTCCTGCCCGCCCCGCCCGTGGTTGCGGATGGCCTGGAAGCCGTAGCCGTAGCTGGTCTGGATCTGCCAACTGCCCCTGGCGGGGCGATAAGCCAGGCCAACCCCCGCCCCGGAGTTCAAATCGCCGGGCTGGGCGAGTCCCGGCAAATAATCCAGATCCGCCACCGCCCCGTAGGTGATCAGGCTCCATTGCTTGGCGGCGTCCAGCGGCAGGAAATACTCCCCGCTTAATGTGACGAAACTCCGGGCGCTGAGTTCCTCGTAAAAGTAACCGGGTATCAGCAGCGGAAACTCCGAGCTTAACGGCAGGTTGCCCCCCAGCCGGTACGCGCTGAACCGGTCCGCATGGTCGCTGCCGCCGCCGGACAGGCTCAGGCTGACACTCTGCTTGGATTCCGGCAGCGTGTAAATGAGGAGGCCGCGCGCCCAGAACAAATGGGAAAACTCCTCCAGCGTCCGGTCCCCGTCATTGCCGTACGGGCCGGCGCCCGTTCGGTACTGGCCTTCGTACCACGCCGAAAGTTCCATCGCCAGATCCGGTTGGATCACCGGCTCCCGCCCACCCCATCTCAGCCCCATGCGCACCGCCGTCATGGCCGGATTCTCCGGCAGCACAAAGGACGGGCCGGTGCCGTCGCCGCTTTCAAACACCGAATAATGCTCCCGCACACGCAGGATGCCGTTGAGCGGAATCCGCGCGCCGGGGTTGAAAAGGTGGTAGGCCGAGGCCGAAACTTCGGCGCTGTGGCCGAGGAACGAGTCGGCGCGGACATATTTCCCGTTCTGGAATTCGAAGTAGCTGTCGGCGAATCCGCCCCCGGCCAGGCCCAGTCCCAGATCGGTGTTCGGTCCCAGCGCGCCTTTGAATCCCAGTTCGGAGTCCAGATAGACGGGCGCGATGGCCAGGCGCAGCGTCATGTTGGTGGCGGGGTAATTGGGCTCGTTCAGGAAATAGAACGCGTATCCCGCCAGGGGCGAGGCGCCGGTCAGCGGCTGGTTGTAACCGAGTTGGAAAAGCTTGCGCGTCTCCGGATCAATTTGTCCGAGAGCCGTCCGACTTTGCAATAGCGCCGCCACAACCAGTGCCAGGCTCATCCAGATTCGTCGCATCACAACTCTTTATCTCATCCGGCCCCCCGGCACAAGCCCCGCGTCGGGCCGGAATGACTCCAATCTGGGGGATCGGGACGAAATTCTTCGCCGGGCGATATTTGGCCAAGGAACGTATATGTGTCGTGTCTGCGCGCTCTCTCTCTCCCCGCGCGCGGGGAGAGAGCCGGAGAGAGGGGTTCCCATCCCCTTCAAATTCTAGGCATGAAGAATTTTGTCCCACACCCCCGGGGACCACCGGGTTCGGATTCCAGTTTGCGCATGGCGGGCCGCCGGGTATCATTGTCCCATGATTGCGAAAAAGTTGCTGCACACCCGCTATCGCGTGGACGACCTGGAGAAGACCGTCCAGTTCTACAAGAAAGTGCTGGGCCTGGCCGAGACCTCCCGGCACAAATCCTCGCGCGGCTCGGAATTGGTTTTCCTCAAAGCACCGCTAAGCGAGGAGCTGATTGAGATTTGCTCTTATCCTCGAAGCGGCCCGGTGCGGGTGCAGCCGGATTTGACGCACCTGGCTTTCGAGGTGGAGAGCCTGGAGGAATTCGGACGCCATCTGGCGTCGTTGGGCTTGCGCTACTCCGACGGCCCGGACATCCGCCCCGGCAACGGCGGCATCGCGTTTATTGACGCCCCCGAGGGCTATGAAATCGAGCTGATCGAACTGCCCAAGGCGGGTTGATTCGTTTGACTTTGCCCTGACATGCGCAAGTCGCCCCAATTCTCCATCGTCCTGGTCACAGCGCCGGACCGGAAAATCGCGCGGCTCCTGGCGCGGGCGGCGTTGGAGACGCGGCTGGCCGCCTGCGCCAGTCTGGTGTCCGGCCTCGAATCCCACTATTGGTGGCGGGGGAAAATCGAGCATGGCCCGGAAGTCCTCATCATTTTCAAAACCACCCGCCCCCGGCTGGCCGGGCTGGAGAAGTTGATTTTGGAAAGGCATCCTTATGACACGCCGGAGTTTTTGGTTCTGCCCGTCCAGGCTGGAACCAGGCGATACCTCGACTGGCTGGCCGGCTCGGTGCGGGAAACTCGGTGACGCCCCCACCACGGGAAAGGCAGGGCAGCCCGCAACGCTGCAGCCCGCAAACACACAGCCCGCAAGCGCCAACGGCGCGTCCCATACCAGCCCAGGCCGACGGCCTGGGTCGCCACGCCCGATAAAATCCCAAGCCCTGTAGGGGCGCCCCAAAATCTCGGCCATTGATCCGCCCTCAGACCGCCCTCCGTCCTCCGCCGTCCGCCCTCCGCCCTCCGCCCTCTGGCTGTTGTTCCTATTTCTGCTTTCTACCCGCGCCGAATGGCGCAATTCGTCTTGTTGTTCCAATCTCCCAATTTCAGCTTTTCCCGAGCGCCCTCCGCCGCTCCGGGCAAGCCGCCAGCCTTCCCCCTCGCCGCCCGCCAGACGATGGCCCCCGTCTCACCCGGCCGGCAAAAGTCGGCACAAGGCGGGCCCTCGCCAGCATCATGGGTTTGCATTGCAGGCCATTCTACGTCTTCTTGACAGGATCCCATTCGATCCTGCCAATCGTCTCGCTCTATAAAGTCGTCAATTATGAAGGTCGAAAGAAACAGTATATTCGATTCGGTTTCGTTTGCTTGCCAAGGCCAGATTCGGCAACGGGGGTCGCGGGGGACAGTAACAAGAGAACCCACATTGCCGTTCTCCTGAAACCTGCATTTCCGTGCGACACCTCGACAAAGTTTTCCGCCGTAGAGCTTGCCAGGCAAATGTTCACAACCGCGCAAATCCCGCGTGCAGATTGAGCAAATTAGTTCATCAATGAGCAAGGTTGGACTGAAATACGTTCCTGGACCGAAATTTGTCAGGAAGATCCGCTCTGTCTCCGTCAGAAACCTCGAAACATAATCAACGAATGGACCTTGGCAGAATCCTTGAGCAAAACCAAAACGCTCGCGGCAGTCGCAAAACCGATGCCAGATTGCCCTGACCTTGTCATGGTCAGAAACCCAGCCTGGACGAATCGTTTCTTCCACAAGAAATGCGCAATCATAGATGGAACGAAGCAACACGGCGGCCATAAAAGCCTGATTCAATTCCGTTTCAGACCAATGGGGAGGCACTGCCAAGAGATGGCTTTTGAGGTCCGCGACGGCTTTGGCCGCTATAAGCCTAACTTGGCAAACATCTTGATTGGCCAGGGCATTGAGCCAGCCGAGTATGACTTCGTTTGCTGCGCGAGGAGTGGTCACTTTAATTTACTTTACTTCTAAGCTTTTCAAAACATTCACGAGCGTTTCACCGTCACCCACATAAGAAATTCGGCTCACTCCGTTGGTTCTCTCCAAGTATAGCTCCAAGTGAACTTGAGGCTGGGGCGTCTTTCCTCCCGAATTGGCCGTGGCGTGAACTGCAGCCGCTACAATAAGGCCACTGACGACGCTAACCACCAGCGGAATCGCGACTTTGTCCCTGACATATAGAACCGCCAGCCATTTATCGCCTGCTCGGCGTTCAAGGATCGAAGTCTTCAATCCGAGATCGAACGCGGTCGCGCACTTTAGCCCAGCAGCCTTGAGGCGCTTGCCGAAATCCACGGAATCGGATGGTTCCAAAAGACCTTCGCCTGGCGCGGCATCGAAAATGTTCTCTGGCAAACATAACACTTGGGAGCTGAAAAGTTTCTCTTGCGCTAAACCAAGGGTAAGCAATTTGGACATTTCACTATTCATATTGGATATCATGTTCAGGAAAGTTCGCGCACTGATCAAATTCCTCCGATGCGGTTACAGCGAGAAATAATAATCGCGTATCTTGGTCGCTATAAGCAGTCGTCGTTGCGCGAGGAACTTTTCATATTCCGGTAACTCCATTTCAAAAAGGGATTGAGGAATGGCGTTCATTCGAAAATTTGCGTGTAAGTCGGCCATCGAGTCAATACGCCCGAGTTTCAATTCCCCGCCGGTGCATTGCTCTTTCACGCCGGCAAGGTATTCTTTTGGCGATTTGCTGCCAATGCGGATGTTGATTTCCGACTGCATATAGGCGTAATTCGCGACTTGATTGTAATCGCTTTTCCCCAGACCGTTCTTTTTCAGGAATTCCTTCGGGAAGATGTGATGAATATCTCCTTTGTGCGTTACCAGGTCGTGAACGGAAATGTCTTTCGAGAGGAAGCCCTTGTCTCCAGCCCGGATTTGTGCTGCGAGAAAGACCAGAAAATTCGGGTTGCTCGCTACCGGCGTATTGAGCGCCTGAACCAGTGATGCCGACCAAAAGGCTTCGGACAGGTCGGCAGCTTCACGGTCCCGCAGCACATCGTCAATTCCCCGGCCTGCAATTTGTTTGATGTCGAAGTCAAAAGCCGTTTCGGGCGATCCGCTGTAACGCCCGGTCAGGATGCTCATCACGAACCATCGGCGCACGGCAGTCTCGATTTTCTCGGCTGAAACGCCAAGC
>JBEKAN010000254.1:0-7067 GCA_050015895.1 Verrucomicrobiota bacterium
CCGAAGGGACTGGTCGGCGAGGGCGCCGACCAGCACACGCGGGGGCCATGCGCTCCCCGAAGCCCCTCTCGTCGCCGCGCGGTGCGACGGAAGCAGGGGCTGGCGAGTGTGGCTCTTTTTGCCCAACTGAACTCGCGCCGGCCCGGACGGGTTGCCCTCCTGGGCGGTTCTGACGATTGTTTTCCCTGACGTCATGCTGTGGTAAGGTGTATCACATAGCGAAGGCTTTGTCAAGGGTGATCTGAAGAAAAGTTTCAAGCCGCGGAAGAGCCGAATTTTACCACGGATTTCACAGATTTCACGGATGAAGACCGATTTGGAGCAGGAACTGACGGCCCAGGAAGCGCGCGGGAGGGGAAAAAAATGGCCGCGAAAAGGCTCAAAAAACACCGCGAGGCCAGCCGCAACCGAAACTGGAATGGGCCACAGATTCACACAGATTGACACAGATATGGGAAAATCCCCGCGAAAATGAGTGAAAATGACAGACAGCAGGGCAAAAGAGAAACAAACGCCGTCAGTCAATTATGAGCGCCGAGTCTGATGACGACATTGGTGTCGCCGGCATCGGCGTGAAATTCCGTGCCAATAGGCTTCCACGAGAGGCCACCGACGACGCTAGGATTGGCGAACCCCACGATATTGCCGCTGATGCTGACGGGAAGTGACACTGTCATGGACAACGGTCCTCCGCATAAGCCTTGGATGGAAAAGTGTCCCCCAGCATCGGTTTCCGCGAACTTCCTGCCAAACAACCTGGCATGCTGCCTTGGAAACGCGAGGTCCTCAAGTGCCGCCTGTAGTTGGGCCGCCGTCACGACAGCGGCGGGCGGCTCGTTCGGCTGCCCCGGACCTTCGACTTCCACCACCGCCCCGGCGACCGGCTTCCCGCCGGATCCAATCACTTGACCGGCCAGTGGGCGGTCGGCCACCTTGAGCACGAAAGCGGGGAACTGGTAGTGGTTGGTTTGGGTGTCCGGGATTTGCAGATGTCCTCCTTCGGCAGTGCCGTAGCCAGGGGCCGAGATTCCGTCGAGAACCTCGTAGTCCAGTCCATGCGGCAGAGCCGGGATGGAAAATGAACCTTGGGCATCGGTCTTGAGCGGGCGAGGCCCCAACCTGAACGAATAATCTCCGCGCCAGGAATGATAGCCGAGGTCCAAGGAGACGTTGCTCACCGGCGCTCCCTTTGTGTCCACGACAATGCCTGACAAGGTGATACCGGGTTGCAGGTTCAAATCAATGTTCGTTTCCCTTGTGGAGGTTTCAAAAGTTGAGGCTGAGTTTCCCTCGATGTCGCGAGCCATGATGGAGAAGATGAAGTTGGGGACGGGGCCTATAGGCTCCGGGATGGCGGACTGCGCGCGAGGGATCCAGATGCGATGAACCTGCGGGAATATCTCATATCTCCCGTTTGTATCCGTTGTCACTTCAACGTATTCCAAGTCTTGATTATGGTTTGCGTCCAACTGAGGATTTAATGTCACGACGACGCCCGCCGCCGGCTGGCCGGAGGGGTCGCGCACGGCGCCGGAAATCGTCCGTGGCGCTTGTGAAATCGCCAACGTCGCGCCCGAATCAGGGGAGACCGGTCCTTGGCAGGCCGTTCCAAAAGCCAATGTGGCGGCCAAAGCAAAAACCCATTTCTGAAATTTGTTCATAACGCGCCCGCATTTCGCGGGATGTCCACTCTTGATAAAACCGAACGTCTCTGGTTCTTAGACGGAAAATGAACCGGGGTGGTATCATCCGCCGGATCATTGGCGATGGGCATAGGGTATTACGAAAGAAGGTGGAGAGGTTTCGGACGGTGGATTCGGTCGGCGGGACGCCGACGGATGCGGTCGAGACGACCGCGCTCCCCCAAAAGCCGCTGATGATTCGGGTCCTAGTCGAAGGCGTGGCCGGCGCAGCAGAGGACCTCGCGGACTTTGTGGCGCACCAACTCTCTGACGCGCTCGCGGGCGGGGCCGAGGTATTTCCGGGGGTCGAATTCCTTGGGGTTCTCCCACAGGCACTTGCGGATGGCGGCGGTCATGGCCAGACGCAAATCGGTGTCAATGTTGACTTTCGTGCAGCCGACGCGGCGGGCCTCCTCGAGGTCGGCCTCCGGGACGCCAGCGGTGTCCTCGCCGAGCTTTCCGCCGTATTTGTTGATGTCCTGGACGAGGTCTTTGGGGACGCTGGAGGCGCCGTGGAGGACGAGGGGATAATCGCCCAGACCATTGTCCAGGAGGGCTTTCTTGATGGCTTTGAGGCGGTCGAGGTCCAGGTGCTGCTCGCCTTTGAATTTATAGGCGCCGTGGGAGTTGCCAATGGCGACGGCCAGGGAATCCACGCCGCTCTCGCGCACGAAGGCCAGGGCCTCGTCGGGATGGGTGTAAACGCCGCCCTTGGAATACCCCCCGCCCTCGTCGGCGTCGTCGTGCTGTGCGCCGACGAGCATGCCCAATTCGCCTTCGACGACGCAGTTGTGTTTGTGGGCGTATTCGACGACGCGGCGGCAGAGTTCGACGTTTTTGGCGAAAGGCTCGTGGCTGCCGTCAATCATGACACTGGTGAAGCCCTCGTCCACGCACTCCTTGCAAAGCTCAAAGGAGTCGCCGTGATCCAGGTGGACGGCGACGGGGATGTTGGAGGTGGAGACGGCGGCTTCGATGAGTTTTTTGAGATAGACGGGGTTGGCGTATTGACGGGCGCCTTTGGAGATTTGGAGCATGACGGGGGCTTTTTCCTCCTCGCAGGCCTCGACAATGGCCTGGAGGAGCTCCATGTTGTTGACGTTGAAGGCGCCGAGGGCGTATTTGCCCTTGAGGGCCTTGGCGAACAGGTCTTTGGTATGAGTCAATGGCATAAATCGTCGGTATTCGCTGATCCGGCGGGATGGTAGGAAATGGAGGGGGGAATGTAAAGCGGGGAAGGGGGCGATGAATCGCAGCCGGGCGCATTGCACGTTTTTGGGTGGTGTTTTCCTCATTTTCAGCCCTAATCTGAGGGGTGGGGCAGGATTCAGATTAGGATTAGGATTAAGAGGGGACCGCATAAAAGTGAAATGTACCCAACCGTGGCCGGGCGCAACTTGGAACTGCCCTGACTAGTTGGAGTCCTGCCTGGGATGGCGCCCGCCATGGGCGCCTAGAAGGGGTGTCAGGTCGAACCCAGAGGACAAAGAAGAGGTTTCAACGCGCAATTGGCGTGGGTGTCGGTCGCCGCCGTTCCGCAATGGTCCAGCAGCCCGCCTCCCCCATATTGGGCCACGCTGCCGTCCGCGAGAGCAATGTTGCCCCTGCCGCGGTGAATGGTGCTGTCCCAGCCGGGATTATTGCTGGGCATGAGCCAGGTGACGACGTTGCTGGTGAGGGTGGGGGGACAGAGTTGGGACTCCAGCCCGGTGACATTCCTGTCGCCCAGAAGATGCATGGCGGGGCGGCCGAGCGTGGCATCCAGGCCGACGAAGTAGCTGACGGCGTAGTTTCCATTCCAAGCCAGGCAGCCGGAGTTGGTGCCGGTGAAATTCCAGGCGGCATAGCGTTCGGAATCACTTGGACAGTAAAGGACTTGAGGAATCATCATATCGGCCTGAGCGACGTTGAAATGGATCCAAGCGCAGGGAGATCCCTCGCTGCCGCCGCTGCCAGGGTCGGTTTGCCAGGGGTAGCGCTGACTGTTGTCATCGGACCACATGATCAGGGCCATGCCCGCCTGGTGCTGGTTGCTCACGCACTGGATGCGCCGGGCTTTCTCCTTGGCCACGCTCAGGGAGGGCAGGAGGAGGGAGGCCAGAATGGAGATGATGGAGATGACGACCAGCAGTTCGATGAGGGTGAAGGCGCGCGGGTTGTCGGGCGGGTTGGGATGATTCATAAGAGAGTCCCTTTCATGCGGCGGCTTGCTTGCAAAGGAAGGCGATGACCAGATTGACGACGCCGATGAGGGGGTACAAAATGAACCGCGGGCTGAGGAAGCCATAAACGATCCACACCGCGCCGGCCACCCCAAACACGACGGCGAGCATTTTGTAACTCGAGAGCTGATTTCCGTTCTCAGGCATACGCTCGATCCTCTGCTGAATGATGCGATGCTACCATCCCGCCCGGCAATGTCAACCGAATAAATGAAAAAAACAGCGGGAACGGGGGTCAGACTTCGTCGCCGGCGAGTTTGCGGTACAAGGTGGCGACGCTGACGTTGAGGAGTTGGGCGGCCTTCTCCTTGTCGCCGCCGGCCACGGCCAGGGCGCGGTTGACGTAGGTCAGCTCCTGTTCGCGAAGAAAATCTTTGAGCGGCCCCAAGGGCTGGGAGGAAGGAAGGGTGGAATTGGCCTGGGGGCTGACGGGGCTGACGAGGATGCCACCGGCCTGGGCGGGCGGAGATTCGGAGATTTCGACCAGATCCTCGCTGTCGTCCGCCGGGGCGGAGCGGCGGACGGCGGGGGGCAGGTCGAGGACCTTGATGGTGCCGCCCTCGCACAAGGCGCAGGCGCGTTCGATGGCGTTTTCCAATTCGCGCACGTTGCCGGGCCAATCATAAGCGGTGAGCACATCCAGGGCCTTGCGGGTGATTTGAAAGAGCCTGCCGGTGCGGGGGTTGATTTTGGCGCGGAGGAAATGGACGGTCAGGACGGGGACATCCTCGCGGCGCTCGCGCAAGCTGGGCAGGTTGACTGGGATGACGTTGAGGCGGTAATAGAGGTCCTCGCGGAACTGGCCTTTTTTGACTTTCTCCTCCAGCGGTTCGTTGGTGGCGGCGAGGACGCGGACGTTGACGCTGGTGGCGATGTTGTCGCCCACGCGGCGGACTTCGCGCTCCTGGAGGACGCGCAGGAGGCGGCTTTGGAGGACGGGGGACATGGAGCCGATTTCGTCCAGGAAGATGGTGCCGCCATCGGCCTCCTGGAAAAGCCCCTTTTTGTCGTTGATGGCGCCGGTGAAGGCGCCTTTGCAATGGCCGAAGAGTTCGGATTCCAGGAGGGCTTCGGGCAGGGCGCTGCAATTGATGGGGATGAAGGGGGCGAATTGGCGGCGGCTGTTGAAATGGAGGGCGCGTGCGACCAGCTCCTTGCCGGTGCCGCTCTCGCCGAGGATGAGGATGGTGCTGTCGGTGTCGGTGACGCGCTCAATCATCTTGAAGACGTCCTGCATCTGAGGGGAGTTGCCGATGAGCTGGTTGAACTGGTATTTTTTCTTGAGTTGCTTTCGGAGGTAAATGTTCTCGGAAATGGCGTCGTTGTAAGTGAGGGCGCGGCGGACGCAGAGGCGCAGATCATCCACTTTGAAGGGTTTCTCCAGATAATCAAAGGCGCCCTTTTTCATGGCCTCCACAGCGGTCTCAATGGTGGCGTAGGCGGTGATGACAATGACGGTGGAGGGGGGATTGAGGGCGCGGGCTTTCTGGAGGATTTCCAGGCCGTGGGTGCGGGTTTTGTCCAGATACAGGTCGGTGATGACCAATTCGGGGCGCTCGACTTCGAGGGTCTCGATGGCGAGGTTGAAAGTGCTGAAAGGAAAGACTTCGTGGCCTTCGCGGCGAAGAAGCTCGCTGACCATCTGCAACATGGTCACCTCGTCGTCAATCAGCAGAACTTTTGCCATGCGTCAAGTGTAGGCAAAGACGCCGCGCCGGGCAAGAGGCATTGCAAAGATTCCAATGTAAAAGGGGTGGAGCGCAATGGGGTCAGCCGGGGTCCGGGGCCGCGGGGTCAATGCCTGCCGGAAACCAGGTCGCTGAGCTTGAAGATGGGGAGGAACATGCAAACGACAATCCCGCCGACCACCACCCCCAGGAAGACGATCAGAATCGGCTCGATAAGGGAGGTCAGGCCGTCGAGGGTCGTTTCGATTTCTTCGTCCAGGAAATCGGCCACGCGTTCGAGCATGGAGTCAATTTTGCCGGTTTGCTCGCCGGCGGTGAGCATGCGGATGATCATGACGGGGAAGACGGGATGCTTGCTCAGGGCGGTGGAGATGCCCTCGCCGCGCTCGATGTCCACGGCGGCGGTTTTGAGGGCGTTTTCCATGACGACGTTGCCGACGGTGTTTTGGACGATGGAGAGGACCTCGAGGATGGGGACGCCGCTGCGCACCAGGGAAGACATGGTGCGGGTGAAACGGGCGAGGCAGATTTTATGGGCGATGACGCCGAAGATGGGCAGCTTGATGCGTTTGGCGTCCCAATAGGCCCGGCCGGGCGGGGTGCGGATATAGTACAACCAGCCGCCGACGGATCCGCCCAGGGCGACAAAGATGAGGACAAAATGGTCCCGCATGAAGTTGCTCAGGTTGATGAGGTACTGGGTGGGGGTGGGGAGTTTGCCGCCAAAATCGGTGAAGATGCCGGCGAAAACGGGCACGACTTTGACGAGCAGGAAAGTGGTGATGCCAATGGCCACGATGGTGACGGCCACCGGGTACATGAGGGCGGACTTGACCTTTTTGCGCAGACGGGCGGTGTTTTCCTGGTAGGTGGCCAGACGGGCCAGGATTTCGGCCAGCAGTCCGCCCTTTTCGCCCGCGCCGACCATGGAATAGTAGAGGCGGTTGAAAACCTTGGGATGTTTTTGCAGGGCCTCCGAAAAGCTGTCGCCCCCCTCCACCCGCGCCGTCACGTCTTTGATGACGTCGCGCATGACTTTGTCGTCCGTCTGGTCGGCCAGAGCCTGGAGGGATTGGACCATGGCCAGGCCGGCGTCAATCATGGTGGCCAGTTGGCGGGTGAAGATGACCAGATCGGCGAGAGCGACTTTGCCGCCGGCGGTCTTGCCCTTTTTGCCGAGCTTTTCATTGATGGAAACGACCAGGAGATTGCGGTTCAACAGGGCGGCGACGGCGCTGGCCTCGGTGGAGGCCTCGACGGAACTGCGGATCTCCCGCCCCGTCACCGAATCCCGGGCAACATAGCTGAATGAGGGCATAGTTTTTTTGCCTGTCTGTTGTGCAATGTAACGGTCGGAAGGCAAAATTGCAAGAGGAGCCGGGCGGAAGGCAAGCGGAAAATCGGCGGAAAAAAAGCGCTTGCCCCTTGAACTTCCCCCAATCCGGCCTAGACTTACATTTTGAACTCGCGCTCCG
>JBEKAN010000255.1:0-7053 GCA_050015895.1 Verrucomicrobiota bacterium
AGCACGATGTCGTAGCCCTTCAAGTCAGTCAAAAATAGAAATCCGAGCGTGCCCTCGCGGCGCTCCACGCTCAGGCTGTCGGCCGCCAGGAAGACGCCCGCCAGCAGACAGACCAGAAAGAGATACCAGGACAACGTGTAAAACATCACGTCGGTGGTGGAGAAGCCGCCGCCCAGCGAGGATGTCACCAGATCGAACAGGAGAAACATCCCGCCGATCAACACGGCGATCGAAGCTGTCGCCATGCGGATGTAGTAGGTGCTTCTGCCCCGCGCCGCCACGCGCAACTCGCGACCCACAATGGGGAGAAAGGTCATGAAGCGGGGACGTTCCTGGGGGCCAGCGGTTGTTGCTTGAGTTGGTTCAAGCGGCTCTTTTCCCGCAGAAGGTCGAGCGTCCCGGCGTCGTTCAAGTCCGGGGATTCCAGGCGCTGGTTGAGCGCCGCCAGTTGCCGGTCAATGTGGCTGTCGCGCAGGTTTTTGACCGCGCCCGCGCGGGTGGGGGAGCCTTTCATCTCGCTTTCCGGGTTGGGCAGGGGCCGCTTGTCAACCAGAGTTTCGGTGATCAAGTTGCGCCACAGCGCGTTGTCCGTCTCCGAAAGCCACGCCGCCAGTCCGGGCCACGACTTGTTTTCTTCCATGCGCAGCCGCCAGGCGGCGATGTCGCGCGCGGCCGGATGGGCGATCCATTCCAAATCCAGATGCGCGGCGACCCATTCCACCAGGGCGTCGTTTTCAAGCAGAAGGCGGAGAAACCCGGATTCCTGGCGCGAGGGGCGGGAAATGTCCGGCGCGGCGGCTTCGGGGCGCTCCTCGTCGCCGGGCAACGGTGCGCGGGAAATTTTTTTGAATTCATCCCGCACGGCGGCGGCGGGGACGCCCAGGCGCAAGGCGGTCTTTTGCGCGTAAGTGTCCTGCAACACGGCGCTGCCGGTTTTGTGAACGGCTTCGGACATGGCTTGGACAACGGCGCGGCGCCCGCGGTCGCCGGAAAGTTCGTTGGCGGCGCACAAGCGGTCCAAATAGTAATCGAAGAACCCCTGGGCGTTCTGGACGATCTGGCTGAAGGCCGGCCCGCCAAATTGCTTGATGTAACTGTCCGGGTCGTGCGGCGCGGGAATGGAGGCCACCCGCACGGCCAGGCCCGCGGCCAGCAGGCTGTCGAGCGACCGCACGGCGGCGTTCTGGCCGGCGTTGTCGGAGTCAAAGCAGAGGACCACCTCGTCGGCGTGGCGTTTGAGGACGCGGGCGTGGTCGCTGGTCAGGGCGGTGCCCTGCGGGGCGACGATATTCTTGACGCCCGCCATGAAGCAGGCGATCAGGTCAAGCTGGCCCTCGCAGACGACGGCGCAGCGGGCGTCCAGGATGGCGCGCTTGGATTTGTCCAGGCCGAACATGACTTTGCCCTTGGTGAAGACGGGGCTTTCCGGGGAATTGACGTATTTGGCCGTTTTCTCGTCGCCGCTCAGCACCCGGCCGCTGAAGCCGATGACGCGCCCCTGTTCGTCGCAGATTGGGAAAATGAGGCGGCCGCGAAAGCGGTCGTAATAGTGATCGGCGCCCTCCTTGCGCAGAATCAGGCCGGACTGCTCGACCACGGCCGGCTCGAAATGTTTGCTTTTAGCCCAGTTGACGGTGTCATCCCAGGCGTCGGGCGCGTAGCCGAGGCGGAAGAGCTGGACGGCCTCGGCCGGGACGCCGCGTTTGGCCAGGTAATCGCGGGCGATCTGGCCGGAGGCGTCGTTGGCCAGGGCGGCCTGCCAGCGCTGGGTGATTTGCTCGTGAATGAGCAGGAGTTGGTCCTTGATATGGCGCGCCTCGGGCCGGGCGGAGGGGCCGTCGGTTTCGATGGGGATGCGCGCCCGCTCGGCCAGGCGGCGGACGGCGTCCACGAAATCAATGTTCTCATATTCGCGGACGAAGGTGAAAACGTCGCCGCCCTTGTGGCAGCCGAAGCAATGAAAGAACTGGCGGTGGGGGCTGACGTTGAAGCTGGGGGATTTTTCCTTGTGGAATGGGCAGAGGGCGACGAAGTTGGCGCCGGCGCGTTTGAGCGGGATGTAGCCGCCGATGACATCCACGATGTCACTGGCGGCGCGGACTTGTTCGACTGTGGCGGGGGAAATCATCACACCCAGGGCCGGCGGCGGCGCGTCTATTTGTTGGTCGCTCCGATGACTTGATTGATGATGTCCCCCGTCTTTTGCGCGGGGGTCTCGGGTCTTTTCACCTGGTCGGGCGGGACGGGGGCGATGAGGACGAAGGACAAATGGCCCTTCACCTGGGTTCCGGTGAAGGAGTGGAAGAGGACGGCCTGCTGGATGGTGCCGTAGGTGGGGAGACGAATATCCTCCAAGTTCTTTTTCTGCATGGCCTCGGTCTGCGCCAGTTCCTCCTTGCTCACAATGCGGGAGTTCATCAGGGCCAGCGCGGCGACCAGCATGCAGGCGAAGCGCACCATGCCGCCCAGCATCCCCAGATAATACTCGGCGCCGCCGAACAAGTCGCTGCCGAGCAGTTTTTCGCCAAACATCTTCTTCAACCAGGCAAAAACCAGCAGAACCCCCACCGCGATCAGGAGCCAGCCCGCCCGGTTGGCCCAGAGCGGAGTGAACGCGTCCGGGATGTTTTGCCGGATGAAGGCGCTGACCGGGCGGTAAAAAGAACCGGCCAAACCCACAATGGCCAGCCATTTGAGCATGGGCAGAAGCTCCTGGGACATGCCCTGCTTGCGGCCGCGGAAAAGCCCGACCGCCAGCCAGACGAGGACGACCAGGTCGAAGTAGCTGAACGAGAGCGTGCTGATCCATTTCTGGAAATCGGTGTACATCGCGAATGAAAGGATAGCCGGGTTGCGCGGAATTTGCGAATTGAAAATGCTAGGCGGGGGCCGGTTCGGAGGCGTCCTCTTTTTCCTCGCTGATGACGGGGGCGATGGCTTTGAGTTTGTCGGGGCCGTCCAACTCAATGAGCTTGACGCCCTGGGTGTTGCGACCCGTTTCGCGAATGTCGTTGACGCGGGTGCGCACCATCTGGCCGCCGACGGTGATGAGCATGATCTCGTCGTCATTCTTGACAGTCAGCGCCCCCACGACACTGCCGGTCTTGTCGGTCGTTTTCATGGTGATGATGCCCTTGCCAGCGCGGGATTGGCGCCGGTACTCGGCGAAATCGGTGCGTTTGCCGATGCCGTTCTCGCTGGCGACCAGCAGCATGGCGTCGGTCACCACCACGGCCAGGGCGACCACGGCGTCGGTTTTTTCCAGGGTGATGCCGCGGACGCCCGTGGCGGGACGGCCCATGGAGCGGACATCCTCCTCGGAAAAGCGGATGCTCTGGCCTTCGAGGGTGATCATGACCACTTCGTCGCGGCCGGAGGTCAGTTTGACGTCAATGAGCGTGTCGCCCGGCTCGATGCCGATGGCGATGATGCCGCCGCGATGGACGTTGGAGAACTCATCGAGGGCGGTCTTCTTGACGGTCCCTTGCGCGGTGGCGAAGAAGATGAAGTTGGGCTGGGTCCAGGTCTGGTCCTCCTTGTTCGGGCCGGTTTTGGCGGGGACGCGGATGAGGGCGGCGATTTTTTCCTCGGCCTTGAGTTCCAGGAGATTGGCGATGCTGCGGCCCTTGGCGGCGCGGCCCATGTCGGGAATCTCATGGACGCGCTCCACATAGACGCGGCCGGAATTGGTGAAGAACATCAGGTAATCGTGCGTGCTGGCGGTGAAGAGGTGCTCGACAAAATCCTGGTCCTCGCCCGGCGCCGCCGAAGTCTCGCGGGTGGCCATGCCGATGACGCCCTTGCCGCCGCGGCGCTGGGCGCGATAGGAGCTGACGTTGGTGCGCTTGATCAGGCCGGTGTGGGTGATGGTGATGATGACCCCTTCGTTGGCGATGAGGTCCTCGATGGCGATCTCGCCCTCGTCGGGGACCAACTCGGTGAGGCGCGGGGTGGCGTGTTTGGCTTTGATCTCGCGCAGCTCGTCCTTGATGATGGCAAAGACGCGGGATTCCCTGGCGAGGATGTCGAGGAGATCCTTGATGCGTTCGAGGATTTGGGCGTATTCGGCCTTGACCTTGTCAATTTCCAGGCCGGTCAACTGGTAGAGGCGCAGTTCCAAAATCGCGGCGACCTGGGCCTCGCTCAAGGAGTAGCGGCCGCTGACCAGGCGGCTTTCGTTGCGGATGAGAACGCCGAACCGCTCGACCTGGGCGCGGGTGAAGTCGAAGGCGAGCAGTTTGATGCGCGCCTCCTCGCGGTTGGTGGACTGGCGGATGATGCGGATGAATTCGTCCAGGTTGGCCAGGGCGGTGAGGTAGCCCTCCAGCGTTTCGGCGCGG
The DNA here is from genome assembly GCA_050015895.1 of Verrucomicrobiota bacterium. Lineage (GTDB taxonomy): Bacteria > Verrucomicrobiota > Verrucomicrobiia > Limisphaerales > Palsa-1400 > JBEKOF01. Next base: position 4,341 of record JBEKAN010000255.1, read on the forward strand.
TCCTCGGCCTTGCGCAGCTCAAAACGGGCGCGGCGGATCACCACCTCGCGGCGGTGCTCGATATAGCAATTGATGATCTCCTTGAGATTGAGGATTTTGGGCCTGCCGTGGTCAATGGCCAGGGAATTGACGCTGAATGTGGTCTCCAGCGCGGTGTGCTTGAAAAGGTTGGAGATGACCACCTTGGCGATGGCGTCGCGCTTCAACTCAATGACCACCCGCGTGTTCTCGTCGGACTCGTCCCGCACGGCCGTGATGTCGGTGATGACCTTCTCGTTGACCAGCTCGGCGATGCGCTCGACCAGCACGGCGCGGTTCACATTGAAGGGGATTTCGGTCACGATGATCTGCTCGCGCCCGCCCTTCAACTGTTCGACGCCCACCTTGCCGCGCACCTTGAGGCTGCCCCTGCCGGTGGCGAAATACTCCTTGATCGGCTCCACTCCGCAAACCATGCAGCCGGTGGGGAAGTCCGGCCCTTTGATGAACTTCATCAGCTCTTCGACGGAGATGTCCGGCTTGTCTATCTGGGCGCAAACGCCGTCCACCACCTCGCCCAGGTTGTGCGGCGCCATGTTGGTGGCCATGCCGACGGCGATGCCGGTGCCGCCATTGACCAGCAGGTTGGGAAAGGCCGCCGGGAAGACGGTCGGCTCCTTCAGCGTCTCGTCATAGTTGGGGACCAAATCCACTGTGTCCTTGTCCATGTCAAGCATGAGGGCCGCGCCGAGGTGGGTCATGCGGGCTTCGGTGTAGCGCATGGCGGCGGGAGGATCGCCCTCGACCGAGCCGAAATTGCCCTGGCCGTCCACCAGCGGTTCTCTCATCGCCCAGGGCTGGGCCATGTGGACGAGGGTGGGATAAATCACCGCCTCGCCGTGGGGGTGGTAATTGCCGCTGGTGTCGCCGCAGATCTTGGCGCACTTGCGGTGCTGGCGGTTGGGGAAAAGCGAAAGGTCGTGCATGGCGAAGAGGATGCGGCGCTGGGACGGCTTCAATCCGTCCCGCGCGTCCGGCAGGGCGCGGGAAATGATGACCGACATGGAGTAATCCAGGAAGGAGTTCTTGATCTCGTCGGCGACGTTGATCTTCTGGATTCTCTCGTTGGCGGCGAAAAGCGGGGTGGTGCCCACCGGGAGCTGCTCTTTCCCTGGCTCTTTGCCTTCGTTCTGTGGGATTTCGCCGGGCATGGGAAAAAATCAAATATCGAGGTTGCGGGCGTTGAGGGCGTTGTCCTCGATAAATTGGCGGCGCGGCTCGACCTCGTCGCCCATCAACTTGGTGAACATCTCCTCGGCCTCGACCACGTCGGTCATGTCAATGCGCAGGAGCTTTCGGTTGACCGGGTCCATGGTGGTGCCATACAACTCCTTGGCGTTCATTTCGCCCAGCCCCTTGAATCGCTTGATCTGGATGCCGCGTTTTCCCGCCTCCATGACCCCCGCCAGGATTTCGGCGATGGAAAAGAGCGGCTTGGCGGTCTGGCGCTCGCCCTCCCCTTCGATCAACTCAAAAAGCGGCCTGTCCTGCGCCGAATAATGGTCCACATTCAGCCCCTTGCGGGCCAGATTGCCCAGCAAATCCATCACCGCCTTGCTCTCGTGCAACTCGACGTGAGTGGCGCGCCGGGTGACGCGCGGCTTGTCGCTTTTCTCCAAAATTGCCGTGTCGGTCTCCGCGCCGAACAATTTCAAGTCCGGATTGGCGGAGCCGAATTCGGCCAGCTCCTCCTCGGTGTGGAAGTAATGCACCGACTCGTCGTTGCCGTTGCGGACTTTGACCAGGTGCCGCGGCAATTCGTGGGTGCGGGCGTTGCGGCGCTCGACATAGTCGCCAAAATCCCCGCCGTGCCGCCGCAGGGACCGCACGTATTTGTCCAGCGAGGCCAGGAGTTCGAGAATCTCCGCCAGTTGCTTCTCCGAAAGCTCCCGCGAGGTCGTCAGGTCGCGCAGGCGCACGTCCTCGGTGCCGAGCTGGATGAGGATTTTGTTCAACTGCGCGTCGTCGTCCACGTATTCCACCCGCTTCTTGCGCGTGACCTGGTAGAGGGGCGGCTGGGCGATGTAAACAAACCCGCGCTTGACCAGTTGGGTCATCTGCCGGTAGAAGAATGTCAACAGTAAAGTGCGGATGTGCGAGCCGTCCACGTCCGCGTCCGTCATGATGATGATCTTGTGGTAGCGCAATTTCTCCAGGTCGAAGGCCCCCTCCCCCTCCCCGTCGCCGATGCCCGTGCCGATGGCCGTGATCATGGTGCGGATTTCCGTGTTCTGCAGCACCTTGTCCAGCCGCGCCTTTTCCACATTGATGAGCTTGCCGCGGATGGGCAAAATGGCCTGGTAGCGGCGGTCCCGCCCCTGCTTGGCCGAGCCGCCGGCCGAATCGCCCTCCACGATGTAAAGCTCCGTGTTGGCCGGGTCGCGGTCCGAGCAGTCGGCCAGTTTTCCGGGCAGGCCGCCGCCGGAGAGGGCGCTTTTGCGCACGGTGTCGCGGGCCTTGCGGGCGGCCTCGCGCGCGCGGGCGGCCATCAGGCTCTTGTCAATCACGCGCCGCGCCACCGCGGGGGTGGCGTCGAAGAAGCTCATCAGGCCCTCATAGACAATGGAGGAGACCAGGCCCTCAATTTCTGTGTTGACCAGCTTGACCTTGGTCTGGGACTCGAAACGCGGGTTGGGGAGCTTGACGCTGAGCACGCAGACCAGCCCCTCGCGGA
>JBEKAN010000256.1:0-7035 GCA_050015895.1 Verrucomicrobiota bacterium
GCGGCGGAATTGCAGGTGGACACATACCGGTCCGGGGGCAAAGGGGGGCAGAATGTGAACAAAGTGGAGACGGCGGTTCGGATCACCCACCTGCCGACCGGGCTGATCGCCGCCTCGCAAAGCCAGCGGTCGCAGCATCAGAACCGCGCGACGGCGATGCGGATGCTCATCTCCAAGATTTACGCCAAACGGCTGGACGAGCAGAAGGCGGAGATGGAGCGTTTCTACGGGGAGAAAGGGGCCATCGGCTGGGGCCACCAAATCCGCAGCTATGTCTTCCAGCCCTACCGGATGGTCAAGGATTTGCGCACCGGCGCGGAGACCAGCAATGTCCAGGCGGTGATGGACGGGGATTTGGACATGTTCGTCAACGCCTGGCTGCGCGCCGGCGGCCCGTCCAAACGAATGGCGGGGGTGAAGGAGGAGGCGGATTGAACATACTTGACACCATTACGGCCCAAAAGCGGATCGAGGCGGCCCGGCTGCCGGCGGCCAGCATCACCGCGGAGGTTCTGTCCGCCGCGATGGAAAGGCGCGGAGGGCGGCGGGATTTTTTCGGCGCGCTCCGCCGCCCCCGGCGCGGCGCGACGGCCCTGATCGCCGAAGTCAAGAAGGCGTCGCCCTCGGCGGGCGTCATCCGCCGCGATTTTGATCCGGCGCGGATCGCGCTGGCGTACGAGGCGGCCGGGGCGAGCTGCATATCGGTATTGACGGACGAGAAATTTTTCCAGGGATCGCTGGATCACTTGAGGCAAATCCGGGCGGCGGTTCAATTGCCGCTGCTGCGCAAGGATTTCATCATAGACGAGCGCCAAATCCTGGAGTCCATCGAGGCGGGAGCGGACGCGGTGCTGCTGATCGCGCGCATACTGAGCGACGCCGGGCTGAAACGGTTTCACGCGCTGGCGTCCGGGGCCGGATTGGCGGCACTGGTGGAAGTCCACGACGAGGCGGAGATGGACCGAGCGCTGGGCGTGGGGGCAAATCTGATTGGAGTCAACCATCGCAACCTGGACACGTTCCAAGTGGACCGCACGCTGACGCGGCGGCTGGCGGCCAAAATCCCGGCGGCCTGGCGGGCGGACCGGGTGCTGGTGGCGGAAAGCGGGATTGAGAGCCGGGCCGATGTGGAGCGCGCGCGGCAAGCCGGGGCGGACGCGGTGCTGGTGGGCGAATCACTGATGAGGAATCCCGCCGGAATCGCCGCCAAAATCACCGAGTTGCTCACTCATTGATGTCCTGCAAGGTGTTGAGTTGCTCCTCCACGGCTTTCTTGACAGCCGTCGCGCGGGCGACCGCGGTCTCCGTGGTCTCCCCGCGAAAAGCGGGCAGGGTGGTTCTGAGGGCGGCGATGATGTCTCCGTTGCGGTCGCGCAAGGGAAGGGTCAGCTCGACGGAGTCCGGGAGCTTGAGATACATGATGGCGCCGTTGCGGATGACATCCTCCTCGGTCTTGCCCCCCGGCGCGCCCAGGCCCTGCTCCTTGCCGTCGGCGACAAGAACGGGGGCGGGGGAATCCCGGAATTCAAAGACTTTCAGGCCCAGCAACCGCGAGTTTTTTTTCATCACTTCGGCGACGGCGGTCTGGATCAAAGGCACGCGCGGCGTGTAATCAATGCGCGTGTCGGCAAAATAGGCGACCGTGTCCGCGGCGGTCCAGAAGCCAAACTTGCCGGTGGCAAAGGTGCTGTCGTTGAGGCGCGGCAGTTGGGCGTCGTTGGTGGGCGCTCCGGCCAGAACGGGAGGGATCATCTGCTTTCCATTCCAGAAAGCGCGGAAGCCGCTTCCGAGGCATTCCAGGCGCAGTTCCTGCCAGGTGTCCGGCGGAATGGGGACCAGGACGCCTTTGCCCTGGGTCTCGTGGCGGACGCCGTCCACGACGCGGTACCAGAGGAGGCTGCCGGCGATGTTCTGGTCGCCGCGGGTGCTGGCGCGGAGGACGTAGAAATTGCTTTGATCCTGGGCGCGAAAGACGACGCCCGCCTCGGGGGCGACGGAGCCGCTGAGGATCTTGAGGCGGGTGGTGAGGGTGAAATTCAAGAGGGTTTCATTGGTGTAGAGGAGTATGGGGAAATGGCCCTCGGTGGCGTCCTGGGAGGATTGGGCGAGCACGGAGTGTTTGGCGGTGGGGCTGAGGGCGCCGGGCAGCGGGACCGGCCGCACGGACGGGATGATTTCATCCATAATCTTCCAATCGCCCGGTTTGCCGACGCCCGAGACCAGGCTGGCAAAGCCCGGGGGAAGCCCGCCGCCGGGGAACCGGCCCAGATCGAATTGGATTTGCGCGGCCGGCGCGACCCGCACCGCGCCCAGCAGGAGGGCGGCGAGCAGGAGCTGGACGGTTGGGGCGGCGCGGTTCATTCAATAAACCATGTCCGCCACGGTGCGGTTGGCGGGGATGAAGGGGATGACGTGTTCGGTGTAGGGACAGATCACGTCCAGCAGGTAGGGCTGGTCGGAGTCGAGCATCCGCTGGATGGCGGCCTGGAGGTCTTTTTTGTACATGACGCGCTCGGAGGGGACGTTGAAGCCGCGGGCCATGGTGACGTAATCGGGGTAGATCTGGCGGCGGCGCGCCGGATCGCCCAGGTAGGTGTGGCCGCGGTTGCCCTGGTAGAAACTGTCCTCCCATTGCATCACCATGCCCAGGTGCTGGTTGTTGAGGATCATGGCCTTGGCGGCGATTTTTTCAATGTGCGCGGTGGCCAGCTCCTGCACGTTCATCAGGAAGGAGCCGTCCCCGTCAATGTCTATGACCTGCTTGTCCGGGCGGGCGACTTTGGCGCCGAGGGCGGCCGGATAGCCGAACCCCATCGCGCCCAGTCCGGCGCTGGTCAGGAACTGGCGCGGGGAGGTGAATTTGTAGTACTGGCCGGCCCACATCTGATGCTGTCCGACGCCGGTGGTGATGATGGCCTCGCCCCGGGTCTGGCGGTAGAGCGCCTCGATGGCCATCTGGGGAAGGATGACCTCGCATTCGCGCCCCTGCAAATGGTCGCGCATGTGCTCGGAGCGGATGAGTTCCTCGGTCATGCCGTAGCGGAAGGGGGCGCGGCCCTTCCACTCGGCGATCTGGGCGCGCCAGGCGGAGAAATTCTTCTTGATTGGGCGTTTGCGGATCATGTCGTTGAGCCGCCCCAGAGCGTACTTGATGTCGCTCTCGACGGCGAGGTGGACTTTCCGGTTCTTCTGGTGCTCGGACTGGTCAATGTCAATGTGGACGATGGTTCCGGTCTTGCAGAATTCGTCCACCTTGCCGGTGACCCGGTCGTCGAAGCGGACGCCGAAGGCCAGGAGCAAATCGGCACCGGGCCTGACCCCGACCATCGGCTGGTCGGGGCTTTTGCGGGGAGCGAACTCGCCGCTGACGGCCCAATTGGCGAAGGCGGCGCCGTGCATGCCCAGCCAGCGCAGGGAAAGCTCGTGGGTCTCCGGGAAGGCGCCGCAGCCCATGATGGTGGTGGTGACGGGAATTTGCGCCGCCTCGGCGAAATGGAGCAGCTCGGGCGAGGCGTTGGCGGTGATGATGCCGCCGCCGCAATAAAGCACGGGACGCTCGGCCTTTTCGATGAGGCCGATGATTTCGTTGAGCGCCAGGTCGTCGGCTCTCTTGTCGGGATCATACCCGCGCAGATGGACTTGGGCGGGCCAGACGGGCTGGGTTTTGGCCTGCTGCAAGTTTTTGGGGAAATCAATGACCACCGGGCCGGGCCGGCCGGTGCGAGCGATGTAGAAGGCCTCTTTGACGATCCGCGGGATGTCGTTGACGTTGGTGATGAGATAGCTGTGTTTGACCGCCGGGAGGGTCATGCCGAAGATGTCGGTTTCCTGGAAGGCGCCTTTGCCGATCATGGCCTGGGGCACCTGGCCGGTGATGGCGACCAGCGGGACCGAATCCATGTAAGCGTCGGCGATGCCGGTGACGAGGTTGGTCGCGCCCGGCCCGCTGGTGGCCATGCAGACGCCGGGACGGCCCGTGGCGCGTCCGTAGCCGCCGGCGGCGAAAGCGCCGCCCTGCTCATGGCGGGGCAAAACGGTGCGGATGGTCGAGCGGGTCAGGGCTTGGTGGATTTCCATGCTCGCGCCGCCTGGATAGGCGAAAATGCACTCCACCCCCTCCCGTTCCAGGGCGCGGACCAGGATGTCGCTGCCGAACATGACTTGGCCGAGTTCGGGGCGCGGGGAAGTTTTTGTCGCGGCGGGCTTTTTTGCGGTGGCGATTTTCGTGCTCATATTTTCATATATTGGCTGGCGGCGGCGGCGAATAAAAAACCCACGACCGTTGCCAGCCGTGGGTTTTTGTCGAAATCTGCCTCAAGCGCGACAAAGCCCGGCGGCGCGGCCGTCGGTCACGACGACAACGAGAGAAACAACATCGGCTTGTGGCGCGTTCATCAGCATGGGGCAAGACTAGCCTGTCCCGGCAAGGAGGTCAAGCGCGGATTTTTTGCCGGGATGGAATTGCCCGAACTTCATTTGAGAATGAGGGTGCCGCTTTCGGTGGCGCCGGAGAAGGTTCCCAGGGCGTTGGTCTGGTCCTGCTGGACCGCCCCGGTGGCCGCTTTGGTGGCCGCTTTGGCCGGGTCTGGACGGAAGGTGACGGTCAGCACGCCGTCTTTGGGGTTGACCTTTATGAGCAGATGGTTGGTCGGGTCGCTGACCAGGGTGTTGCTTGAGGTAAGGGTCACCGCGTAGGTCAGCGGCTCGGCCAGGTTGCCGCTGCTCAGGGTGAGGGTGGCGTTGGTGAGGTTCAACAGGCGCACTCCCGCGGCGTTGGTGTAGGGGGAGGACTGGAGGTTGGTCAGGAGGTTGGTGAAGCCCAGCGGATAGAGGGTCCTGGGCTCGGGTGTCTTGATCCAATTGACCCAACTGTTGGTGGAGAGGGTGTTCGGCGGCTCGTTGGTGAAGAGGATCCACCCCAGCAAACTGCCTTTGCCCGAGTAAAGGGACTGGTAGAGCGGGACGCTGCCATCCTGGGCAATCGGCACGGACCAGGTGAAGGGGGTCGCGCCGCCGGCCAGCGTGACAAACAAGGTGGAGTTTCCGCCCAGGCTGTTGCTGATGGCGGCGAAGCCGTAGCCGTCGGGAGCATCGGTAGGCGCGTTGGTTGAAGGGGGCAGGAACAGGGTGTAGCGCCCGGCGTAGTTGGTCGCCGGGTCGGTTTTGGAGTTGAAGGCCGCGCGGTCGGCTTGGATCGTCGAATTCCATCCCGCCGCCGCGTTGCTCACCGTGCCGGTCATCTGGTCGCCGGGCGGGTAGAGGGCCAGGTTCAATTGGACGCCCACCTTGGTCTTTCCGACGCCAGTGAAGTTGGTGTGGGCCTGGCCGTTGAGATCGAAGACGCCGCTGATGCTCTTGGTCTCACCGTTGAGCATGAGGACCGCGCTGTAGGCCCCAGTGCTGTTGCTGAGAATGGTGGCGCGGATGAAGCCGGAATTGGCCTCGGTCACGTCGTTGGTCGGGTAGGAGCGGTCGAAGCCGGAACTGGCTTCGCTGAGGCCGTTGGTCGGGTAGAAGAGGCCGCTGTAGGCGCCCGCCGCCGCCGGGAAGGGGTTGGTGACAAAGTTGGCCTGAAGGATCAGGTTGGTGGACATGAGGAAGCTGTAGGCCGGGGTGCTGGCGGCGTTGGTCAGCGCCTCCAGATTGGTTCCGCTGACCCAGTTGCTGAACAGGTAGCCGCTCCTGGAGATGGGCGAGGCGGTGACTTTGTAGAGGTCGCCGATGACCAGCACATTGTTGGTTTTGGTCGCGCCGTCGCTGCTGGTGATTCTGCCCGTGCCGTTGGTCAGCAAAGTCAGGTGCCAGCCGACTTTGTAGATGACTTTCCGCTGCTCGAGGGTGGTGTTGGTGACGCCCGAGATGTTCACGCTCTGCGCCGTGATGATGTTGGTGCCGGGGACCAGATCCGCGCTATAGGACCACTTGTTGCTTCCCACGGCCGGGAGGAATTCATTGGTGCCGACTTTGACTTGAACATTCGTCACCTCCACCCTGTCGGAGGCTGTCCCGCTCACGGTCAGCGGGTTGGTCAGGGTGACAAAGTTGTTGGCGGCGGGCTTGGTGAAGGCCACCGTGGGCGGGGTGTTGTCCACGACCGTCAGGGTCGCCACCGCGCTGGGAGTCGCCCCGGTGCTGTTGCTGACAACCACATAGTATGCCCCGCTGTTGGTCCATTTCACCGCCGCGATCACCAGGTTGGAGCTGGTCTGCCCTTTGATCGGGGCGTTGTCAAAGTACCACTGGTAGTGCAAGTGGTCGTTCTTGTTGTTGTCCCCGGGGGCCGAGGCCCGGACGGAGAATTCGGCTCTCTTGCCCAGGTCATTCGTGAGGCTGGCGGGCTGCTGGGTGATGTCCGGCCCCGCTTGCTGCACGGTCAGCACCGCCGGGGGCGCGCTGGTGACCACGCCCAAGAGGTTGCTGACCACGACGGTGTAGCTTCCGGCGTTGGCGGTGGTGTAGGAGTTGTTGGTCGCCCCCGGCAGATTCCCCCCGTTCAACTGCCATTGATAGTAGAGGGTGTTGCTGCCGGTGGCCTCCACGGTGAAGGTCGCGCTGTTCCCCGGTGACACCGTCTGGTCGGTCGGGGAGAGCACCAGCGTCGGGAATCCCGGGATCAGGGTCAGCGCCGCCGCCGGGCTGGTGACCACCCCCACCACGTTGCTGACCACGACGGTGTAGATGCCGGCGTTGGTCGCGGTGTAGAAGGTGTTGGTCGCCCCGGCCACGTTGCGCCCGTTTAACTGCCATTGATAGTAGAGGTTGGTGCTCCCCTGGGCGTCCGCGCTGAAGGTCGCGCCGCCCCCCGGTGACGCACCCTGGTTGGCGGGCCAGAGGGTCAGCGAGGGCGCCGCCCCCAATCCCACCAGCAATTGCGCCGTGCCGACGGCCCCGTTGTAGCCGTCCACCGCGATGAAATATCGGACCCCGTTGGTCGCGGGCACCGCCAAATCCGGCTGCCCCTCCGTCTGGTAGTTGGTGGTGTATCCGCACGCATACTGGATGAGGCTTGCGAAGTTGGTGCCCGGCCCTGTGTAC
>JBEKAN010000257.1:0-7025 GCA_050015895.1 Verrucomicrobiota bacterium
TGCTGCTGACTTTTACCACCTCCCAACGTCATGCTGCTTACAGGGGTATCACATAGCGAAGGAATTGTCAAGGCACATCTGGAAGAAAATGCGGAGGGGCGGATGAAAGAGGTTCGAGCGCCAATGTTTACGGGGGTCCTGCCGGGTTGACGACTCAAAACCCTGGAGGCCCCCCTTGCCTCGCCCTCCTGAAGGCCGCGCGCCCCCACGCGGCGGGTTGAGGTGAAATATCTGGGTTGGCGATCCAGTTACTTCGGTGGAGCGGAGGCTTTGTCGCCGATCCGCACCAGGGAGTAGATGATCGCCGCCGGGACCCCCGCCACGAGCGCGAGGGCAATAAAGATGCCTGAGCCTTCGCCGCGTTTGCGAATGTCGGTGTAAATCCATACGGCCAGAAGGATGTTGCAGAGGACGCACACCAGGAGGATCAACCGCACCAGGTTGCCAAGTTTATGGAGTCTGGCCTCCAGAAGAGGATGCGGCACCGCCGCCGGCACGGATGGGGCGATGTTCGCAGGAGCAGGCTGGGGCATGGGGGGCTGGCCTTGGATTTGAGCGCCGAATCCGCGCCCCATCGGGCCGCGGGCGCCCGGGGCGGCGTTGAGGCCGCGCATGCCCTGCTGCTGGCGCTGGGCGATTTCGTTGATGCGCTGCTCCAATAGCTGCAGGCGCGCGTCTGTGCCGGCGGGATCGTCGGCGGCGGCAAGGACGGGTGCCGCGTTGCCAAGGAGGGCCAGGGAACAAAAGCTCGTGATCAGACACAATTTCCACGACAATCTTCTCATTGAAAACCTCCAAATTGGGTGATGGGGGAAGAGCACTGCGCGCCCCGGAGCCAACCCAAGGCAATCGGTGGATCAGAGCGGTCTTCCAGGTTCATCTTGGAAGGCATTGTAACGCGAAAGGGCTTTGGGGTCAAGGGTTGTCCCGGCCTAAGAAAATGTTTTGCGATGATGTGGACTCTGGCGCATTCCATATAACACATTGCGGTACAGGCACTTGCAGTTGATATAAGACGAAGCGACGGGTGACCCCTCGCCCCGAAACGAAGAGGGCGGCAGAAATATCCAGGGCAGAAACATAATACACCCCGCCTCCCCCTTGTTTGGATCGAAGCGGGGAATGGACCCCTCATCTTTCTGTCCCCATTTTTCTGCCATCGCCTTCGATGAACAAAACCGAGGGAACCGCGGAATACGCGGAATACGCGGAATACGCGGAATATGCGGGCCTTTCACCAGAAAGCGTTCGCGTGGTTCGCTTATTTCGCGGTTAAAAAAATCCTTGGGCGATTTGCGTCTCGATGCAACGTCTGGCGAGATTGATCAGATTGGCTTGTCCCACATAACCCATTGCAGCGCAAGCTTTTGCGTGGAATGGAACAAGCGTTTGTTTGACCAATGTGACCGCGAAAAAGGTGGCAGAAATATCCGGGGCAGAAACATAATACACCCCGCCTCCCCCTTGTTTGGAGCGAAGCGGGGAATGGACCCTCATCTTTCTGTCCCAATTTTTCTGCCATCGCCTTCGTTTTGAAAATTTTACGTTGCAAATGACGGCGCAGGCCCCGGCCCCGCGCACATAACACGTTGCAGCGCAATCGGTTGCGCCTGAAATCGGGCAAACCTACTTGTGACAGCCACGCGACAACTGCGCCATGCAGGGAAAACCCCGCTTGCGCTCAAGCTCAACCTGATGTTCAATCATCTCAATCTCTGGCGAGCAAATGCACTATGAAAAAGAGATTTATGAGTAACGCCATTTCGACAGCCGCCAAGCCGCCGGGCAACTGGACGCAACTCAACAAGCAACTCACGCAGGCCAAGGCCTTGCCGCGGCGGATGAGCGGGACTGTGGAAGACATCGAGGACGCCCGGACGATTGAGCGCGCCAAACGCGCCAACGACGGCAAAACCCGCATCCCGTGGGCGCAGGTTAACGAGGAGTTGCAGTTGGACTGATTCCGCCGATCCCGCAATTCCGACATAACAAGTTGCGGTACGGGCACTTGCAATTGATATAGGACGAAGCGATGGGTGACCCCGCCCTCGCCCGGAAACGAAGAGGATGGCAGAAATATCCGGGGCAGAAACATAATACACCCCGCCCCCCGGTTTGGCGCTGTGGGGAGGACAGGATGAACAGGATTTACAGGATGAAAGATCATCCCGCCAGTCTATGAAACTGAGGGAACTGCGGAATACGCGGAATACGCAGACTATTCGGTCCTTTCACCAGAAAGCGTTCGCGTGGTTCGCTGATTTGGCGGTTGAAAATAATCCTTGGGCGATTTGGGGCTGGATGCAATGTCTGGCGAGATTGATCGGATTGGGTTATTCCACATAACACATTGCAGTCCAGGATGTTGCACTTGATATGGAATGAAAGCGACGCCTTTTCTTACCCATCCCAGAAAATATGAAATGGGTACTGTCCTAATTTCAAATTTCTGCGCAAACCGGCAACATTTGCCTAGCAGAATTGGGTTGACGGCGGTGCCGAAATTGGTTTCAATGGGCCAGTCCCGGAGGTGCGCCGATGAGCGGGCCTCTTTTCTAATTCACTAAAAAGTTTATGGCTACTCGTGTTAATCTTGATGCACTGATTCGCAGAGAAGATTTTGATGAAACCGTTGCTGACAGCAGGCCACCTGGCACCAGGAAGGACAAACTCGGCGTCAATGACCTTGTTTATGATTCTTTCTTTTTTGGCGCGTTACGAAAGCCTGATTTTCAACGGGAAACCAGTGAATGGGACCCTCAGAAAATTCTTGGGTTGATTGAGAGCTTTGTGAACGGTGATTTGATTCCGGCAATCATTTTATGGCAGAGCAAAAGCAATTTGACATTCGTAATTGATGGCTCTCACAGGCTGAGTGCCATTGCGGCATGGATAAACGATGACTATGGAGCAGGCAAAATTTCGCAGGCGCTTTATGAAGGAATTATCCCGGAAGAACAAGTAGAGATTGATACCACCGTCCGAGATTTAATCCGCAAAAGGATTGGTTCTTATAGCGATCACCAGCTTGCGGTGAAACATCCAGATAAGGTCAAACCTGACATTGTCGATCGTTCTAAGGCCTTGGGGACCATTTCCATCCAATTGCAATGGGTTGAGGGTGATTCTAGGAGCGCCGAACTTTCGTTTCGCAAAATCAACGAGCAGGGTGTGCCGATAAACACAACAGAAAAGAAGATTCTCGAAGCCAGGCGCAAGCCGATTGGTTTTACTTCGAGAGCAATAATCCGATCTGGAAAAGGTTACAATTACTGGAAAGATTTCAAACCGGAAGTTCAAAGCGAGCTAAAAGGTTTAGCTTCTGAGGTTAATATTCTACTATTTTGTCCAAAGTTTAAAACCCCAATCAAAACACTCGACTTGCCATTAGCTGGAAAGCTATTCTCAGCACAAGCGTTGCCGATCGTTTGGGAGTTTATTCGCATTGTAAATCCAATGGACAAAGTCAATGCGGATGATATTGAGGGAACACTTACGGTGGCATTTTTGAATAATTGTCGGAAAATTGCCCAGCGTATTAACAGCAGCCACCAATCATCGCTCGGTCTTCATCCGATTATCTATTTTTATACCGAAAACGGCCGCCATAAGCCCGCCTCCTTTTACGCCGTGACGGATCTTATGCTTGAATTTGAAAAGACCGATCAGTTTATTCCATTTATCCGTGTGCGGCGGAACTTTGAAGAACTATTGGCAGAGAACGACTATATCATTCAGCAAATTGTGCGGAAATTCAGAAGCGCCACCGCCAGTTATCAGGCGATTAAACAGTTTTACATGGTTTGTATTGAAAAACTAGGGGAGGAGAAGTCCATTGCTAAGGTAATAGATGAAGTTTTCCATAGCAAAGACTTTTCTTTTTTAACGAAACCCAACATTGAGCTGCCGCAAAACCCTGACCGTGACTTTTCGCAAGCTGTTAAATCAAGGACCTTCATTAAGGCCGCCTTGGAGGGGCTGCCAAGGTGCGCAATCTGTGGTGGGTTTGTACACACGAGCAGCGTCTCGATCGATCATGGGACAGACAAGAAAGATGGAGGGGACGCATCATTTCAAAATGCTCAAGTAACACACCCATATTGCAATAGCGCTAAAGATAGAATCCTTAAGGCGTTGCCGCATTTAGCGTGACCTTGCGCAGCCTCTGTGAAACCTCCTTTCCTTGTGACTTCGCAGCTGATTCAATGGACGTTTATTCACGTGGCGTGACGCGGGCGCGGATCATTGCGCTGCGGGAGGCCGCTTTTTGAGGTGTTCACGCTGGGCGAACTTTGGGTCAGCCGCGCCAAGAAGACGCCGGTGATTGAACTGACCAACGGAACGCTGGTGATTTCCAACACGGGTGTTTTGCTCAACTTCGACGTGGCGGTGAGCAACAACAACACGCTGGCGAAATTGCCGGGCGGCTCGGCGGATTCGTTGACCGGCTCGATCAGTGACAAGACGGGTTTGTTGACGGTGACGTTCGGCAACAGCAACAAAAACAAGACGACGGGTTACGGGGCAGTCCTGCAGGGACAGACGAACGGCGGGGGATATTTTCTGACCAGCACCAATGCCGGGGCGATTTCGTTGGGGCCGTGAAAAACGGCACGTGCCACCTCACCCAGACGGAACTGGATACGGAAGCGCACCAACGGTGCGAGACCCTTCCCCCACTGCGTGGCGGAGAGGGAGATGGCACTGGCGCGGGAACGATTTTGTTGGGGCCTTGATTAGGAGTTAGGCTCTTACGCTACAGCGATGATTTCGGCGCGGCGGGTGTGGTACTGAAGCGGTGTGATCTCCCCGGCACTCCATTGCCGCAGTAAATCGGCCGGCTTTTCGTCCCGGGTCATGGGCGGCTGGGGTGCAAGCGCGGTTGCGACTCAATTTTCCGCCGAATGCAGGCCGCCCGCGCCGGCGCGCAAGGCGACAACCGCGCGCTCGGGGTTCTCCGGCGAGGCGGTCGCGCAGTTCCACAGGCACGCGCCGCAGTGGACGCATTTCTCGCGGTCAAAAACCGGCACGCCGTTTTCGCCCGGCGTGATGGCCTGGCCCGAACAAACTTCCACGCACAGCTTGGTGCCGCATCGCTGGCATTCGTTCGGAAACACAAACGCGACATGATCCGCGTAGCCTTGCGGCGCCCGCACTTTCCCGCCCGTCAGCAGCGCGTCCTGGTGCGAGACCAGCAACTGGCCGTCGTACGCAATCGCCGGCCAGCCCGCGCGCTCCATGAGCGCGGCGTGCGCGGAAACGCCGCGCGCGTAACAGTCGTCTCGAATCTTCCTCGCCTCGCCCGGTGGAACGCGCCCGCGGAAATACTCCTCCAGCGTGGGGATGCGTTCCCAGGGACGCAGCGGTTTGCCCGGCAGGGCGAGCCGTCCGCCGCTCAAACCGGCCAGCGCCATGCCAATCAGGCCGGTGACAGTGCCGCGTTGAAAACCGTCGCGCGATTTTTCGGCGGCGCGCGCCTCCTGCTCCATCCAGCTTTCGCGGCGGCGCCGCGCGTAAGTCGCCTCCAGATTTTCCTTCGTGAACGGTTTCTTCGCCTTGAGCAGTTCGAGCACGGCCTCGGCCAATTGCGCGCCGCCGGCCCAGGCCTCGTCCACGCCCGAACCAGTGAGGATGTTGGTGCTGCCGCTGCCCTCGCCGATGCGCGCGTAGCCGTCGCCGGCCAGATGCGGTTCGCCGCGTCGGCCGGACTCGCCGAGCGTCTTCGCGCCCCACGACCGCAGTTTGCCGCCCTTGAGAAAACGCCAGAGATACGGGTGCGTCATCCAATGCTGAAGATAGCGGTAGGCCGATCGCACCGGGCTGTCGAACCAAGAGGGCACGAAGATGCCCAGTGAGGCGGCGCGGTCGGGATGCGCGTAGAGAAATCCGAAAATCTCAGGCTCCGGATAGCCGAAGGTGTGCAGCACCGTGCCCGCTTTGAGCGGCGTGTCCTCGGGCAAATCCACCACGAACTTCATCCCCACCGCCCAGTCGCGCGTGTGGTGGTTTTCCGGCAAACCGAACAGATCGTCCAATTGCCGGCCGACCGGGCCGACCGGGCCGTCGCCCACCACGGTCAGCGCGGCGCGAATGTCCATGCCCGGCGTGAAGCCGTCGGCGGGCGCGCCAAGTTTGTTCACGCCTTGATCAAGCAGGCGGACGCCGGCCACTTTTCTATTCTCGACGAGCGCCTGCGCGACCGGTGTGCCGGGCCAGATTTGCACCGCGCCCGTGCTCTGCAACTGCGCGCCGACCCATTGCAGAAACTGTCCCATCGAGAGCACCATGCCGCCGCGCTTGTGCAGAAACGCCGGCGTCCACGGCAGACTCAGCGCGTGGTTCTCCACCGGCAGCGCGAATTTTCCGGCGCGAATCAACGAATCCGCCAGCCGCAGCATAGTCGGACGCCGGCTCGCGCCAATGGGGTCGAGCAGGTAAAGAACCTTTTCCTCGCCGACCGGCGCCGCCATCGGAATGCCGGCTTTTTCGATTTCGGGAAAACTCGCCCTCAACGCCCGCGCCCGCGTGACGACGCCGGAGACGCCGAAGCCGATATCGTCCGCGCGCTCGTAGCACAGCACCTGGAGCGGCAGACCGGGCGCGACGACACTTTCCACGGCGACCGTGCCGTCGGCGTGGACGAGCTGCCTGGAGAGCGTGGTGAGAAACCCCGCCGTCGCCGGGCCGAACCCGACGCAAACAATGTCCGCCTCCATGCGCGGGCGGTCAAAGGCCGGGGTTTCTGAAGGTGGCTGCGACATTTGCGAATTTGCGGTGGTTCATTGTTTCCCGGCGGACCGACGGACGATTGGTTTCCGCTGCATTTCGTCGCGAACATGAAATCCAATTGCGCGGCGTGCCGGTTCCGGTTGAGGTGGCAGCGGCTCCATGAGCTTTTTGATTTCATCGAGAATGTGGACGATGGCTTTCTCGTGAACGTCCAGCCGAGTGGTCAAGCGGCGTTCCAACTCCGCAAGTTTTTCCGCCAGTCGCCCGTTTTGTCCCAGCAACTCGCGCATTTTGAC
>JBEKAN010000258.1:0-6969 GCA_050015895.1 Verrucomicrobiota bacterium
ATTCCAAATCTCCAAAAACGGACCAGACCGGTGTTTCATGGAACGGACTAAATACCGGATGGGCCGGGGAAACGCAAGTCTAACCGGCCAACGGAAAATTTGACAATTTTTGGGAAAAATGTTCAAATTTTCTTGAGGCCGGGCGTGCGGATGGAGGGCGGGGGCCTCTGGGATGGGGCGGGCGGAGACGCCACTTTTGGGTGTATATCCTTGAGAATGAAAGACTTGCAACGACAGATCATCTCGCACGTGGTTTTCTTTGTCACCTTTTGGATGTTTTGGATGCTTATGTGGTGATATGATGACTCCTGAAACGATGCATGCGGCGGAATTCAACGACACCGAGTTGGTGGCCGAGAGTCTGGATGGAAACGTGGAGGCCTTCCGCCAGATTGTCGAACGCTACCAAGTCTTGATTTCCTCGCTGGCGTACTGCGCCACCGGGAACGTGACCCGGAGCGAGGATCTGGCGCAAGAGACCTTCGTCGCGGCCTGGAAACAACTGGCGCAACTGCGGGAGCCGGCCAAGTTGCGGCCCTGGTTGTGCGGCATCACCCGTTTTGTCATCAGCAACGAGTTTCGACGCCAGGGGCGCGAGCCTGTCCATGCCGCCCAATCACTGGAGGAGGCGAATGAGCCGAGGTCGCCGGAACCGTTGCCGTCGGAGCGCCTGATCCGCGAGGAGGAGCAGGCGATTGTCTGGCGTTCGCTGGATCGCATCCCGGTGGTCTATCGGGAACCGCTGGTGTTGTTCTATCGGGAGGGCCAATCCATCGAGGCGGTGGCGCGGGACCTGGAGTTGAGCGAGGAGGCGGTCAAACAGCGGCTCTGCCGAGGACGGAAGCTGTTGCAGGAGGAATTCCTGGCGTTTGTCGCCGGCGCGCTCAAAGAGACCATCCCGGCCCGGACCTTCACCCTGGGCGTGGTGGCGGCGCTGCCCGTGCTTGCAACGAGCGCCAAAGCCGCCACAGCGGGCGCGACCGCCACCCAGAGCGGCGCGGTGGCAAAGGCGACAGGGTTGGGCGCAGTTCTGCAAACCCTCCTGAAAATTGTTCTCCCAATCGGTTTGTTTGTATCCCTGGGCGGCTGGCTGGGCCACACGATGGGCCGGGACGCCGCGGCCCAGTCGCGGGGCCAACGTGAATCGGTGACGCGATTTTGGCGGATTCTTTCGGTTTGCCTGGTTGTGTTTGTGTTGCTTCCGTTGGTGCTCTGGGCGCCGCTGGGCTGGCTGTTTGGCTCCAAGGAGAACCACACAGCCGCGATGAGAAGATGCCTCGATGTGCTGTATGTGGCGATGGTGGCGGCCCTGGGGCTTTGGGCCTGGCAGCGGCGCAAGTCGCGCTCCGGGGAACCCACCGGGCCGGAGGTCACGAAAAGAACGGTTTTGAGATGGCCGATCGTGCTGGCAATGGTCGTGGCGGGCGGTTTCCTGGCGCTCGGGCTTTCCGACACGAATTGGAAAGTGGACCGGGCATCCACGGAGGAGGCGCGGAAACTGATTTTGGAAAAAGGCAAAGACGCGGAGTTTTCTGTCCTTCAATTTCAGAATGGCACCGGACAACTTTGGATCAAACTGCGGGAGAACGGCAATCTGTCCAAGTTCATCGCGCCCGCGGATCCATCCACGCTCTCGTTGCTGGCGGAAAAAGGGATCCAATGCCCAACTTATGTTCAGGGCCGCGACTTCGAGATACTCGGATGGGAGGGCAAGCTGTTGATGGGATTGTGCCTTTTGATTCTGGCAGCGGGCGCGGGGGTCTTTCTGACTCTGTTGGTCAGAAATCGGTCCCGGATCGCCCATGCGTGACCACAGATCGGCCCTGACGGGCGGGCTGGCAAGCCCACCTTGTCGCGCGCCTTGTCCATGCCGCGCTTTTCACTTTGAGACAAATTGATAGACGCCGGATTGGACTTGAAAGACGGCGCGATTCCCCTCCATTTGAAGAAATCTCACGCCGATGGCGCCGGGAACGGGAAGGCCGCTCTCGGTCACATTTGTCACATCATTTGCCGGAACATACACGGTGGCGGTGGAATTGGCGGGGATCTCGATGTTCATCTGGATGGCGGCTCCCTTCTTTTCCCAGCGGCTTGAGATCGTGCCGTAAAGGGAATCGGTCTTGGCTTCGGCAAAAGTCAAATTCCCCGGCATCGCGGGCTTGAGGATGAAGGATTGATAGCCAAATTGGGACGGGTCCTCGCGAATTCCCCCCAGACCTTTGATAAACCAAGCGGCGATGCCGGTATAACAAGTGTGGATTCTGCTCGGGCAGTCATCCTCCCAGTATTCGGGCCAGGCGGTTTCACCCCGGGCGAGGAAGCAGCCGTAGCCGGGTTCGGTGGTTTTGGAAAGATGCGCGAAGAGGATGTCATTGCGTTCGACATCTTCGATCAAAAACTTCAACAGGACAGGCAATCCGGAGCTGCCCATGTCGAGCCAAGGCCGTGTTTGAAGAATCTCCTTTTCAAAATTGGCGAAGACCTTGGGCCGCAGATTGTCGGGCGTGATGCCGGCAAACATCGGGAAGGCCAGATGAATCTGGCGGCTGTCTATGTAGGTGTTCTGATCTGGATTGAAAAAGCGCGCCTGGACTCTTGATTTCAAGTCTTCCAGGCGCCCGCCATAGACTGCGGCGTCCCCGGGTAGATCCAGTATTTTGGCGATTTGGATGAAAGTGCGAAGATCCAGCGCATAATCACAATTGTTGAAAAGAAGGGCTTCGGGTGTGTTGCCAAACTCCTTTCCCGCCAGCGGATCGGCTTTTGTGCGCGGTTCGGCCCAATCGCCCAAAAAATTGCCCGCCCCCGCCTGGTTATAGGTCTTGTTGTAAGGCTGGAGAATTCCGTCCGCCACATTGGAGGCGAGGTAATCAAGCCAGGCCTTGTCGGTGGCGTAAGATTGGGCGAGGATCCGCTTGTCCGCGTAGTTTTTGTAGAATTCCCAGCCAATATTGAGCGGCGCGCTGCTCCACATGGCGCCGCCATAATGCGTGTTGATCTGCGGGGCGGTGTGATTGATCCAACCGTCGGCCTGCCGCACGTCGCACCAGTCGCGGACGACCTTGGTGTAAAACGCGCCGGCGTCGTAGTTGGGAATCCCGCATCCCCAGGCGGTGGCGAAATTCTCCTCGCCATAACCCAGTCTTTCGCGATGCGGACAGTCTGACGTGTAGCCTTCGACGGTGTTGGCCCGGTAGGTCCACAGATCGGTTTCGTAGATTTGGTTGAACAAATCGCTGGAGCAGGAGAAACGGCCCACCCGGTTCAAATCGGTGCCGATCACATAACCCTCGATGTCGCCCAGCGCGGGTTTGTTTTTCAAGCCACTGATCGTCAGATATCGCCCGGCGGTGTAATTGAACTTGTTCTGGAATGATTCAGCCGACTCTCCATTGCAAATGTAAACGCTTTTCTGCCCAAACGCTTGATTGGTGCCGGGATTGTCCGAGACCTGGAGGGTCACGACATTCCCGGCGGATTGGTTTCTCATTTTGATCGAAATCCAGCCCGAAAAGTTCGTTCCAAAATCAAGCTTATACGGCCCGCTTCCGGATATGCTTTTTGCGCGCAGAGTTTCGATCACGCGGCTGGGTTCGACCATTTGGGCCGAGAGAGTCGCATGGATGGAGAGCGCCGCCGCGGGCGACCACGCCTTGTCGTCGAATTCGACCGCGTTCCAGTCGGGAATGTATTTCCGGGCGTCCATCTGCTCGCCGCCATGATCCTTATATTGGCAGCCGCCGATATCTTCGCTGGAGCTGGTTTGGCAGCGCCAGCTTGAGTCCGACGCGAGCGAGAGCGCGCCGCCGCCGGTCGTCTTCCCGAAGAGTTGAACCCGGAGCGCAGGCACGGTATTGAAGAAACTGTAGCGGGACCAGCCCGGACCGGTCCAGACGGCGATGCAGTTGTCGCCGGCTTTGAGCGCGCGCGTGAGATCATAGGTGACATAGAGCACGCGCTTGTCGAGCCGGGTGAGCGAGGGGGCCAAGACCCGCGCGTCCACCTTTTGGCCGTTGACGTAGAGTTCGTGATAGCCGACGGAAGCCACGCAAACAAACGCCGAGGATGCCTTTTCCCGGAGCGTGAAGGTTTTGCGAAACCAAATGTGTTTTTCTTTCGGCGCGGTCGGATCCCGGATCCAAGTCCCGGTCCAATCGTCCGCCTCAAGCAGTCCCATCGAGAAACGGGCGGGGGAGCTCCAGTCGGAGGGTTTTTTGTCCTTGTCAAGAACCCTGACTTTCCAAAAGCAATCTTGTCCTGAAGTCAGATCTTTGCCCGCGAAAGGAACCAGCGCGGACTGCGGGGAGAGGACCTGGCCGCTGTCCCAAATGTCGGCCCGCCCCTCCTCGAGCAGACCGGGACTGCTGGCGACCAGCACCCGGTAGCCGGTTTGTTTTTGTCCCCGGGCATGATCCGCGTCCGAGAGCTTCCAGGAAAAGCGGGGCGTTTGGACATCTATTCCCAGAGGATCGGTCAAGTATTCGCACTGCAATCCGGACACCATCACGGCGGCGCGGGCGGAAGAAAACCACAAAACAACTGGAAGGAGGGCCGCATTGAGAAAGAGGGATTTGAGGTTTGGCATTCCGGGTGTTGTTTGGGTCCCATCTGGAGGAATGTCGAGGAAAATTCTGATATTCCTGAGGTGGCGGGCGAAAGTCTTCGGTTCCTTCGATTGTTTTTTCTGTCCAAATTTCCATTTTGGGCGGAAGTAATGGTAGAACAGATGACGCATTCAAGCCCACCGCCAGGCCCGCGGGGCAAAGTTGGCGACACGAGCGCCGCGCAGCAGCAGTTTTTGGCGCTGTTTTTGCGCAGCGAGCGGGAGATATTCCGCTGTGTGCAAAAGCCGGAATTGAAAGCCATCGCCCGGACGCCGGCGCTGCCGGTTCTGAAGACCGCGGCAAGCGCGCCGGCCGTCCGGGACACCACGCCAAGAGACTGGCTGGGCGCGAGCGTTGACAACATTGCCGACGAGGGCGAGATGTCCGCGTTCGGTCTGCCTGGTGTGACGGGCGTGCTCGTGTTGGAAATTCCCGAAAGTTCCGCGCTGGCAAGAATGGGTCTGCGGAAGAATGATGTCATTGTTACTGTCAACGGCGCGAGAATCGCGGATGTCGCCGCCCTGCTTCGGCAGTCCCCGGACCTGGCGGCCCGGCAAACCCTCTCCGTCGGTGTCTCCCGCAACCAGAAGGAAATCCAACTTTCTCCCACACCTTGAACCCCCTTGCGATGAAATCTCTCACACTCACTCTGTATTCGCTGTTGCTGGCGCCCCTGGCCGGGACGAATTGTCTGGCGCAGACCAACACGGCCCCGCTGCATGTGACGCCGATACACACGACTCATCCGGAAGTTTTCTCCGGCATCTCCGGTCCCGGCCACCCCGTCGTGGGCGACGGTTATGGCGGCTACCGCACAGGCCGCGAGGGGACGATGTATCGCGGGGACGATCCCGCCAAACCCGGCTGGCTCGACCTCGGCGACCGCGCCCGCGGCACCGCCGTGAGCAACGGCATCATCCCGCCCTTGCGTCCCATATGGGAATTGCACTTGCGCGACACGATCATCAACAAGGGCGGGGACGGCTTCTATTACATGACCGGCTCCTCCGGCGACAACATTTGGGATGTGACCTCCGGCATCGAGCTTTGGCGCTCCAAAGATCTGCTGAAATGGGACTACGTGGGACTGGTGTGGAGCTTCGCGAAGGACGCCACCTGGGAAAAAAGCGCGCGCTACGTCTGGGCGCCGGAAATTCATTACGTGCGGGGCAATTACTATTTTGCCTATTGCGTGTCCGGCGGCACGGGCGGCGGGACGGGCATTCTCAAGAGCAGCACCGGCAAACCGGAGGGTCCCTATGTTTACGCGCTGGCCGGCGGCACGCGCATTGGCGGCGGAATTGACGCCACGCTGTTCGAGGACGACGACGGCTCGGTTTATTTCACCAGCGGCGGCGCGGGCACGCTTCGGAAAATGCTGCCGGACATGAGCGGTTTCGACGGCCCGGCGCGCAACATTCAATTTGAAAAACCGGCGGACGGAAGCTGGACGCGCGACAGCATCGCGCAGGAGGGCGCGTCGCTTTTCAAACACAACGGGATTTATTATCTCGGCGGCGCGGGCTTCTACCAGGGCCGCTACAGCAGCGTGGCGGCCATGTCCACCAACATTTTTGGCCCGTATAAGAACTGGCAAGAAGCCGTGCCGTGCGGCGGCGGCGGGAATTATTTCCAAGGCCCGGACGGCTTCTGGTATTGCACCTGCTTCGGCAACGACGACCAGTCCCCGTGGCGCGAGAAACCGGGACTGATGCGCGTGGATTTCCAGGCCGACGGCCGCATCAAGATCGCGGACGAGCAGCCAGCCTTTGTCCTGCGCGCCGGATCGCCCACGCGCTGGCGCGGCGCGACAGTGAAATCCGCCCCAACACCCTAAAACTATTTTGACGTCTCCCCCCAGAAACACACTTAACCTCATCCCATGAAAAACCACTTGACCCGTCGCCAGTTCATCAATAAATCCGCCCTGCTTGCCGGCGCGGGCATAAGCTCTCCGCTGCTGGGGACTTTCGCCGCCGACACCAACGCGCCCGGCGCTCCATCCGCGGCCGGGCCGATTTCCGCGCCCGCCGCCGAGATACTCACCCTCGACGCATCGGCCCGCCCCCCGGCCGCCCAGACGGGTGGTTTTCACATGGGCACGGCCACCGCGCCCGGCGGCCATACCCTGACGTTGGACAGTCGCAGTTTGCTGCGTGACGGCCAGCCCTGGTTGCTCATTTCGGGTGAGTTTCATTATGCGCGATGCCCGGACTCAGAATGGCGCGACGAACTGCTCAAAATGAAGGCGGGCGGAGTCAGCGTTGTGGCGAGCTACATTTTTTGGATTCACCATGAGGAGGTCGAGGGCGCATGGGATTGGACCGGCCAGCGGAATCTGCGGAAATTCCTCGAAACATGC
>JBEKAN010000259.1:0-6957 GCA_050015895.1 Verrucomicrobiota bacterium
ACGGCACCAACTCCGAATTCGGGTTCGATTACCTGCGCGACAACGGCATGGCCACCCGCCGCGAGGACCAGGTCCAGCGCGGCCATTACTTCGCCATCGTGGACGAGGTGGACTCCATCCTCATTGACGAGGCCCGCACCCCGCTCATCATCAGCGGCCCCTCCGTCCTGGTGATGGACAACAAATACGACCAGTTCAAGACCGTCGTGGAAGGTCTGGTGCGCGCCCAGGAAAAACTCTGCTCCCGCTTCCTCTCCGAGGCCGGGGAACTGCTCAAAAAATACCACCCGGCCGACGGCTCCAACCCGGAAAACCCCGCCGCCCTGGACTCCCAAATCGGCATGTTGCTCTTCCGCGTCAAATGCGGCTGCCCCCGCTCCGCCGAATTGCTCAAGCTGCTGGAGAACACCGAGAACCAGCGCCTGATGAACCAGGCCGAATTGCAGCTTCACTCCGATCAAACCAAAAAGGCCCTCTACGCCGAAAAGGAGGAACTCCTCTTCGCCATGGACGAGAAAAGCCACGACGCCGACCTGACCGAGAAAGGCCGCAACTTCCTCCGGCCCCAGGACCCCGACGCCTTCGTCCTGCCGGACCTGACCGTCAAATTCCATGAGATTGACTCCGGCCCGGAAACCGATCCCCACAAGCGCCTGGAGCTAAAGACCCAGGTCCAGACCGAATTCGAAACCAAGGCCGCCATCATCCACACCATTTCCCAGCTCCTCAAGGCCTACAGCCTCTACCAGCTCGACGTCCATTACGTCGTCGAAAACGGCAAGGTCGTCATCGTGGACGAGCACACCGGCCGCCCCATGTATGGCCGCCGCTGGAGCGACGGTCTCCACCAGGCCGTCGAAGCCAAGGAAGGCGTCGAAGTCGAGCGCGAGACGCAGACCCTGGCCACCATCACCATTCAAAATTATTTCCGCCTCTACAAAAAACTCGCCGGCATGACCGTCACCGCCGAGACCGAGGCCGGCGAGTTCCTGGACATCTACAAACTCGGCGTCCTGGTCATCCCCACCAACAAACCCGTCGCCCGCAAGGACGCCAACGATTCGGTCTATAAGACCAAACGCGAAAAATTCAACGCCGTCCTCAAGGAAATCACCTCCGTCCACAACCTCGGCCGCCCCATCCTCGTCGGCACCGTCTCCGTCGAAACCAGCGAGCAGGTCTCCCGAATGTTGAAAAAGGCCGGCATCATCCATTCCGTCCTCAACGCCAAATACCACCAGCAGGAGGCCGAAATCGTCGCCCGCGCCGGCCAGCGTGGCGCTGTCACCATCGCCACCAACATGGCCGGCCGCGGCACCGACATCAAGCTGGGCGAGGGCGTCGCCGGCCTGGGCGGCCTCCACGTCATGGGCACCGAGCGCCACGAGGCCCGCCGCATTGACCGCCAGTTGCGCGGTCGTTGCGCCCGCCAGGGCGACCCGGGCTCCTCCCACTTCTTCATCTCCCTGGAGGACGACCTCATGCGCCTCTTCGGCTCCGACAAGATCGTCAAGATCATGGAGCGCGTCGGCCTGGAGGAGGGGCAGGAGCTGGAGCACGGCGTCCTCGACATGTCCATCGGCTCCGCGCAAAAGCGCGTCGAGCAGCACCATTTCCAGATGCGCAAACGCACTCTCGAATACGACGACGTGATGAACAAGCAGCGCGAAGTCATCTACGGCTTCCGCGACGAGGTCATCAACTCCGGCGACGTCCGCGACCGCCTCATGGACATCATGGAGGAGGTCATCATCTACAAAGTCCACGAGCTGACCCCGGACAACGCCGCGCCGGAGGACTGGCAGGCCCGGCCCCTGGCCGACTGGGTCAACCTCAATTTCCCCGTCCGAATGCCGGAGGAGGAAATCGTCAAAGCCGCCAAGTCCGGCGTCGAGCCGCCGCTGGAAGGCTCCGCCTTCGCCGGCCTCAGCCCCGCCCAGTTTGCCGTCTGCCGCTTCATCTGCAAGGCCGCCAAGGACGTTTACGAGTTGAAGGTCAGTTGTGAGGATCCCAACGCCCTCAAATCCGTCGAGCGCTACACCATCCTCTACGCCGTGGACAAACTCTGGCAGGAGCATCTCTACGGCATGGACAGCCTGCGCGAGAGCATCGGTTTGCGCGCCTACGGCCAGCGCGACCCGCTGGTCGAATACCAGGCCGAGGCCTTCAAGGTCTTTGAGGAGCTGATGTCCAACATCAAATCCGAAATCTGCCACAACATTTTCCGCAGCGCCTCCAGCCTCCTGGCCCGCGACGCCTTCATTCGCAGGATTCCCGGCAAAACCACCCACCAGGAAGTCAGCTCCTTTGGCTCCGGCACCACCACCACCTCCGCCGGCGCCAAAAATCCCAGCGACATGGTCACCGAGGCCACCGACGCCGTCGCCAAGGCCCAGGCCCAAGCCAAGGCCAAGCCCGTCCGCACCGGCCCCAAAGTCGGCCGCAACGACCCCTGCCCCTGCGGCAGCGGCCGCAAATACAAAGTGTGCTGCGGCAAAAACGGGTAATCACGACGGCGATCTCCTCTCCAGAAATTTCTTCAGCGCCGCCGCGCTCCCGGCCCCAAATCCGCTCACGGTCGCAATCTGCTCCACGCTCGCCAGCCGCAGCCGCTGCACCGAGCCGAATTTCTTCAGCAGCGCCGCCTTGCGCCGCCCGCCGATGCCCGGAAACTCGTCCAGGATACTCTCCGATATCCGCCTCAGCCGCAGTTGCGCGTTGTACGTGTTGGCGAAGCGATGCGACTCGTCCCGCACCCGCTGCAGCAGTTTCAGCGCGCCCGAGTCCGGCCCCAGGCGGACCGGCTCGCTTTGGCCGGGGCGGTGAATCTCCTCAAACTCCTTGGCCAGTCCGATGACCGGAATTTGCGTCAAACCTAATTTCGCAAGCTCGCCCAGCGCCGCGTTGAGCTGCCCTTTGCCCCCGTCCACGACCACCAGGCCCGGCAGGGCCCCGCCCTCGGCCTGCAGCCGCGCGTAGCGCCGCCTCACCGCCTCCGCCATGCACGCGAAATCGTCCTGGCCCGCCACCGTTTTGATCCGGTAGCGCCGGTAGTTCGAGCGGTCCGGTTTGCCGTGCTGGAAGCTGATCAGGGAGGCCACGGCGAAAGTGCCGCTGATGTTGGAGATGTCAAAGCCCTCGATTCGCGCCAGCGGGGCCGGCAGCCCGAGGACTTCCGCCAGCTCGGCAAGGTCGCGCTGCGGTTCGATGGCGGACGGAAGATTGTAGGGCAGGCGCGGAAACTTCTTCGTCTTTTGCACCGTCAGCCGCAGGTCCTCCAGCGCGTCGCGGAACTGCGCGGCCTTCTCAAAATCCTCCGCGGCGGCCGCCTTTTTCATCTGCCCCTCCAACTCGCGCTCCATTTCCTCACTCTGGCCCGCCAGGAAATCGCAGGCGGCAATGACCTGGCGCCGGTATTCCTCGCGGCTCACATTGCCGATGCAGGGGGCGGTGCAGTATTTAAGATGGCCGTACAGGCAGTGCTTGTAGTCCTCCGCCCCCGGCGTCAGCGGCCGGCATCCGCGCAGATTGAATTTGCGCCGCGCCAGCGTCAGCGTGTGCCGCGCCGAGGCCGAATGCGCGAACGGCCCGAAATAGCGCGCCCCGTCGTCCTGCCGCAGACGCGTGAGCACGAAGCGGGGAATCGGGTCGTTGAGGACGATTTTGATGAGCAGAAAACGTTTGTCGTCGCGGAAACTGATGTTGTAGCGCGGGTGATATTCCTTGATCAGTTTGCCCTCCAGCAGCAGCGCCTCCGGTTCGCTGCGCACGGTGTAAGTGTCCAGATCATGCACCGCGTCCACCAGCGCGTTGAACTTCAGGTCCCAGCCCATGCGGCGGGAAGGATGGAAATAGGTGCTCACGCGCTTGCGCAAATCGCGCGCCTTGCCCACGTAGATGACCGTCCCAAAACGGTCCTTCATCAGGTACACACCCGGCTTGTGCGGGAGTTCCCCAACCTTCTTGCGAATTTGCTCAGTCGCGGGCATTCAAATGTCCAACCTGCGATGCCGGCCCGGCGGTCGCGGCCCTCAGCGCCCCGGAGGCCGCGGGGCGTTCTGCGAATCTCCCTTTTCTATCCGGTAGCTGTCCGACTCGGCGTGGGGTTGGGAAACCTCGAAAATGTGGCCCTCCTCGATGCAGGTCAATTGATGCGGCGCGCCTCTCTCAATGTCTATGCAATCCCCCTTGCGCAATGTCATCTGGTATTTCTCGGCCTTCTCGGTGTCAATCAGTGTCAGATCAAACACGCCGCACTGCACATACCAGCTCTCTTTCTTGGCGATGTGGAAATGGCACGAGAACTTCGCGCCTTTGTTGAAATACAATATCTTGCCGCAGTATTCCGGCCCGTTGTAAATCCACTCTTCCCGGCCCCAGGCCTTCAAATGCACCTCGGGCGGTTTTTTGTTCAATTTCATTTGGCGCGCATTCTCTACACCCTTTTCGCGGGCGGTTCAAGCCCCCGTTGCGACTCACCCGAAATACTCCGGCTCGTTCCCCGGCTTCCATTTGATGTTGCAGCCCATGCTGGGTATCTGGCTGCCCGGAACGGGTTTCCCCGCCAACACCGCGTCCAGCGCCGCCCGCAGGTCCTTGCCTGTCACCGGGATGCTCTTGCCCGGACGGCTCTCGTCGAATTGGCCCCGATAGACCAGCCGGCGGTTCTTGTCGAATAGAAAAATGTCCGGCGTGCAGGCCGCGCGGTAGGCCTTGGCCACAGCCTGCGACTCGTCGAAGAGATAGGGGAAGCTGTACCCCGCGCTTTGCGCCTCGACCCTCATTTTCTCCGGGCTGTCCTCGGCGTAATGCTCCACGTCGTTGGCGTTGATGGCGACGACCGCCGCGCCGCGCTTCTGGGCGTCGCGTCCGAACTGGGCCAGGCCGGCGCGGATATGTTTGACGTAAGGGCAGTGATTGCAGATGAACATAACCACCAGGGCAGGCGCGGCGCTCAAATCCGCCAGCGAGACGGTCTTCCCGCTCACGTCCGGCAGCCGGAAATCCGGCGCGGCCGTGCCCAGGGGCAACATGGTTGATGGTGTCAGCGACATGCCCGCATTATGTCCCTCCCTCCCCCTTTGTCCAGCCGGTTTTGACCAAAGCCCCAATAACGGGCGCATCTTGCAACCACCACCGTGGGGTTTGCCAATTCCCTCGCGGTAGGGCGAGACTCTTCGCACCGTTGGTGCGCTTCCGCAATTTGTTCTGTCTGCGAGCCGTGACATTTCCCCGGGATTGGCTCGGTCCGTCCAATGGTGGTAGTGGCAAGATGCGCCCTGTAGCCGCCGACGTAATCAGAAAGCGTTGACAATTCTGGACCGGTGATACATATTTGTATCACGATGAAAACCGCCACTGTCCGAGATTTGCGAAACCGCTTCCCGCGCGTCGCCGCGTGGATCGCCGAAGGGGAGCCGGTGGAGATCACCAAGTCGGGGAAGTTGTTCGCCCGCCTGGTGCCGCCCGGGTCCGTCCATCCGCCCAGGCTCGTCAAGCCCGACATCATGGCGCGGTTGAAAAAGAGGTGGGGCAACCGCGTCTTCTCCGCCAGCGAAGTCGCCGCCATGCGCGCGGCGGAATGGGAGGACCAGGAAGGATGATTGCCTTCCCGGACACCTCCTTTCTCTGCGCCCTTTACCGGCGGCAGCACAATTCCCCTGAGGCCGCGGCGTATTTCAAAGCGCTCCCGGAAGCCTTGCACCTCTCCGGCCTGCTTCTTTACGAATTTCGCCAAAGCCTGCGTTTTCAAGTCTGGCTTCATGGGCGGGACAAAACCAAAGGCCACCCCCAGTCCGATTGCGACCGCGCGCTGGCCGATCTGCACAGCGACCTGAACACCGGCGCGCTGGTGATGACGTCCGCCGACTGGCCGGAGGTGCATCTGCTGGCCGAGACCCTTTCCAAACGCCACACCATTGCTGGCGGCTATCGCAGTCTGGACATTCTGCACGTGGCGACCGCGTTGCACCTGGGCGCGCGAGAATTCCTGACGTTCGACTCCAACCAGCGCAACCTCGCCGCCGCCGAAAAATTGAAGCTGAAGCCGTAAAGCCGCCCGTCCGCCGCCGCCCGGTTCCTGAACAGTTTTACCGCGAACCACGCCGACCGAGAGCACGGGAGCAAACCCGAAGTCCATTGAGTCCACCAAGTCCACACCGTCCACCAAGTCCACCAAGTCCACCTTCCCCGAAATTGCCGCAAAAGAACACAAGGACCGCAAAAGGACTCTGGCTTTTAACCACAAATCAGTGTGATGCGCGTGTTCATCTCCATCCTGTAAATCCCGTAAATCCTGTCAAAACCCTGTCCGCTCGAATTTGGAACAAAGCGAAAGCCCCGATTCCCCTGACAACCATTCCCCTGCCCTATTCCGCCCGCCCGCATTTGGGACCAAGCCAAAGCTTCCGCGTGTTTCGCGTGTTCTGCGGTTAAATTCCGCCCGCCCCGCGTTTGGGACCAAGCCAAAGCCTCTCTTGTGTTCCTTGAGTTCCTTTGCGGCTAAATCAACTGCCTGATTCCTGCATCGCTCCTGAATGCCCTCTATGCCGGGACGAGTTCCATTTAGCCTTTAGCCTTCCGAATTAAACCATTCCCCTGACAATCATTCCCCTGCCTTCTTTCCCGCCCTGTCCTTCCCGGTTTGATTGCGCCTGGCCCCGCCGCGGTTCTTTGCGGCAAATAGTTCTCTAAATGACTTGACAAATGTTCGCAAGTATGATACGGTTCCTACCATGAGAGCGGGAAGAATGCCCAGTCGAATGCCAGCTTGTCGCGCCTTGGCCTTGGCGAAGGCGGATGCGCCAAGCCGCCCTGCCATGTTTTGTGCCTTGTGCGCCTTCTCGCGGCCAATCCCCCTAAATCCCCCTCATTCCCGCTCAATCCTCCTAATTCCAACCATAGGTCCCTCCCCACCGCCCCGTCCACCCCCTCCAGGCAAACCGACAACCTCTACTT
>JBEKAN010000260.1:0-6931 GCA_050015895.1 Verrucomicrobiota bacterium
CGGGCCTCGGCGACAATCTGGCGCTCCAACTCCAGGCCCGCCGCCCCGGTTTCCTTGAAGCCGGCCGAGATGATGATGGCGCCGCGCACACCCACCTGCGCGCAGTCGTGGATGATTCCCGGAACCGTCGCCGGCGGCGTCACGATCACCGCCAGGTCCACCTTGCCCGGCACGGCGAGGATGCTGGGAAAGGCCTTGACGCCCAGCACCGTGTCGCGTTTTGGGTTGACCGGGTAAATCGCGCCGGCGAACTGGCCCCGCTGCAGGTTCACCAGCACGGTTCGCCCGACGCTGTTGGGCGATTCCGTGGCGCCAATCAAAGCGACGGTCTTGGGCGAGAATATGGCGTCCAGCGGCCGCGTCGGGGCCTGGCGCAGGATGTCCTGGGCGGGTTCAAGGCGATG
The DNA here is from genome assembly GCA_050015895.1 of Verrucomicrobiota bacterium. Taxonomy (GTDB): domain Bacteria; phylum Verrucomicrobiota; class Verrucomicrobiia; order Limisphaerales; family Palsa-1400; genus JBEKOF01. The sequence goes on from JBEKAN010000260.1 coordinate 405, forward strand.
GGGGTCGGCGGACGGCGGGGTTGGAGGAGTTGTGGGCATGGGATTCCGGGGTGGAAGGTGAATTGAAAACCGTTCATTTCAATGTGTTCATAAGCTTCAATCTGGCAAGGATTCCGGGGCGACCGCCCCGGCCCGCTCAGGCGCTCGGCACTTTTTCTCTAATCTGTGTAACCTTGTCGAAGAAGTGCGCCTTATACTCCACGCCTTTTGGCAAAAATTCCCCTTATTTTGCAGCCACACGCCAAAATGGGCCGTTTCCAGCGGTCCGCCCCGCCGCGCCCCGCGCCGCGCGGCTTGCGCGGGGCCGCCGGAGAACTACACTGGCGGCATGCCTGACCACACGCAAGCGTGGAATGCGCCCCCGGCCGCGACGCCGGGCGCCGCCGGGGCGGGCCCCCCCCTGGCGTGGCCGGCCGGGCTTCCGGCCGGGAGCACGATGATCTCCCTGCTGGGCGTGGATTATGTCCACCTGAAAACGCGCGACGGCGGCGATCTCTACTTGACACGTTTCGGCGCGCTCTTCTGGCGCCATTTGCTGCCGGAAAGCTGGTTCGCGCCGGAGTGGTTCAAGGCCAAGTCCCAGCGCCTTCTGGGCACCGGCACCGTGTACAAGCTGCCCACCCGGCCCGTGGAGGGCCGCAGCCTGGATCTGGTCGTCAAATGGTCCCGCGTCGGCGAGGACGTGCCGCTGGACACGCTGACCGTCAACAAGTTCATTCACGCCGAGTTCAACAGCCCCTTCGAGGAATTCTCCCTCCTCATGGAATTGCGCCAGGGCGACGTCGGCCCCGCGGCCATCCGCATCCGCACCCAACTGCCCCTGGCCATCTACGTGCCGGGCGAGCGCCTCCAATTGTGGCAGACGGGCCGGTCGGAGCATAAAATCCGCGCCAAGGTCGCCCGCCATCCGGGCGTGGAGGTGGACATCCTGCGCCAGTACGTCGTGCTCTACGGCTGGGTCAAGGGGCTGGACGCGGTGGAAACCGCCCAGAGCTTCGGCTTCGGCGCCCGCAGCCGCGCCGAGTTCCTGGCCCAAGTCACCAGCGTCGTCACCCATGAACTGCGCGAGAAGGGCTACCGCGTCATTGACATGAAGCCGGCCCACATCATTCTGCGGCCCACGCGCGACCGGAGGTTGTCGCGCGACTGGCACGGCCAGTTCGCCTACGCGCTGGTGGATTACGAGCTGCTGGAGCGCACCCCGGAGCACGAGCAGGCCGTCCGCGTCGCCAACCGCCGCCTCTACCTCACCCACATGGCCCACCGCTTCGAGGCGGACACCGCCGGCCCCATGCCGGATCATCTGCGCGCCACGAGCCTGATCGGGGTGGATTTCATTTTCGGGCGCGCTGAGAGCACCGGCGGATTGTTGTGGGTCGTCGGCAAGGACCCCGACCTGTTCAACTATTTCCTGCCGGAACGCTGGCGCCGCACGCCCAACAAGAAACTCTCCCCCCGCAACCATGTCTTCCACACCCGCACCAAGGACAACATCAACCTGGTCTGGCGCGTCTCGCGCCTCGGCGAACAGGTGCAGTTGAAGAACGCCCGCGCCGACCTGGAGACCGCGCGGGAGCACGGCTTCAACAGCCCCTTCGAGGAAATCGCCCTCGCCCTCCATCTGGGCCGCCACGGCGTCAAGACCATTTATCCCCGCGCCATCTACATGACCGGCAGCAAGCGGGAGTCGGCGCGGTCGGGCGCCGACGCCCGCCGCTACTCCGCCCTGGCCCATCTGCTCACCCCGGACGGCGAGCCGGCCATCCGCAAGGACTATGATTACATCACCATCTGGGGGTATTGGAACGGGACCGACGCCTGGCTGGCGGCGCGCGACGGGGCCTTCTACACATCCCTCAACGCCCAGCACGCCTGCGCCAGCGGGCAAATCTCGCGCCGGATGATGGAGCAACTGCTGGAGGCCAAGGCCGCCAAGCTGGCCCGCTGCGGACTGGAGGACCTGAATCTCAAGCCCGACCACCTGCTCATTTCCTTCGATTCGGAGGGCAAACTGGTGCTCGACTCCGAGGGGAAACCGGAAGTGCGCTTGTGCAATTTCGAGTTTGTCCGGCACCGCGGCGGCGGGGCGCCGGAAACGTCCTCTCCCTTGTAAAATAGACAACCAAGGGAGCGGGGATCCGCCGCCCTTGGTTGCGTTGTGGATTGATTCTCTTACCGCGCGCCCAATGTCCCCGCCCCTGGCATGGCGTCACATTTTGTGGACCTCGGCGCGCATTGCGGACATGCTCACACTTTGTTGGAGTGGGCGACACACGATCCTGCGAGGATTCCAGCCAGTCGTTCTAGTTTCTACCCGAAATGGTCAAATATGTCAACAACAATTTGTCGACGCGGAAATTTGAAATTTGTCGAAATCTCAGGGCGCGCTCTCCATGCGCGCCGGGGCGGGCGGAGGACTGCCAGATGGAACAACAACGGGCTGGCCCGCATGTGTGCGGGCTGCAGCGTTGCGGGCCGCCCTGCCTTCACGCCACGTGTCCGTGATCCATTACACGACAAATCTGGCAAACTGCCTCCACAGACCTTACCTTTCCCTCCCATGAGCGACATTGTCGGCATTGACCTGGGCACCACCAATTCCCTGATCGCCGCCGTGGACTCCGGCATCCCGGGCGTCCTGGCCGACGCCGAGGGTCATCGCCTCACCCCGTCCGTCGTCCATTTTCCCGGCCCGGACGCCGCTCCCCTGGTGGGCCGGCCCGCCGCCCGCGTGCGCGTTCTCCATCCCGTCCAAACCGTCTATTCCATCAAACGCTTCATGGGCCGGCGCGGCTCCGAAATCCCCGCCGAAGAGATGCTCGTCACCTACCCGGTGCGCGGCGAGGGCGCCGGACCCGTCACCGTGGAAATCCACGGCCGCCGCCGCACCCCGGAGGAAATCTCCGCCGAAATCCTCAAAAAGCTCAAGGCCGACGCCGAAGCCGCCCTCGGCAGACCCGTCACCCGCGCCGTCATCACCGTCCCCGCCTATTTCAACGACGCCCAGCGCAACGCCACCAAACTGGCCGGCCAACTGGCCGGCTTCACCGTCGAACGCATCCTCAACGAGCCGACCGCGGCCGCCCTGGCCTACGGTCTGGCCAACCTGTCCGACCGCTCCAAGATCGCCGTCTATGATCTGGGCGGCGGCACCTTCGACCTCTCCATCCTCGAACTCAACGCCGGCGTTTTTCAAGTCCTCTCCACCAACGGCAACACCCGTCTCGGCGGCGATGATCTTGACAAGCGCCTCCTCGATTTCCTCGTCCAAAAAATCCAGGCCGCCGGCGGCCCCGACCCCGCCCGCGATCTTTCCCTGCTGTCCCGACTCCGCCAGACCGCCGAGGAGACCAAAATCCGCCTCTCCACCGAGGAATCCGTGGACATCGCCCTCCCCTTTCTGACTCCCGAATTCCACTTCCACCTCACCCTCGCCCGCGCCGAACTTGAGGAGCTCACCCGCGACATCATCGCCCGCACCCGCGAACACTGTCTCCGCTCCCTCTCCGACGCCAAACTCCAGCCGCAGGACCTCGATCAAGTCATCCTCGTCGGCGGCCAGACCCGCATGCCCCTGGTCCGCAAAATGGTCTCCCAGCTTTTCGGCTGCCCCGAATTCCACGAGACCCGCGGCGACATCCGTCTGGGCGCCGACTACCACCGCCCCGCCGGCCCGCTCCTGAACACCTCCCAGAACCCCGACGAGGCCGTCGCCCTGGGCGCGGCCATCCAGGCCGCCATCCTGGGCGGCGGCTTCAAGAACATCCTGCTGCTGGACGTCACGCCTCTTTCCCTGGGCATCGAGACGTTTGGCGGCCTGATGAGCGTCATCATCCCCCGCAACTCCACCATCCCCGTCAAGGCCGGCGAACTCTTCACCACCGCCGTGGATTATCAGGCCGGCATGGCGATCCACGTTCTGCAAGGCGAGCGCGAGCGCGCCCGCGACAACTGGACGCTCGGCCGCTTCGATCTCCAATTCCAGCGCGCCCTCAAAGGCGTTCCCCGCGTCGGCGTCCAGTTTGAGATTGACGCCAACGGCATCCTCCGCGTCCTGGCCCGCGACACCAAAACCGGGCTGCAGAAAATCGTCGAGATGAAATCCGCCGTGGATGTCTCCGACGCCGCCGTGCAAAAGATGGTGGAGGAATCCGTCGAGCACGCCTTTGACGACCTGCGGGCGCGCCAGTGGATCGAAGCCAAACTGCGCGCCGACGAGACCCTGGCCGCCACCCGCAAGGCCCTCGTTGAATGCGCCGCGGAAATCGAGCCGGCCTGCAAGGCCAAAGTGGAGTCCGCCGCGCAAGCCGTCGCCCAACTTTCCGCCTCCGAGTCGGGCGATCCCGCCGCGCTGAAAGCCGCCCTCCAAGCCCTGGACGAGGCCACCAAGCCCCTGGCCGACCTGGTCATGAACCGCGCGATGGACGTCCTCCTCCGCCGGCGCGGCGCAATCAAATAGTTGACAGTCACATCACCATCCCCCCGTCCACCGTCAGCACCTGCCCGGTGATGTAGCCCGCGCCCGGCCCGGCCAAAAAGAGCGCCGCCTCCGCGATGTCCTCCACCCGGCCAAACTGGTTGAGCGGGATGCGTTTGAGGATTTCCGCCCTCATTTCCGGCCCCAGCACCGCCGTCATGTCCGTCTCGATGAATCCCGGCGCCACGGCGTTGACCGTCACGCCGCGGGAGGCGAACTCCCGCGCCACCGCATGGGTGAACCCGATCAGCCCCGCCTTGCTGGCCGAATAATTGGACTGCCCGGCGATGCCAATCAACCCGCTGACCGAGGCGATGTTCACAATCCGCCCCGAACGCTGCTTGAGAAACGCCCGGCTCAACGCTTTGGTGAACGAAAACGCCCCCTTCAAATTGGTGTCCAGAACCGCGTCCCAATCTCCCTCGCTCATCCGCATCACCAACCCGTCGCGGGTGATCCCGGCGTTGTTGACCAAAATGTCCACCCGGCCCGTCTCGGCGAGGATTTTCTCCGCGGCGGCGGCGACGGCGGCGGCGTCGGCCACGTCCACGGCGCGCGCCCAGGCCCTGCGGCCCAGCGCGCGGATTTCCTGGGCGGTTTTCTCCGAATTCTCCGCCGTGCGCGACACGCATACGACGTCCGCGCCGGCCGCCGCGAACTTCAGCGCGATGGCGTGACCGATCCCGCGTCCCGCGCCCGTGACGACCGCGATTTGTTTGTCAAGCTGGTTCATAATCGGCGCCAGAATGGCCACGCGCGGGAGACTTCACAAGACAATGTTGCTCTCCGCCAAGATTGGGGGCGCTTTTTGACACTTCCACCGTTGGAGCGAACGAACCCCTGCCCATGAACCTGTTTGGGACCACCTCACCCCGGCCCTCTCCCCCACTGCGTGGCGGAGAGGGAGATGAATCACCTATTGGTTCTTCGATTCTATTATCCAGGTGACGGCGCTGGAGGCGCATCCGCTCGGCGGCTTGATCGCAGCGGCGCAGCCCGGAGACATCCTGACAGAGCTGGCGCAAGAATCTCCAGTGCTCGCTCTCATTGTTGGCGTGGCGCAAGCGGCGGATGGCCACGGCGTAATGGGCGGCGACGAAAGTGGCCAGATGGTCAGTGACCGCGCCTTTGCCGGCTTGGGCGAGCTGGCACGATTGAGCCATGAAACGGGCGGCTTCGGCGAGGGTTTCCTGCTGGAGGAGCCAGGCGGGATGGGCGCGTTGTTTCCATTCGGAGAGGTTCCGCTCGCTGATGGGATGGCCGCCGAAGGACAGGGCAACCTCTTGCCTGGCTTCGGCCAGGGAGTTGAGCCAGGAGACGATTTGTCTGCCGCGCTGGCCGTCGCGCAACCGGATGTGGACTTGCTCGCGGATGTGATGGGGAAGGCGGGAGATTTTCCCTTTTTGAACATTATTCATAGGTTGGATGTGCTTGGATATGGTTGGATATACTTGGATGGCGTCATTAGAAGAGGTTCAAATCTTCGGCGATTTTGGCGATGGTTTCTTTGGTGACGGCGCCGTCGTCGTCGGAGCGTGGATTGAGGATCTCGTCGTATTTGCTTTTATGGCCGGCGAAGCGGTCTTGGTGTCTTTGGCAGGCGAAATTGAGGCAATCGCGCCGGATTTGAAGTCTTTGGGCGGCGTGATCGCCCCGGCGCAGAAGGGCCAGAAACGGGGACAGTAGGCGGACGCGCTGGAGTGGATCGGGGGAGCCGGATTGGGAGGCGGAGAGGCGCTGCCAGGAGGCGGCCAGATTGGCGGCGAGGCAGACGGCGAGTTGATCGGTGAGGGAGCCGGAGGCGGCTTGGGCGAATTGGGCCGCGCTGGAGGCCAGGTACTGGACGGCTTCGAGGTCGTCGGAGCCAATTGGTTTAGTATCGGTGTTCATGTTCATATCCTTATTTTTAGTTTTTTCGTTCAATTAGATCATACTTTTGAAAAAGTTCCTTCCCACGGTGGGAAGCAACTCGATTTTTCACTTTTTGCGGAAGTGGCTGGTGTGGAAGGGTTTGCGTGGAAAAAGTGAGTTTTCAAAAACCTGGACGCAA
>JBEKAN010000261.1:0-6922 GCA_050015895.1 Verrucomicrobiota bacterium
ACGAGCAATCGGAAAACCTCTTCGCTTAATTCGTTGCGGACTTGGATTATCCGAGCCGACTTTGATTCGACCGGAATCGAAAGCAGTCGATTCCTTGTGGACAAGTCGAGAAGCTCCTTCCGACTCGCATTCAAAAGCTCTTCTGTGTTTGGCATCTCGGGTTCGGCGTTACTATTGAAAACACAATCAACGGGCCCATTAGCAAGCAGATCGTCGCGCTTTCCGGCCCTACCCAACTCTCAAGCCACCACTCGTGACCTTTTCTGCTTTCTGCGCGCGCCAAATGGCGCAATTCGTCTTGTTGTTCCAATTTCCTCATTTCTGCTTTGTCTCCCCAGCCCTCCCAATCAAGGTCATTCCTCCCCGACGGCCGTGGTCTCGTTCTCTTTGCCTTTGACGCCGTACTCGTTGAGCTTGTTGCGCAGGGTGCGGATGCTGATGCCCAAGACACGGGCGGCGTGGGTGCGGTTCTGCTTGGTCTTTTCCAGCGCGGCGAGGATGTGGCGCTTTTCCACGTCGGCCAGGGTGCCCGTCTCCTCGGCGGGCGCGGCGGGCGCGGGGGAAGCGGCCGCCGTTGTGGTCACCAGGGAGAAGGCGTCGCCGGTGACGTGGGAGAAGCCCAGGTGCTCCGGCTCCAACAGGCCGGAGTCGCCGCAAAGGATGACCGCCCGCTCGATGACGTTCTGCAGCTCGCGCACGTTGCCCGGCCAGTGATGGGCCTCCAGCGCGGTGAGGCAGGCGTCGGAAATCCCGTGGACCCGCGCGCCGTGTTTGCGGGCGTAGCGCGGCATGAATTGATGGGCCAGAAAGGCGACATCCTCCTTGTGCTCGCGTAGCGGGGCGACGTGGATGGGCACCACGTTGAGGCGGAAGAAGAGGTCCTGCCGGAATTCCTTGCGCTCGACGCTCTCCTCCAGACGGCGGTTGGTGGTGGCGATGACGCGCACGTCCACTTTGATGGTGCGGTTGCCGCCGACCCGCTCCAGTTCCCGCTCCTGGAGGACGCGCAGCAGCTTGGCCTGCACCTGCGGGGAAATCTCGCTGATCTCATCCAGCAGGATGGTGCCGCCGTGCGCCAGTTCGAAGCGGCCCTCGCGCTTGGAGGTCGCCCCGGTGAAGGATCCCCGCTCATGCCCGAAAAACTCGCTTTCAATCAGGTTCTCCGGCACGGCGGCGCAATTGAGCTTGATGAACGGGGCGGCGGCCCGGGGGCTTTCGCGGTGGAGGGCGCGCGCCACCAGTTCCTTGCCGGTGCCGCTCTCCCCGGCGATCAAGACGGTCGCCTGGGTGCGGGCGACTTTGCGGATGAGTTGCCGCAAACTTTCCAGGTCCTGGCTTTTTCCCAGCAACTCGTAGCCGGTCTCCTCCTCGGCGTTGTTGAAATAGGCGTTGACCTTGAGGAGCTGGTTGAAATTCTCGGCCTTCTTGAGGGTGACCTGCAATTGCTCGGCCGAGAAGGGCTTGAGCATGTAGTCAAAGGCCCCGTTGCGCATGCAATCCACCGCCGATTCAACCGAGCCGAAGCTCGTGACCATCACCACCAGCGGCTTTTGCGGATGGGATTGGAGTTCGCGCAGCAATTCCGGCCCTTCCCCGTCGGGCAGGCGGACATCGAGGAAGATGAGGTCGAAGGTGTCGCGCTCCATGAGATCGCGCACGGCGGCCAGGGTGCCGGCGCCGGCGACGTCGTAGCGCTGCTGGCGCAGTTGTTGCTCGAGGTTGCGGCGCAGGATGGCGTCGTCCTCGACGACTATAATCTTGTCAATGGGCATTCGCGCGAAAGCTCACGAGGCGCACTGGCGGCGGTAGAGTTCGGCGACAAAATGCGGACGCTGCCGGTTGACCGACGGCAGTTCGCGCACGGGAACCAGGCCGCGGCGGAGCAGCCCCTGCTCGTTTTCCCGGTCCAGAAGAATGAACTTCATGGCCAGGTCCTGGTTTCTCCGCAGCAGCGGTCCGATCTGCGGATGCCGCGCCCGTTCGTCCGAACTCAAGCTTTGCCATTTCACACGGTGCTTTCGCAGACTATCTAGCGTCTGATTGAGGCGGGGAAGCAAGTTCTTTTTTAACTGATAAAACTCAAAGAGGGACGGGGGGTCGGCGCGGCGCAGGGCCTGGCTCTCGCCTTCCGCGATGGCCAGCAGCTCGCGGCAGATGGTCAGATGGGACTCCAGCTCCTGGATCATTTCTTTGGGAAAGCTCATTTCAGGGGGTGGCCGCGGGGGGCGCGTTGGTGGTTTGCGGGGGGTGCAGCGCCAAGTCGCTCTGGCGCGCCTTCTGCTGCCAGGCGATATAGCCCTCGCGCCATTTGGCCATGTCAATCAGGCTGGAGAGCATGGGCGCGTCGTTGGTGTCATTGGAATCGAGTTTGCGGTCGAGAATCTGGGTGTAGGTGTCGGTCGCCTTCTGCCATTGTTGGAGTTGCTCATAGACCATGCCGGTCTGATACCAGACGGGGACCTGCCAGGCGGCCGATTTGTCCAAGTCGGCCAGGCTCAGATAGATTTGCAGGGCGTCCAGGAAGTCGCCCTCCTTGTAGAGTTGGTTGGCGATTTCGTTTCCCGCGCGGCGCTGCCAGTAGAGCCAGGTGTCCGGGTCCTTGTTCACGTTCTCCTGTTCGGATTGGAGGAGCAGGAGAACTTGTTTCATGGCATCCTGGTTGCGTTCCATGCTCTTGAGGGCGGAGGCGAGCAAAAAGCGCATCTCGGGCACATCCGGGGACTTGGGAAACTGATCGAGAAAAGTCTGCGCCTTGCCGATGGTGCGCGTGTAGTTGGTGAGATGGGAGATCGAGCGGATCAAATTGCACTCCAGTTGCTCGCGGCTCTCCTCCGCGTCCCCGGCCGCGAGGATGCGGTTGAAATACTCCGCCGCCTCGTCGAATTGGGCGTCCAGAAAATAGGTCTCCGCAATTTCCGTCTGCGCCCGGACGACCAGCTTTTTATAGTAGTCCATGTTGTCCAGTTGCAGTTTCAGCGCGGTGGACATCACGGCGTAGAATTTGGAGACGGCCAGGGTGTGGACGCCCATTTGGCGGTAAATCAGCCCTTGCCGGAGCAGGATGTCCGGCACAGTGGGATCCTGCGGGTAGAGGTGAAGGTACTGCGCCAGAATCTGCTCCGCTTTGACCGGCTCCGCGTTGTCCTCGGCGACCAGCGCCAAATCGAAGAGCGCCTGCCGGTGCGTCTCCGACGGGGCTTCGGCCTTGAGCACGGCTTCGAGGGTCTTGGCGGCCCCCGCGTAGTCCTTCTGCCGCCGTTGTTCGCGCGCCACTTGAATTTTCGTCTCGAATTCCGAAGGCTGCGCCGTTCGGTTGGTGGTCGCCGCCGCCGGACTGGAGTTTGTGGCCGCGGGCGTTTGGGCCTCGGCCGCCGGAATGACGGCGTTGGTCGCATCTGTGCCGGTCATTTGCGCCAAGCCCGCCGACGCCAGAGAGACGAGCGCCCCGCACAGGAGAAGAGGGAATGTCAGGCGTTTCATCGGCACCGGAGGCTAGTTGGGGTTGGTGGAATAAGTGGCCGTGCTGGAAGGCCGTCCCGCCGGGATCGGCGGCGCGAACTCCATCGGCGTGGTGATGGCGCTGGAAATGCCGTTGGTTGTGCGGTTGAAGTATCTGAGCAGCATTTGCGGCGAAACCATTGGCTCGGGGACCGCCGACGCCGCCACCGGCCCGGGTGTGTTGCTAATCGCCGTGGGATTGGCTTCCGGGACCGGGGCGGCGGGTGAGGGGGCGACGGGGGGGGCGTTCGTTTTGGCAGCGACCTCCGCGACAGGGGGCGGGCTGACCGGCGCCGCGTCGGGCGGCGGAAGGGTCATCCGCACCAAGTTGGTGACGGGCGGCGCCGGGGCGCGGAAGCGCAAAGGCACCGGACCCACCACCGGCAAATAGGCCGGAGCGGCCAAAACGCCGACGGCAATGCCCGGCAAAACGGCACCCGCGACAGCCCAATGGCGCAAATGTCCAAACATCAGATATGGCTCCTGTTCCGCCATCCTATCGGCGGGCGGAGCCGGAACTTTAGCCCGAATGGGGAAGAATTCCCCGCCCCCGCCCGCGGAGGCGGCTGGCGCTAAACTTTTCCCCCATGCCGCCGATAGGAAGGCAATGATTTCAGCATTCTTAGGGCCGAGGGCCGTGTGCGACCCCTTGGATCACAAACAAATCGAGGCCCGGTTGGGCAACGCCCCCTGTCTGCCCTCCCTGGCCAGCATTGAAACGGCGCTCAAAGAGCTTCTGGGCGCCGATCAGCGCTATACCACGCAGATCGCCGAAATCATCCGCCGCGACCCCAGCCTGACTTCGCGCCTCCTGCACCTGGTCAATTCCGTCTATTACGGCCTGGCCAATCCGATCAAGAACATTGAGGAGGCGGTTTTCTTCCTCGGTGTGCGCCAAATCCGCCAACTGGCCATGGTCACGCCGGTGATCGAAGATTTCCAAAAACTGACCAGCGACAAGCGCTTCCCCTGGCGGCAATTCTGGCGTCACTGCATCGGCGTCGCATTGATCACCCGCGAGCTGGTGGACCTGGTCAAATCTCCCGACGGCGAGAGCGATTATGTCTCGGGTCTCATCCATGACGTCGGCAAAATCGTCATGTCCTCGGTCTTTCCCGACCACTTCCAGGCGATCTACTATCCGCGGCAGGAGAGCGGCGTTCCGCTGATGGAAATGGAGCGGGAAATTTTGGGCATGGATCACGCCGAACTGGGCGCGCTCTACCTCAAAAGACAGCGCCTGCCGGAAGTTTTCGTGGAGGTCGCGCAGTTCCATCACGACCCGCAATCGGCCGCGCGCCACGGCAAAACGGTGGCGGCGGTGCAGGTGGCCGACCTGTTGGTGCGCCACAACAAGATTGGCAAAAGCGGCAACAACGCCGAGGTGGCGGCGGAGAGTTGGATGGCCTCGCCGGGATGGGAGATTCTCTTCGCGAACAACACCGAGGGCGAAAACGCCATCGCGCGCGCCAGCCTGGCCCGCAGCATGGAACGAATTCCCGCCATCCTGGAAAGTCTGGTCTAACCCCCCACCCCAAGGTGCCTGCCGTGAGCGCCGCCCATCTTTATCGAACCCTGGTGATAGATGACGATGTGTGCATCCACAAGATTTTCGGCAGCATGCTCTCCCCGGCGTTGATCCAGCCGCCCCCCGTCAACCCTCTGGGCGCGGCCGCGGCCGATGCAGCGCATCCGCGCGCCACGTTCCCGGTTTTTGAGATAGACTCGGCCTTTAGCGGGGAGCAGGGGCTGGCCTACGTGCAAAAGGCGCTGGCGGAGAAACGGCCTTACGCCATGGCCTTCGTGGACATGCGGATGACCACCGGCTGGGACGGCATCCAGACCATCGGAGAAATCTGGAAGGAGTGCTCGGATTTGCAGATCATCATCTGCACCGCCCACACCGATTTCACCTGGCACGACATCATCAAGCAATTCGGCCACACCGACCGCCTGCTGGTCCTCAAGAAGCCCTTCGAGGTGATGGATGTCCGGCAACTGGCCTACGCGCTGGCCGAAAAATGGAACCTGTTCAACCAGGCCCGAAGCCACCTGCAACGGCTGCAAAAACTCGTGACCCGGCGCACCGCCAAATTGCGCAAGACCAACCTCTCCCTCCAGCACAAGATCGCCCAGCTCAAAAAAGCCCAGGAGGAGCAACAACAGGCCGAGCAGCAGCGGCGCATGATGGAAATGCAACTGCGCCAGGCCCAGAAATTGGAGTCCGTCGGCCATCTGGCCGCCGGCATCGCCCACGAGATCAACACGCCCACCCAGTACATCGGCGACAACATCCGTTTCCTGGAAAAATCCTTCGCGCGCGTCATCCCCCTGCTCCGCCGGCAGGAACCGCTCCTGCGCGCCGTCAAAGCCGGCGAGCCCACCGCCGCCCTGGTGGCCGAGGTGGAACAAACCCTCGCGCAATGCGACCTGGAATTCCTCCTGGCCGAGACTCCGCGCGCCATCGAGCAATCTTTGGAGGGCATCCACAACGTGGCCCGCATCGTCCGCGCCATGCGGGATTTTTCCCATCCCGGCACGGGCGAAAAAATCGAGATAGACCTCAACCAGGCGGTGGAAAACACGCTCGTCGTCGCCGCCAACGAATGGAAATATGTGGCCACCCTGGTCAAGGACCTCCAGCCCGACCTGCCCCACGTCCTGGCCCTGCCCGGCGAACTCAACCAGGTGATCTTGAACCTGGTCGTCAACGCCGCCCACGCCATCGCCGACGTCGTGGGCGACGGCTCCGGGGGCAAAGGCACCATCACCATCTCCACCCGGCGCTGCGGCGACTGGGCCGAAATCCATGTGCGTGACACGGGCACGGGAATTCCGGAGGAGATCCGCGACAAGGTCTTTGACCCATTTTTCACCACCCGTCCCATCGGCAAGGGAACCGGCCAGGGCCTGGCCATCGCCCGCAGCGTCATCGTCGGCAGGCACAATGGCGCTCTGTCCTTCCAAACCCGCGTGGGCATCGGCACCCTCTTCACCATCCGCCTGCCCATCCAGGCCGCTCACGCCGACCAGCCGGCCAGGGAGGCCGCATGAAGAAGATTCTATTCGTGGACGACGAGCCAAACGTCCTGTCCGCCATCCATCGGCAGCTCCACGAGCGTTTCCTGGTGGAAACCGCCACCGGCCCCCTCGCCGGCCTGGCCGCCCTGGTAAAAGACTGGCCCGACTACTCCGTGGTGGTGGCCGACATGGGCATGCCCGACATGAGCGGCATTGAGTTCCTGGCCAAGGCCAACCATATCGCCCCCAACGTCGTCCGCGTGATGCTCACCGGCTATGTCAACCAGGCCACCGCCGTCGAGGCCATCAACCAGGGCAACATCTTTCGCTTCCTCACCAAACCCTGCTCCACCGAAAAACTGATGGAGACCCTCGACGCCGCCGTCGCCCACCACAATCTCAT
>JBEKAN010000262.1:0-6886 GCA_050015895.1 Verrucomicrobiota bacterium
CCCCAGTTCGCGCTCAACAATAGACCAACAGCGACTGCGAGATGGGGTTGATGCGGTTGTAGTTGATCAGCTTGTCAATATACGTGGCGGTCAGCCGCTGGCCGTCGGGAATGAGCAGCACCCCGTTCTCGCTGTAAATCCCCTGTGCCAGCACCATGCCGGGGGCCAGTTCGGAAAGCGGCACCTCGCGTTGCCTCCCCGGCACCACCGCCCTGGGCGCGGCCCGCAGGAAAACCCGCACCGCCTCCGGATCGAACGCCGAGCCGCTCCCCGCGCTGATGAGCGCGGTGGCCCCTTTGATGTCCAAGTCGTTCTCCACGAAAGCCACCGCCACGCCCAGCAGGCGGGCCAGCCAGGGAATGGCCGCCCCTTTCAACCCGTCGGGATACCCGCTGCCGTCGAACCGCTCGTGATGGGAGCGGATGGTGGTGCCGACACTCTGAAGACGGTGGACGAACCCGGCCAACTCCTGGCCAAAGACCGGATGGCGCCGCACCAGCGCCCGCTCGTCGTCGGTCAAACTCTCCGGCGACTGGTCCCACTTCTTGATCAACTGCCGCGGAATGCCGACCAGCCCGATGTCGTGGATGGAGGCGCTGATTTCCAGGATTTGCTGCTGTTCGGACGACAATTCGGCCGCCTTGCCCATCGCCTGGGAGAGCGCCTGCACGCGCCGGGCGCGGTTGCCCAGGGTGGGATAGAAAGTCTGCATGGTCTGCACGCAAAGCTCGACGCATTGGCGGAGGTTCTCATCCTGCTGGCTCAAGGCGCGCTGGAGCTTGCTGTTCTGTTGCGCGGCCTGGGCGACCTGGTCGGCCAGCTCCTGGTTCAACGCGGTGAGGCGCGCGTTCATTGCCTGGGTTTCCGCCTGGAGGCGGGTGTTGTTGCAAATCAACTCATATCGCTGCACGGCGGTCTTGACGGTGTCGAGCAACTCCTCCCGCGTCCAGGGCTTGACGACGAAGCGGTAAATCTCCCCTTTGTTGATCGCGTCAATCACCGTGCTCAGAGTCAGCACGGCGGTGATGAGGATGCGCGTCGCGTTGGGCTGGATGTCGCGCACCTGGGTCAGAAACTCCAGGCCCGAAATCAGCGGCATTTGCTGGTCGGTGATGACCACCGCGAACTGCTGGTCCTTGAGCACGCTCAAGGCGTGGATGGCGTGGGGCGAGGCCACCACGTGATACCCCTCCCGCGCCAGCGTGTCGCGCAACGCCACCAGCACAATTTCCTCGTCATCCACCACCAGGATCGGGCGGGCGGCTGGTTCAGGGGTCTGGCTCTCGGACGACATGGCGGTGGTCAGGACGTCTGCCCGAAAAACGAATTGACCCGCGCCACAAAATCCCCCTCGGGCAAATCCTCGGACAGAACCAGATCAATCTGGCTCAGGAACCCGGTGTCCAGGTCGTCCTGATTGCAGCCAGCCAGGCGCAACGCGACTTTGAGGTTTTTGTTTTGTTGGCGGACCTCCTCCAGAAGCGAGCGCAAGCCGGGATCGTTCGGCTCGGCGACGAGCACCGCGCCGGCAAACTGGTAATCGGTGGATTGGAGCAAATCGCGCAAACCCTCCGTCGCCCCGGCCACGACGACATGGAAATTGTGCGAACGCAGCAACTCGGCCGTCTTGTCCTGCATTTCCCCGCCCGGCCCCAGCAAGAGCAGGCTGCGGTGGGTCACCGCCCCATGGCGGGCCGCGCTTGCGGCCGGCGGGGCGGACATGTCGGCCTGCGGCAGCCAGATTTGGAAGGTCGTCCCGACCCCTTCCTGGGATTTGACGGAGATGGCGCCCTGCTGTTTTTCGACGGCCAAGCGTGCATTGTAGAGGCCCAGCCCCGATCCCTTGGCCTTGGTGGTGAAAAAAGGGTCAAAAATCGAGCCCAAATGGCGCTGCTTGATGCCGCAGCCGGTGTCCTCAATCGTCATGCAAACACACGGCGCGAGGGGCGCGACCCCCTTCAAGTTCTCCAGCGGGGGAAGCTCCGGGTGAAGGGAAGTGGAGACGGTGAGAAGCCCGCCCTTGGGCATGGCGTCGGCGGCGTTGAGGAGCAAGTTGATCACCACCTGGCGAAACTCCACCACGTCCAGATGGACGGCCAGCCGGGAGGCGGCCAGATCGGCGTCCACCTGGATGCGCCGTGGCAGGATCTTCCGGATCAACTCGACCAAATCCGTCGTCACCTCGTTGAGATCGTGATAATTGCGCTCGCCCGTCTGGCCCAGGTGGAGGTTGACCATGCGCTGGACGAGTTGGCTGGCTTGCAGCGAACTTTTTTTGATCAACGACAGTCCTTCATGGAACGGGTGCTCTTCGGTGGTCTGCGCCAAAAAGGACTCGCTCAAGGAATGAATGCCCGCGATGATGTTGGTGAAGTCGTGCGCCATCCCCAGGGTCAGCACGGCCAGCGTTTCCTTCCAGGCCGCAGTGGACAGGCGTCTTTCGGCGATGGTCTGGCGGGTGACATTGAGCCAGACGACTTCATACCCCAGCAACAAACCGTTCTGGCTCACGGCGGGCTGGCGGCCTTCCAGGATGTAAGCCACCCGCCCGGTCCGGGCGTGGCGGATGCGGTAGGTATGGGTCACCGCCTGGCCGGTTTGGGCGGCGCGCTGGCATTGCTGCTCCAATTCCGCCGCGTCCGCCTCATGCACCATCCTCCAGAAATCCTGCGGACGGGCCGCCCATTCCTCCGGCGGGACCCCCGTCAGTTCCTCAATATTCGGGCTGGTGAACTGCACACTGAAATCCGGCCGCTGGCTGAAAATCACGCAAGGCCAGCGGCGCGTCAGCCCTTCCAGGCGCGCCTCGGCCCGGAGCAGGCGCATGAACATCTCGCGCCGCGCCGAATCCGAGCGCAGATATTCGTCCCAGGCGGCCTCTCCCAGTTCCGTGAGCGGGGGCAGCGTGGAGTTCAACCGCGCGAAGCAGCACTCCGGTCCGCGGGCCGCTTCCAGGACGAACCATTGTGTGCGGCGGAGTCCGGCGCCCGGCAATTCGAGGTCCAGGCGGGCAAACGCCCCGTCGCTCCCCACCATCTTGGCCAGGGCTGGACGCCACTCGGGGCAAAGCGCGCCGAGGATTTCCCAAAACGATTTGCCGGGAAGTTCTCCCGGCGGCCGGTCCAGCCAGTTGGCCAAAGGCTCGTTGATTTCCACGATATGCCCGAGCGGGGTCAGAAGCGCCGTGCCGCCTTCCAGCCAATTGCGCGGGACGGACAGGGGCGGGGCTGCCGCCGTGTCACTTCGGCCCGGTTCCGGTTTTTGAACGTCGGCTTGCACAGAGTATGCGGTGAACTGGCCTCACACTAACGACCGGCCTGAATAACACAACTCTAAAATCACGGGGGAATCAATCATCGCTGGCCCCAGCCAAAACGGCTTGGGGCGGGCGCGGCGCTGGTGAACGGCCAATAGACAAAAAACGCCTTGCCGATGATGTTGTTCTCGGGAATGTCCTTCCAGTAGCGCGAATCGAAGCTGCTCACAGTATTGTCGCCAAAAACCAGATAATGCTTGTCCCGCACGACCAGGGTGTCGCTCTCGGTCTGGAGAAAGCTGTCCTGACGGTTGGGGACGCGCGGCAGCAGGATGTGGCCATTGTAGTATTGATCCTTGAGATAGACGTTGGGGCGCGCGTCAATATTTGTGTCGAAGGTATAGATGTTTTCAAAATGTGGCGTGGAGGCGTCCAGGCGTCTGCCGTCAATCCTCGCGTGACGGTCCTGGCCGATGCTGACCGTTTCCCCGGGCAAGCCCACCAGGCGCTTGATGTAGAATTGGTTGGTGTCCGGCATGGGCAGCCCGGCGGTTTTGAAAACAATGATCTCCCCCCGCGCGGGGCGGCGGAAATTGTAAGTCAGCCGGTCCACGAACAAATGATCCCCCGTTGTCTCCACAAAGCGGATGATCGGATCGCCTTTGTGGAATTGGATGTGCTGAGACAGTCCGGTGCGCAGCTCAAAAGAGTCGTTTGGCCCCTCATCGGGCGTGAACCAGAGGGTGAACGACTCCTCGGAGCCATCCTGGTAGTGGACCGAGACCGTTTGTTTGTTGAAGAAGCGCAGAAAGTGTTCCGGCGGCCCGGTTCTCATCACAGACCCATCCTTGGGCGCGATCACCTCGTGGTAGATGGCACCCTCCGCGACCAGATCGTAGATGCGGGTCAGCAGCCCCGGCATCTTGAAGTTTTGGTCGTAAAGCGGCTCCACAGTCACGCCGAACAAGGTGGGCTGCATGGAACTGGTCGGGATCTTGAATGGTTGCAGAAAGAAAGTGCGAATGCCCATCGCGATGACGATGGCCACGAGAAAAACCTCGACGTTCTCGCGCCACTCGGCGTTTGGGTAGGGCTTGAGCCATTTATTGGCGGCCTTCTCCAATTCGTCGCTCCTTTTGGCGAGGGTTTCATCATCGGCATTGGCGTCCAGCGCCGTCCGGGTCTGTTGCAGAGCCTCGTCAATGGCCCGCAGGGCCTGGGCGGAGAGCACGTCGCATTGGGCGTTGCGCAACTTGCGCACGTGCCCGCGCAAGTCGCTCGTCCGCCGCACTTGGCTGGAAAGGAACCATCGCAAACTCATATCGCGCAGAACCAATAACCGATCCCGGTTGAAAGCAGAAGCCCGAAATCAGAATTTAGGCATGCGGGGGATGCGGGAGCCGCTTTGCACCCCGCCCTCATTTGCGGTCAAACCCACGAACTCCATGCCACCGGGGCCGCGGGGGCGTAAGATTTCTTGACCCTCAGCAAGTTGCGCGCCGCCCGCTCCAAATGGAGCCGCTGGTCGCGCGCCTTTTGCCGGCGCGCGGCCACAAGTTGCGCGTTGCGCTCCTCCAAAGCGATGAGCCGGCTGACGGCGGCGCGAATGGGCTTGCCGGAGAGGACGCCGCGGGGCGCGGATGATTCCTGCGCCTTCCATTGTTTCATCGCCTCGCTCAAAGGCTGCCGGAGCCGGGCCTTGTCCGATTGAATGGCCCGCAGTCTGGGCCAGGCGGCGGCTTGGATGGCCCTGGACTCGGCCCGGGTCATTTGATGCCATTGTTGCAGCAGCCGCGCCATCTGCTCTTCTGTGCTCATGGCTCAGGCGGCGGCGGTTTGCAGGAAGGACTCGGCGCCGGAGCCGGCAACCATCCGGCCCGGGACATCCGGCCCGCGCCGCAGCATTTCCGCCCAACTGTCGCGCAGGACGCGCAGGCGCATCAGGACCTCCTGGAGCGGCTCCTTTGTCTTTTTTCGGTTGGCCTCGCGCAGGCGGGCGTTCAAATAATTGTAAAGGCGGCGGAAATTGACCGAGATTTCCCCGCCGGCCTCCATGTCCAGGGTCGCGTTCATCTCGATGATGATGGCCTGGGCGCGCACGATATTATTATTTACGGTCTGGTTCATTTGGCGGGCGTCCGGACATTCGAACCCGGCCAGCGCCCGCTCCAGAAAGCCGACGGCGCCGTCATAAAGCATGAGCACCAGGTGGGCGGGAGTGGCCGTTTGTGTCGCCACTTTGCGATAAGCTTCCCAGGGCTTGGGACGTTGGGTGTTCATGGTCAAGAAAGGCAATTACTCGCCGGCGGACATGAAATTCCGGGCCAGCAGATTGGAAACCTGCCGGAGCGTGTCTTGGGAGGGGTAGTTGGGATCGGCCAGAAAAGCTCTGGCCTCGGCGACAGCATCCGCGCGGCTGGCCGGCAAATTCCGCAACGCCTCCTCCAGCGCCGAGGAACTGGCAAAGGACTCCGGCCCGGCGGCCGGCTTGGCCGCGGGTGTCGAACGGTTCGGTGGGGTGATTCCGCCCACTCCACCTGTGCTGAAACTGGTATTGACTTCCATATAATTAATCAATCATCGCATCCCCTTGCCCGGCCTCATCTCTGTATGCTTGTCTATCGGCCGGCGGCAAAAAAACTTAAGCCGCAAATCATCGCTGCGGCAGGGTCGCCAGCAGGGCGCTCAGGCTGTACTGGCCAAAGCGGCTGGGCGAGCCCAATATGGCCGCCGGATCGTCCAATGGCCCTTCGATATAGACCTGGCGGCCGGAATACTGCCGCGCGGCGTTGGCCACTTCCGCGTCCCCGGCGTCAAACACCTCGTCGGCGGCCCAGACGGGTTTGGATTCGCCGGGCTGGCAGAGCGCGAGTTTCCAGCCGACGGCCACGGGCTGGTAGGGATGGTAGCGGATCAATTGCGCGAAAAACACGGCGTCGCACCCGCAGCCCTCGCGCAGCTTGGCGAAGAAGTCGGGGGGCAGAGGCTCATCGGCCTGCCAGGTTTCCTGCCCGGTCCATTGGCGCAATTGCTCGCCGGACACCACCACCACATCAAAGCGCTTGGTCTTTTCCAACTCCGGCCCCAATATCTCCTGCAGTTCGTCCGCGCCGTGCTTGAAAGTCTCCGTGTCGGAAACGGTGGTGATGGGCAGCACGGCCACACGTCGAATGGCCGGATCAAGCACCTTGCTTTTGGAATAGTAGTTGCTGGGCTTGTAATGAAGATCGGCCAAGTGGGCGGGATCAATGGGCCGGCCCGCGCAACCCGCCGCCAGCCCCGCCGCCAGGAGAGACGCCCAGAGCCGCCCGGCCCCGCGCAGCCAGGATGCGGAAGAATCAGGGAGCGCTGTCTTCATCAAGTCTCTCCAATATCTTCCCAAAGTGGGTCAGCCAGCAACCTAAATCTCGTTCCAGGGTGTTGGACAGCTCCAGCAGGCTTTCCTCCCGCGCCAGCAACACCCGCACATCGGCCTGGATGAGCACAAACTGGCGGCGATGGCGGGCGTTGGCGGTGATTTGGGCCTGGTCGAACCCCCACAAGTCCTCAATGAAATTAAGCTCGTAGAGCGGGGTGCGGCACTCGGACTGCATCGGGCTCCAGAGCCGCTTGGCCACCGGCCAGTTGTTG
>JBEKAN010000263.1:0-6853 GCA_050015895.1 Verrucomicrobiota bacterium
CGCCGCAGTTCGGCGTCCTGCGGAGCCGCTTTCTGCAACTCGATAGTTTCGGGGCGGCAACGAATGTCGGCAAAGGCGGGATTCACTGCCAATGACGGTCCTTGGACTAGCTCATTGAACCTCTCAAGTATTCGTGTTTCCAATTCCTGAGCACCGGCTCCCGTCGCGCAGTACTCCGCCAATGGC
The DNA here is from genome assembly GCA_050015895.1 of Verrucomicrobiota bacterium. Lineage (GTDB taxonomy): Bacteria > Verrucomicrobiota > Verrucomicrobiia > Limisphaerales > Palsa-1400 > JBEKOF01. Next base: position 187 of record JBEKAN010000263.1, read on the forward strand.
TGATCAAATTTCGCCCCCAACTGCTGGCGCAGGAATTTGTAAAACGGCAGCGATTGACGCGAGAGCATTGTTGTCAATGCCTTGAGATTGGCGATGTCCCCCTTGCGAAAGGTCGAGGAAATGGGCAATTGCTTCGCAAACCAGCTCGGCGGAACGGCAGCGCGGCCCTGGGCCGCCCGCATCATTTCCAGAAATTCCTCCCATCCGTCAAATTTGAGCGGACCGCCGTCCCAACGCCATTCCAATATGGCGGCAGCATTCTCGCTCAGATGGATGATGCACCTTGACATCACCTTCCGCGACATAAACCGAATCACCCGACTTGCAAGTTGAATGTCTCGATGGGTGATCCAGAGCAACTCGGATTCAGGGCGAAGAAACGCAAAATAAATCAGCACCACGTGGGGGAGGAAATAACCATTTCGGTGCTGTGCCGCCACGTTGAGCGCGATTTGCACCTGAGCCGGGGTGTCGATGGCGATTTCTTCGGCGGCTTTGGCCTCGCGTTCGGCGCGAACGGGCGGAACTTTCAGTTTTACCGCAGGGTTTTCACGGATAAAACCTTTGTCTTTCGCGAACTTCAGCACCGGCCTGAGGCAGGACAGGCATTTTCTGGCTGCTTTCCGGCCCAGCTTTTCCTTGAGCGCCTCCAGACGTGACCGGGTCACAGCGCCGACGGGCATGTTTTTGACGGGATCGCCCTGAGAGTTGTAGTCGCCGATATGATAACCGTAGGTCTCACACATCGTATTGACTGCCCATTGCCATCGTTGCGGACGCTCCTTGCTGACCTCGATCCCTCTTTCTTGGATCATCAATGCCACCACCTGCTGCAGCCCGATAATAACCAACTCGTTTCCATATATGTTCATATACAGATCAGCAGCCTCATTAATGAAGTCCGGATGATCGCGTTCAAATGGCCGGAGGACGGCAACCAATCTTTCGCTCGCTCGCAGCTGCTCGGCGGTGAGGTTGGTTTCACGCGTTTCCACCGGAGCTTTGTGTCTAAGATAATCGTATTGCGCTTCGATTTTGCGCAACATGGCACAGGCTTCTTCCTGAGTTTCGAAACGCAATGCCGAAAAGTCTGGCCGTTCGTTGCGAACCAGCACGCTGTAGAGTTCCATCGGAGTAATGCCTTGGAAGACCGGCATCTCGCCGCAAATCTTGTAGTCGAGCCCGTTGATTTCGGATTCACGCCAGACGGTTAGCCATTCTCCTTTGTAAACGATCTGGAGCGGAGCGGATTCCTTGGGTGTGGGTGCAATGGGACTTCTCGGCCCTGTGGCCGGAGGCGGAGTCGCGATTTGACTACTCGCGTTGAAATTTGGTTGCGGATCGGTCGGCTTGCATATGCTGAGAAATGCGCCAAGCGCGGTTATTAGCGCTTCACTACTGATTTTTGGCAGGACAATCCCCGGCACCAGTTTCAACCCATCCACTTCAATAAGACAGGACAGTCTGTTCACGAAATCCGGATCGAGTGCGTCGCTGAGTTCATAGCCGTTACCTTTGATCAATTCCCTGCAGGTGCCTACAATCACGTCGACCTCCTGCTGTGGCCTTCCTTTTGCGGCCTCAAGCTCAACCCGCTGGAGAATTTCCCGGTAAGTGACATTGTTATTGCAACCGTTCATCGTATTTTAATTGCGTTTGGCGGCGTATAGCTGAGGAGCAAGTCCCGGGTTGGAGAAAAACTCGGATTATCGATCAGGATCGGAATTTGGCAATCCCACTGGCCATGTACTTTTAACCGCGGAGATTCCCCTGAAGTTGGCGTGCTATAGGAGGATTGCATCCAAGATGCCATCCCGACGCGGCACCCGAGCACTTGTGCTGGCGTTGATGGATTACACTCTCGTGGCTGACCAACCGTGGCGACGCCGCTGCCGCTGCCAACAATTTCGAGCAGCGCAACGGATGTCGCCGGCGACGCGATGTCCGTCAAACCGGGGAAGACGACGGCTGCGACAAGAAGTGTTGCTGTAGCTGGGCAGCCATGCGGTTGGCGGATTGCCGTATTATATTCTACACTGGCGACACCCGGGAAAATGGCGGCCGCCGGAGAAATGGCATTGGATGGTTTATCAAGGACGCGATCGCGGCCGAACCGGCGGCCGAACTGGAACCAACACGGTTGAATTGAATTGGCGGCGATCATAGGCCCTCCTCTTCCTCGCCAGCGCTGGTGTCCCAACGTGATTGGTGCCGAAACTTCTTCAGCGCCGCGGCGCATTCATCGCGATTCAGTCGTACGACTGCACCCCGCTTGTAAAATGGCAATGTTCCATCAAGCATCCAATTATCCAGGGTCCTGATGGAAATGTTCAGCCAAACGCGTGCTTCCTCGCGTTTCATCCACTCCTGCGATTCGGTTTTAGCGGCAGTGTCAATGTCACGCTGCGGCCTCTCACGTTGCAAGTGGGTGCGCCCTGATTTGCCGCGGGGGCGGCGCTGGCGAGCCCGCATCCGGCGGGCGCTGACCCTATTCGTTCTTATCGACTTCTTCATTCGACGTCCTTGGCGTCGACTTAATATTACCCTTGACCCGACTCTCTTGCCGCGGACAACGTATGGAAAAACATATATATGTTTTGCAAAATGCGCCTTTAACGGCGCTGTTTTGAACGCAGATCGTGAGATGTGCTAAAACATATATATCTTTTATTGCTTTCCCCGACTCGTGGGCTATGGTTCTTCCATGACCGCAAGATCAAAGCCAACAACGTTGGGCGGGAAGAGCTGGAAGAAGCTGGTCCCGCTGGATAGACAAACCGGAAAGAGCTTGGAGCATGCCGCTGAGTACTTGGGCATTCCGGCGACAGCATTCACTCGCTTGGCGCTGCATCGGGCGTTCGAACAGTTGCTGGAAATTCTGACCCAATTTGTCGACCAGGCGGCACAAGAGTACGTCGAGAGCCGAGCCCACGGTTTCTACCGGATCAAAAGCAAAGCGGGTGTCCCGAGACACGCGTTGGACGATGATGCTGAACTGCAAAAGCTCATTTCCCGCGTGCTGCCCATGAACGTCTCCCGGCGCGAAGCCTACGATGGGGTCGCCCGCGCTTTACAAAAACACACGGCGCGGAATTGGGGAAAATTGAATTTCAAAGGGTCGCGGTACGAGCAATACTTGGCTCAAAGCATCCTGGATACGGGAGATCGAAACGCTAAAGAGGAGTTGAGGGCCGCGATGGCGGACGTTTTCGTGCAACGCGCCAGAATCCACGCCGGCAAATGGCGGGCCCTTCGCGCTCTGCAGAAGCAGGTGACTGCCAGCATTATGGGGACGACAGAATTGCTGGACTCGTATCGCCAGGATCTGGCAAGCCTCCGAGCTGGCTTGCCATGCCTGGAACAAAAGGAACCGGTCCCGGCGAGTTTCATGCAGACGCTGGCTCAATCTGCACTGGTCCTGCACTCGCGCTGGGGGCACATGAGCGATAATGACCGCATCGAGGAGGTCCGTCAAAAGATAGCCCAATTCTCGACCGCCTTGGAAAAACTGACCGCGCAACGGAAGCGGAACAGACAGCAACTGGAACGGCTGAAAGCGACAAGGGAATTCTGGCTGAACCCTTGGGCGTTGGAGAGTTGGCTGGAATCTCAAAAAAAGGTCGACGCCTTTTTGCCGTGAGATTCTGGCGGGTTATTTTGCAAGCAAACGGCGGAGAGACGGATAGCCAATTTTCGAGTTATGACGTTTATCGACCGGCAGCATCCGGCCAAACTCCTTCCAGGCTCATATCGTTTTCCCATTCGTGTTGGTCAGGGCGAAGGGCGTGTGCCCCTCCCAAGTCCTGGGCTTATCAATGATTTGACGACCTTGTTTGGCAACCTCGATCACGTCCTCATTGAACCGACGGGAGTTTTTGTATTAGACACCAAGAATTGCAGTGGCGGAATTGCGTCGGACAGAGAAGGCGAATTGGTTCTCAATGGCAAGAACACTGATAAGGACTATGTTCGTCCATTGGTGAGGCGCATGCTCAACGTTCGCGACAAGGCGCTTGTGCTTGTCCATGTAGGGAGGCCGGAACGTAGCGGAGGCCGACCGGAGTCCGCCGCCTTGCACTTGGCGCTCCAGGCCGCTTCCGAAGTGCGCCCTTCCAAATCCAGTTGGCACCGTTCATTGCTGCCACCGCATGATCGCATCTTCTGTTTCTCGCACATCTACGTTTGAGTCGTTGAACCATCTGATGTAATCTCGCAACTGTGTCATCTGTTTTACTGCCACAAACTCCTCCTTTTTTGCCGGTAGCCGTCCGTGGGTCGCCACGATTGCCCGCACTTTGACGTGTCTCAGCCCGGCTTCTTGAAGGATTATCCAAACCAACTGCCGCGCTCGGCTCACCTGCTCATAGGGGTTGAATCCGTGCCCTGATTCCGCGAATTCTCTGCTCCAGTTTTTGACTTCTACCACGAAGACCCCGGCTGGCGTTATGACGAGCGTGTCAATCTGCGCGGATTGGATTGGGTTGCCGCGGTTGTGGATGTAATGAGGGGCTTTCAGGGTGATATCGTTGATGATGCGGCATGACTCCGGCAGTTTTTCCAGTTCGTTGATGACTTGCACTTCGGCGATTGCTCCTGCCAGTTCTTTCGACGCTGCGATTTCATTCAAGTTGCGCAGTTGGGATTGTAACCGGTGGGCGATGCTTTCCGCACGCCACGCCGACGTCAGCCAATTTTGTATGGCTGTTTGGCAGGCCTTTGCTTCCTGGCGTATGCCGCGCAGGTGTTCGTCGAGCTTTCGTTCGTTTTTTGATAGTTTTCGGCGTAGTCTCTTTGCCCGCTGGCGCTCCCAGAACCCCCCTTTTGCCATTGTCTCTATTTTGGCCGCGATTTCGTTTAATCTTGCCCGGATTTGTTTCTCAATTGGTTTTTCGATTGTCGCTAATCGATTGAGCCACTGCTCCAAGTTTGATCGTTGTTCATTGGCCGCTTGCTCGGCCCGGGCTATCATTTGCGTTCGTACTGTCTCACTTGCAGCTTGGTAAGCTTTGATCCGGTCTTTAAGATCTGCCGGATTCGCTGCCGTCTCGAAACCTGGTAATCTGTCGAGCACGCGGCTAACGGCTTTCCAAGCACCGCTGGTTCCCAGCACATGGGGCGGGGGCACGACCGTCTTGGTCTGGAATTTTGGAATCGGAATCTCGAGTTCCATCATGTTCAATTTGGGGAACTCCGGCGTTTCCCAGTCGATGTCCGGCACATCCACAGCGAAGTTTCGCCACTCGCCCCAAAGGTAGATGGCTATGCCGCAGATGGTCGCTATCCCGCCGCAGATCAGGATTGTTTCGATCATGGGGATGAACGTTATTGCACTGTTGCCCGGATAAATTGGCTTTTTGTCCCTGGGCTGATCGTATTTGTGATTGAGAGCGTCGCGCCGCTGACCGCGTTCGTTTGGATGGCGGTCCAAGTCTGTAAATTGCTGGACGTTTGCACAATTACCGTCTCCCCCGTCAAAAGTCCCGAAAGGCTGGTCACCAGCTTGCTGTTGGCGACCGAGGAGCCGACAAGAGTCGGCGCCGTGAGCAGGCTGAAATTTGCCGTCACGTTTCGGTAGCCGTTCATGGTCACCGTGGCGCTCTTATTCGAATAGCTGTCCTCGCCCGCCCACGATGACAGGAAATAGCCCCCCGCTGGATTGGCGGTTAATTGGACGACGGCACCGGGACTAAACCATGGCCCGGTTGGATTGTTCGTGACCGTCCCGCCCGTCAATGGTGTCGCCGTCGTATTCAGCAGGTAGTTCGTCGTAAAGTATGCGGTGTACGTTCCTGCTGCGGTCGGGGTGATAGAGTGCGATTGCGCGCCCCCGTCGCTCCATGAGCCGAAATTATAGCGGGTGTGGCTGTCTGCGGAAAGCTGCCCAGTCGGGGTGGCAATCGTGTGGGTTGATCCCGAGTTCCAGTTGGTCGTCACCGGTCCGGCCAGCGAGGTGCCGTTATCCAAGGACACCAGCAGGCCCGCCGGCGCCGTCGCCACCGTGATCTGCACCGGGCTAGAAGAGGATTGAACGGTGATGGTCCAGTAGTAAATGCCGTTGCCCCCCGCGTTGCACTCTGTCAGCTCATTTTCATCATCAATTTTGTATCCAAGATAATAGGTGCCCGGTGCTGTTGCAGGAATTGTGATATTCTGGTACGTGGACACGCTGCCATTGGCGGGGCATCCGTTGACCGCCAGTTCATAAAACGCCGTTAGCCCGGCAAAAGTTGTCGTGGTGCTTAGCCCGTAGAACCCGATGTGGAACGCGCCGGCGTTCGTGCTGCCGCCTGTGCAGGGCTCGTTCGTGACGGTGATTGAGGCCGTGACGATGTCGCCAGGATGGGGGTTCACGTTGTTCAGATTGTCGGTGCCCTTGGATAAATTGGGCAGCGGCGGGGGCAGGACGGTGATTGTCCAGTAGTATATCCCGTTGTCCAACTCGTTACATTCCTTCACCTCGTTCTCATCGTCGATTTTGTATCCCAGGTAATAAGTGCCGGGGGCTGTTCCGGCGCTGATGGTGATGTTCTGATTGAGCGATGCAGCCCCGTTGGCTGCGCAGCCATTCATCGCCGCCTCATAGAACGGCGTCGCGCCGCCGAAGCTTGCGCTGGACGACCAATAAAACCCGACATGAAAGGCTCCGGCGGCAGACGCGCCATTGGAA
>JBEKAN010000264.1:0-6851 GCA_050015895.1 Verrucomicrobiota bacterium
GCCATTTGCCCGAGGCCGGCCAGGAAAAGACCGCGCCGGCGACGCGGATCAGTTTTGCCGAGGCGTTCCATCAGGTGCTGGCGCGCAAACAACCATGAACCCCGCCCCTTCCCATGCGCGACGCGCCGCGGGCCGGCCCGGTTGCCGGGCGCGGGGCTGGCGGTTTCTGGCCCTCCTGCTCCTGCTCCTGGGTTGCGGCGTCTTTCAAGCCCACGCGCAAACCAATTCCCCCTCCATCAGTTTGAACATCGGCATGAACGGGCTGGACCAGCCGGGCGACGTGGACAGCGCGATCAAGGTCGTGGCGGTGATGACGCTGCTGACGCTGGCGCCCTCGATCATCTTGTTGATGACCTGCTTCACCCGCATTGTCATTGTGCTTTCCTTTGTGCGCTCCGCCCTTTCGCTCCAAGGGGCCCCGTCCAACCAGATCATCATCGGCCTCTCCCTCTTCCTGACCTTTTTCATCATGGCCCCCGTTTGGGAGCGCATTGACCGCGAGGCGCTGGAGCCGTACCGCGCCAAGCAGATCACCGGCCCCGTGGCGCTGGAGCGGGCGGCGGGGCCGATCCGCACCTTCATGCTCAAACAGGCCCGGCCCAAGGACGTGGAATTGTTCGCCGGCCTGGCCAAGATCGGCCCGACCCCGGCCGACCAGTTGCCCCTCAAGGTCGTGGTGCCCGGCTTCATCATCAGCGAGCTGCGCACCGCCTTCCAGATGGGCTTCCTGCTGTTTCTGCCGTTTATTCTTATTGACCTTGTCGTCGCCACCGTCCTCATGAGCATGGGGATGATGATGATGCCGCCCATGACCATTTCGCTCCCGTTGAAAATTCTGCTCTTCGTGCTGGTGGACGGCTGGCATTTGATCGTCAGCTCCATCGTCCAGAGTTTTGCCACCTGATTATGAACCCCCAATTCGCCGCCGAACTGCTCAAAGGGCTGATGGTCCAGGCTGTCGCCCTGGCCACGCCCATCCTCCTGACCGCCATGATCGTCGGGCTGGCCGTCAGCCTCTTCCAGTCCGTCACCTCCATTCAGGAGCAGACCCTCACCTTCGTGCCCAAGGCCCTGGCCATTGTCGGTCTGTTGATCGTGCTCATGCCCTGGATGCTCCGCACGCTGGTGGAGTTCGCCACCGCCATGATCGAGAAAATGCCGCAAATGGTGAGGTGAGCCTTGACGCCCGATCTGACCAACTGGCTGATGGTGTTCCTGCGCGTCAGCGCCATGCTGGCCGTCTTCCCCGTCTTTTCCTCCAGCAATTTTCCCGTCCAATTGCGCCTGGCTCTGGGCGCCTTGCTCTCCCTGCTGGTCAGCGTCACCCTGCCCGCCGCCCTCCCGGCCCAGGACTTGTGGGGGTTGGCCGGCCAAATGTCCATGGAGATTTGCATCGGCCTGATGCTGGGCTTTGCCAGCCGCATGATCTTCTTCAGCCTGGAAATCGCCGGCGCCATCCTCGGCGTGGAAATCGGCGTCGCCATGCCCTCCGGCCTCAATCCGATGAGCGATTCCATGATGACGGCGCCGGGGACGATTTTGTATTACCTGGCGGTGATGCTCTGGCTGACGCTGGACATGCACCACTGGATGCTGGCCGGCTTCCAAAGAACCTACACTTTTCTTCCGGTGGGCGGCGCGCATCTGTCCCAAGTTTTCCTGGCGGACATCGTCTCCCGGACGAGCGGGATTTTTGCCGTCGCCCTCCAACTGGCCGCGCCGATGATGGCCGTCTCGTTCATCATTTCCCTGGTCTTCACCGTGCTGGGCCGGGCCGTGCCGCAGATGAACGTCTTCGCCGAGAGTTTTGCCGTGCGCCCGCTGGTGGGGCTGACCGTTTTCGGCCTGACCATTGAACTGATGTCCGAGCACATCATCAACTATCTGCGCCATCTGCCGCAGGACGTGCTGCGCGTCTCCCAACTCCTGGCGGCGCATTGACGGCCCCCCTTCCCCATGAGCGAACAAGCCGGCGAAAAGACAGAGCAAGCCACGCCAAAGCGCCTGGAGGACGCCCTGAACAAGGGCCAGATCGCCCGCAGCTCGGAGGTCCAGACCGTCTTTGTGCTCATGGCCGGATTGCTCGCCTTGAAGTTCGCCGGCCCCGAAACCTGGCGTCTCATGGGCAACGCTCTCATTGACTCCTTCAGCCATTTGCACGACACACCCCTGAGCCTCAACGCCATGCAGGGTTACGCCATCAGCGGCGCGGTCTTGCTGGGCAAATGCCTCTGGCCCATCCTCGCCGCCACCATGCTCGGCGGGTTGCTCGCCGGCGTCATCCAGACCCGCTTCCGATCCACCTCCGAGGCCCTCCGCGTCAATTGGGAGCGTCTCAGCCCCGTCACTGGCTTCAAACGGCTCTTTTCCCGCGCCGCCGCCGTCAGCACCGCCCTGGGCATCGCCAAACTCTCCGTCGTCATCGCGCTTTGTTACGGGGTGATCAAGAAGATCATGAACGACCCCATTTTTCACTCCTCCGTGGACTTGGCAAGGATTGCCGGGTTCATGGCAGATTCTGCCTTCCGAATCGTCCTCCAGGCGGGCGTGGCCCTGGTGGTTTTGGCCGCGGTGGATTACGCCTACAAATTCTGGCAAAACAATCAGGACCTCAAAATGACCAAGGAGGAACTCAAGGACGAAACCAAGAACACCGAGGGCAACCCCCTGATCAAAGGCCAGCAGCGCCGCCGCCGCCTGGCCATTTCCAAACGCAAAATGCTTGCGGAAGTCCCTAAGGCTGATGTGGTTGTGACGAATCCCACCCACTTCGCCATTGCGTTGCGCTACGACAAAAAGACGATGAAAGCCCCCGTCATCGTGGCCAAAGGCACCCGTCTCAACGCCTTGCGCATCCGCGAAATCGCCCAGCAACACCAGATCCCCATCATTGAAAACAAGCCCCTGGCCCAGCTCCTTTTCAAATTTGGCCGCGTGGGTGGCGAAATTCCTGCTCAGTTCTACGCGGTGGTCGCCGAAGTGCTGGCGTGGGTCTATCGCGTCAACGCCTACCGCTACTACCGGGAACAAAGTCAAACATGTTGATAACGTAAAAACCGACCCATGACAACCGCCAAAGGCAAATCCAACCTGGGCCGCCTCTTCAAGGCTGGCGACGTCTTCCTGGTCGCGGGGTTGTTCGGCACCGTCATGCTGATGATCCTGCCCATCCGTCCCTTCTTCCTGGACGGCTTCCTGGCCATCAGCATCGCGCTCTCCCTGCTCGTCCTGCTCTCCATCCTTTACGTCAGGGAGCCGGCCGAGTTCACCGGCTTCCCCACCCTGCTGCTCTTTATCACCCTTTACCGCCTCTCCCTCAACATCGCCTCCACCCGCCTCATCCTCCTCAACGGCTACGCCGGGCACATCATCGAGACCTTCGGCAATTTTGTCGTGCATGGCAATTACGTCGTCGGCCTGGTGATCTTCCTGATCCTGGCCTTGATCAATTTCATCGTCATCACCAAGGGCGCCGGCCGCATCGCCGAAGTGGCCGCCCGCTTCACCCTAGACGCCATGCCGGGCAAACAAATGGCCATTGACGCCGAACTCAACGCCGGCATGATCAACGAGGCCGAGGCCCGCCAGCGCCGCCGCAAAGTCGAGCAGGAGGCCGACTTCTACGGCGCGATGGACGGCGCCAGCAAATTTGTCCGCGGCGACGCCATCGCCGCCATTTTGATCACCCTCATCAATGTCCTGGGCGGATTCGCCATCGGCATCGCGCAAAGGGGGATGACGGTCAACGAGGCCCTCCAGCGTTACACCCTCCTGTCCATCGGCGACGGCTTGGTCTCCCAGATTCCGGCGCTGATCACCTCCACCGCCGCGGGCATCCTGGTCACCCGCGCCGCCGCCAAGGAGGAACTGGGCCGGGAGCTGACCCGCCAACTGCTGGCCTATCCCAAAGTCCTCTCGCTGCTGACCGCCATGCTCGTCATCTTTGCCATCGTGCCGGGGCTGCCGATGTTCCCCTTCCTTTCCCTGGCCGTGGTCACCGGCGTTCTGGCCCATCAACTCAACGGCCAGGAACAACTGCTCAATTTGGGCAGGACCGACGCCGGCGGGGAAACCTCCGGCGCCGCCGCCGCCAAATCCTCCACCACCGCCAAATCCGCCGAGAAACTCGAATCCCTCCTCGCCGTGGACGCCCTGCAAATCGAACTGGGCTACGGCCTGGTCAGCCTGGCCGACACCCGCAAGGGCGGCGATTTGCTCGAGCGCGTCACCGGTGTGCGCAAGACTTTTGCCCAGGAAATGGGCGTCATCATCCCCCCCATCCGCCTGCGCGACAATTTGCAGTTGGAGGCCAATCAATACCGCTTCCTCCTCAAAGGCAACCCCATCGTCCAGGGCGAGTTGATGCCCGGCCACTGGCTGGCCATGAACGCCTCCAACAGCAAGACCCTTCTCAAGGGCCTGCCCACCGTCGAGCCGGTCTTCAAGCTCCCCGCCACCTGGATCAACGACGCCGAGCGCAAAAACGCCGAAATCTGCGGCTACACCGTCGTGGACGCCTCCTCCGTCCTGGTCACCCATCTTTCCGAAACGGTCAAGCGCAACTGCCACGAGATCCTCAGCCGCCAGGACGTGCAAATCCTCCTGGACAACCTCAAGCAGACCCACGCCACCGTCGTCTCCGAGCTGATTCCCGCTCAATTGAACGTCGGCCAGGTCCAGCGCATCCTCCAAAACCTGCTCGCCGAGGGCGTCTCCATCCGCAACCTGGCCGGCATCCTGGAGAAAGTCAGCGATTACGCCGCCACCACCAAGAACCCCGACGAACTCTCCGAGCACGCCCGCCGCGCGCTCGGCTCGCAGATCGTCAAGCCCTTTCAGGGCGACAAAGGCGGCTTGCAGGCCATCACGCTGGATCCCAAGCTGGAGCAGCAGATCGCCCAGGGCGTGCGCCAGACCGCCACCGAAATCAGCCTCATGCTCGACCCCAAGCTGGCCCGCCACGTCGTGGATTCCCTCTCCCAGCGCGTCCAGCAATTGCTGACAGGCGGGCTGCCGCCGGTGATTCTTTGCACCCCGCAGATCCGGCTCGGTTTCCGCCGCTTTTTCGAGACCGCCTTCTCCGAGCTGACCGTCCTTTCCTACTCCGAAATCCCCCCGCGTGTGGAAATCCAGAACGCCGGCATCATCGCCTGTCCGGAGTGATCCCATCCCCTTCGAGGGCGACACTCCGTGGAGCCGTGACATCTCCCGCTCCGCCACGCAGTGGGGGAGAGGGTTGGGGTGAGGTGGCACGTGCCCTTTTTTCGCGGCCCCAACAAAATGTTCCCACGTACATCGTCGTGAGGGAATATCAACGCTTCGCGAGCAAGACTCGCCCCCGAATAGTCCGACAGGTTTTGGAGTATGTGCGCACCAGCGCCGCTTTCCCGCTTCCGCCCGCCCGTGTGCGCCGGAACCTTTCCACCCGCTTGGAGCCTTGACAGCCCCAACGACCGCCAAAACAGCGGGCGAGGGGACTGAACCCAAAACGCCGAGCAGTCAGCGGAATGATTGTCAAGGGAATGAGGGACCATTGGGCGCCATCTTTTAATCTATTCTTGCGGGAGAGGGCGAGCTTTTACGCTCGCCCTCCCGTTGCTTTATTCCTTCACGAACAGCCTCCACTCTGGAATGCCGTGGGCGTTGCGGATGGTCGCCGAGGCCGGCAACTCCTTCGGGGCGCGGGGCGCATTCAGGAGCCTCAAACCGGCCTCGTGGGGCAGGCGGTTGCCCTTGCGGGCGTTCACGTCCTTGCCGGCCCACACCAGGTTCTCCCACGCGTTCTTGCCGCCGCGGGAGCGGGGCACGACGTGGTCCAGGCTGCCTTCCTCCGGGCGCAGCACGCGGCCGGTGTATTGGCAGCGGTTGCGGTCGCGCTCGCGGATGGCGCGGGCGCAGAGCTTCGGGCGCTTTTTGGGCACCTTGGCGTAATTCACCGCCACAATCACCGTCGGCACGCGGATCGGGCCGCGGACGGTCCGCACCGCGTTGTCCTGCGGACGAACGGGCAGCGTGATCCACTCCTCCCAGGTCACGGGGCGGATGTGGCTTTCGCCCTCGATTTCCAGGGCGGTCGCCACGTTGGTGGCCATCATGCAGAAGGCCTCCTGCGGCGCGCGGACGTTGACGGCCTGCCAGTTGCGGTTGAGCACCAGCACCGTTGACTTGTTCAGCATGTCGTTCATAAATCTTTCTGTGGCCGCGCCCAAATTGGGTGCGGCCAAGTTGTTTGCCGGTGACCGCGCGCAATTCAGCCTCGTTCCGCCGAACGCAATTACGGCGGCGAGGTGTTTGTTCTTTGTTGGGGGCGGGGTCGCGACGCCGGGAATAAACATCTTGCCCCCGCCTGGCGATGGACTTATTTTTGACAGATGAATTTCCCGGAATTTTGGGCACGGGGCGCCAGTGGGAATTTCTTTTGCTGGCGCTGGTCCTCGCAAAGCCTCTCCGACGCGCAAGCCCTCGCCAATCAAGCCGCGCAACAGCTCGCGGATCGTTTTCAGGCGGGCGGCCATCCAGCCAAACACGGAGATTATTATCCAGATCGCCCGTTTCGCGAGCAGGTGATGCAAGTCGTCAAGGGCGCCGCGGGGGAAAGCGCCGCCGTCGTGACGCGAAACTCCTACGGTTGCCTGGTGCTCAACACCGCGCGCGTGATGTTTGTGGACATTGACCTGCCGGAACCAAAAGCCGGCGGCGGATTCTTCAAGAGGTTGTTTGGAAAACCAGACGTCGCGCCGCCGACGGACGCGCGACACCAGGCGATGACAAAAATCGAGGACTGGACCCGCAAAAATCCCCAATGGGGATGGCGGATTTACCGGACCCGCGCCGGGCTGCGTTTGATGGCC
>JBEKAN010000265.1:0-6812 GCA_050015895.1 Verrucomicrobiota bacterium
TCATGTGCCTTTCCTGCCGGCGCATTGGCTGCTGGTGGACCGGTTTCCCTCGGAGGATTATTTGCGAGAGTATCACGGACCGGTGGCGGTTTTTGTGGGTGGAAAGGACAATGTTGTGCCGGAGAAATTTGGCCGGCGTCTCTATGATGGGTATGCCGGACCGAAACGAATCTGGGAATTTCCCGACGCCAATCATGGGACGGTGACAGAACGCACACCGAGGGAATGGAAAGAGATTTTTGATTTCTGGCGGGGCGAGGGCCGATAGCTCAGCGAGGATGCTTTTGAGCAAACAGGTTTTTCTCGCAGGCTTTCATTGTTTCTTGCCCGATCTGCGCGCACAAGCGCCGTTTGCCGAAATCGGCCTTAATTTCTTGCCTGGGGGTTTTCGCGGACCAACGGAGCCACCGTCTGGAGGAATAATGCGCCAAGATTCCTGAGTTCAAAGGCCGCATTTTCCCATTCGATCAGACCAAGTCTTTCAAGCATGAATTCCTGCTGCGTCATGCGTCCGCGCTTCATTTGGACCATAACGCCTAACCCTGAACCCAATTTTATTACCGTTCTGACTGCCACGCCCAAACGCTTGAGATTCTCCTCTTTACTAGTCCTCGCTATTTCAAGGAATCGAACGACATCTTCAACGGTAAGCCTGCCCAAAACGTTCGCAATCTCAGGGTGAACCGAGCCCTCGGTTAATTCGCGTGCAAGCAGATTTGACCACAATTCGCGCAAATTCGGGTCAATCTGAGACGCTGAGCACTCCGTGACCTTGAGAATAAGTGCAACGTCAAGAGAGGGATTCCTACGAACACCAGATCTCTCCACTTTTTCATGAGCAGTAGCGAATGTATTCGCGACAACAACCTTCTCCGGCTCAGTCAACCTGTCAAACCTTGCCTTGATGAACCGTCCCAGGCCTCCTGTTGTTTCAGTAATCGGAGCAAGAACATTCTCGAATGTGGAGCAGGCCGTCTCGACAATTCGCTTCCACGCGGCTGGCGGAATTGCTTTGCCGAGTTCCCCAATACCCATCAAATCCATGCTTTTGGGTGTCCCCATATAAATAGCCATTTGATCGTGAATCGAAACCGGGTTTTGTCAAGCTTCCGATAGGCTCGGCTCTTAGGCCAAAGCTGACGACACGAAAAGCAATGTCCGGTTCACCACGCACTCTGACGCGATGAGGTACGCGGGTGGTTGTCCGTCAGAACTTCCCGACATGAGCGGCACTCAGTTAGGCCGTCCGACGTTTCCGGTGTCAACGCGCCACAGGCTCGAACCTGCGGGCATGGTGGATTTCGTTACGCGAGAGCGGACGGATTTGATTACCCGAGACTTTTGTCACCGCAACGGCGGATCCATCGAAGGTGGTAAACTCGACCATGAAGCTCTTGCCACCCTTGTAAACATGCACGACCGCGCCCACGTCACCTGCCGTCAGTCCATGGTTCGGCAGATTCACGGTCAGTGCCACAGTATCGAGTTCAGCAATCATGCGTCCACAGGATACGCGGTAATAATCGGATGTTCGAGGTCCAACAATTAATCCTGAATTTTGCTGCGCGGGATGATCGCTAATTCGCGGCCTGGGAGTTTCATATTCTCGATCCGGCCCAGGAAGGCAGAGATCGGGCCTCAAGGGAAGCAAAAGTTCCATATATTGCCTTTACGGAAAGCGGGAATCTGTCACTTTACGGGAAAAGGACTGCCATGTTTTGGTGTGACCAACTGACCGGGAGGCTCGAAGGGCCGCAGACCATCAACGACTCGAAGACGCCTTCGGGGCGCGCGCACGTGGGCGCCCTGCGCGGGCCGCTGATCCACGACGCGATTTTCCGCACGTTAAAGGACAGGGGTGTGCCGGTCCGTTTCCTCTTCGGCTGCGATGACTACGACCCGGTGGACGAAATCCCCTACGGGCAGCGCGAGCAATTCGAGAAGCATCTGGGCGCGCCGCTCTGCAACGTGCCCCCGCCCCAAGGCTCCTCGGCGACGGACATGGCCGACCACTTTATTTGCGAGTACTGGGGCGTGTTGAAGGAGTTGGGCGTGGAGCCGGAGTTTTACCGGATGCGGGACGTTTATCGCACCGGGCGGTTCAACGAGGCGATGGACGCGATCCTGCGCCAGGCGGACGTGGTGCGGCGCATTTACAAGGAAGTCAGCGGCTCGGAGCGCCCGGACACCTGGCATCCTTTCCAGGTGATTTGCGAGAATTGCGGGCGCATCGGCACCACGGAGGTCACGGCCTACGACGGCAAGGAGGTCACTTACCAATGCCGGCCGGACTTGGTGAAGTGGGCCGCCGGCTGCGGTCATCGCGGCAAGGTCTCCCCGTTCAACGGCAACGGGAAACTCCCGTGGAAGCTGGAGTGGTGCGCCAAGTGGCGGACCTTCCCGGTGACCATCGAGGGGGCGGGGCAGGACCACAGCACCAAAGGCGGCTCGCGCGACGTGGCCATGGCCTGCCTGCGGGCGATCTTCGGGCGGGAGCCGCCGTTGAATTGTCCCTACGACTTCTTTCTGGTCGGGGGCGCGAAGATGAGTTCGAGCCGGGGGGTGGGCGCCTCCTCGCGCGACATGGCGGATTTCCTGCCGCCCGAGGTGCTGCGGTTCCTGATGATCCGCACGGCGCCGCGGCAGCATGTGAATTTCGACACGTCGGAGGTTCACATCATCAAAGTTTTCAATGAATTTGACCGCCTGCGCCACCGCTATTTCCACGACCCGAAGGTGACTGCGGAGGAGAAGCGGGTTTATGAGTTGTCGCGCGTGACGCCGGAGCCGGATTATTGGGTGGCGGATTTCCAGCTTGTCACCGCGCTGATCCAAATGCCCCACTTGGATGCCGTCAAAGAGTTGGAGAAACGCAAAGGCTCGTCGTTTTCGGAACTGGACCGCAGGCACCTGGACCTGCGCATCCGCGCCGCCAAGTACTGGCTGGAGAACTACGCGACCGAGGAGGAAAAGACCCGCCTGCAGGAGACCCTGCCGGCGCGCGCGCGCGAACTCACGGCCGCGCAACGCGGCTTTCTTCATCTGCTCGCGGGGCTGCTGCGGGACGCGCCGGAGAGCGCCGACGCCCTGCAATGCGCGGTGTTCAGCGCGGCCCGTCTCACCCCCATTGACCAGCCCAGCGCCTTCAAAGCACTTTACCGAGTGCTGTTGGACCGTGAATCCGGCCCGAAGGCGGGCAACCTTCTCTCTTTTCTGGAGCGCGACTTTGTGCTGCGCCGCTGTTCGGAACTGGAGATGGACAAGTTGGAACTGTGGAAAGAGACAGGCATCAGCAAGCAGGCGCTCGTGGAATGGCTGAAGAAAGAGAAGCCGGAGATCACCGCGTTGTCGGCAAAATTGGATTTTATTCCGGTCCCCCAGCCAGGCGGGCGCGGATGCGGAGCCGTCGAATTCCTCGCCACGATGAGCGACGGGAAGATTTTCTGCCAACGGGTGCTTTTTGAGGAGGAGAAAGCCGGCGATTTTGAGTGCATTGCCCGCCGGTGGGTGGCGGAAGTGGGGACCCAGACTGCAACCAGAATAGGGCTTTAATCACCCATTCCACATTTTGATTCCCTCCCGCGCGGGGGTGTGACATAATGGCCCGCGATACAAATGGCTTCCAAATCAAGTTTCCTGGACAAAGTGCTGGGCCGCATCGGACGGCTCGACACCGAGGGCCTGCAGACCGTGGTGCAACGGCTGGCGCGGGAGCGCAATTTCCTGGAGTTGCTGTTCAACGCGATCGAGGACGGCATCCTGGTGCTCGATGAGCAGGGACGGGTGATCTATTTCAACCACGCCGTGACGCATCTGCTGGCCTGGAGGCCGGAGGAGGTGGAGGGCCGGCCCATCGCCGAATTCCTGCCGGAGCTGGATTGGAAAAGCATCACGGCGCAGGAGGCGGGAAGCGGGCCGCGCGTCATCCGCCACGAGTTTGAGGTGGCGTTTCCGCGCCCTCGCTTTTTGCGTCTTTACGCCGCGCCGCTGGACGGGGAGTCGAGGGCCGGTTCAGGCATGGCGCTGATTCTGCACGACGCGACCGAGGCGCGGCAAAAGACGTATGAAGCCATCGAGAGCGAGCGGGTGCAGGCCCTGACGCTGCTGGCGGGCAGCGTGGCGCACGAGATCGGCAACCCCCTCAACGCCCTGCACATTCATCTCCAATTGATGGGACGCGAGGTCAAAAAACTGCGCGAGGCGGGCGTCGGCGAGGCGGGGGACGCCGTCCAAAAGCTGGAACATTATCTGGAAGTGGCCAGGGGCGAGATCGCGCGGCTGGACTACATTGTCACCCAATTTCTCCAGGCCATCCGCCCCTCGGCGCCGCATTTCACCGTGGCCTCGCTCAACGACGTGGCGCGGGAGACGCTGGAATTGCTGCGGCCGGAGCTGGAAAACCGGCGGATCCATGTGAGGGAGAAACTGGCCCGCCGCCTGCCGCCCGCGCCGCTGGACGCCAACCAGATCAAACAGGCGCTGGTCAACCTCATCAAGAACGCGATGCAGGCCACGACTCACGAGGGAACCCTCACGGTGGAAACGGGCCAGACCCCGGATGAGGTCTGGCTAGGAGTGGCGGACACCGGGGGGGGCATTCCGCGGGATCAGGTGAATCATATCTTTGAGCCGTTTTACACGACCAAGAAGAAGGGCACGGGGCTGGGGCTGATGATCGTGCAGCGGATTGTGCGGCAGCACGGCGGGCACATCGAGTTGGAAAGCCGCGAGGGACAGGGGACCACTTTCCGCATCTGGCTGCCCCGGCGGGAAAAGCAGCAGAAACTTCTTCGCTGAATTCCTTTGAGCACAGAAATCCAAACCAAGCCGATGCTCCTGATCGTGGACGACGAGAAACCGACGCGGGAGGGGCTGCGCTCGGCCCTGGAGGGGCATTACGACGTGTGGGCGGCGGAAGACGCCAAGGCGGCAATGACTCTGCTGGAGCAGGAGAATTTCCGGGTGCTGCTGACGGATTTTCGGCTGCCGCAGGAGGACGGGATGAAACTGATCCGCCGGGCAAAATCCCTTTTGCATCCGCCGGTCTGCATTTTGATGACCGCCTACGGTTCGGAGGAATTGGCGGTGGAGGCCATGAAGCAGGGGGCGGACGACTACATCGCCAAGGGGCGCATGCAAATTGACGAGCTGGAAATGCGCATCGGCCGCGTGCTGCGCCAGCAGCATCTGGAGGTGGAAAATGTGTCGCTGCGCCAGCAACTGGACAAGAAGTACGGGCTGGAGAACGTCACGGCCGAGTCGCCCGCCATGAGGGAGATCACCGAGGTCGTCCGCCAGGTGGCCCCGACGCGCACCTCTGTGCTGCTGCTGGGGGAAAGCGGCACCGGCAAGGAGCTGCTGGCGCGGGCGATCCACCAGCTCAGCCCCCGCGCGGCCCAGCCGATGGTGGCGGTGCATTGCGCGGCGCTGGCGCCGACGCTGCTGGAGAGCGAACTGTTTGGGCACGAGAAAGGAGCCTTCACCGGGGCGCATGAGAGGCGGATCGGGCGCTTCGAGCAGGCGCAGGGCGGGACGCTGTTCCTGGATGAAATTGGGGAGATAGACCCGTCGGTGCAGGTCAAACTGCTGCGGTTTCTGGGCGAGCGGACCTTCGAGCGGGTCGGTTCCAACAAGACCTTGACCGCCGATGTGCGTTTGATCGCGGCCACCAACCGGGATTTGGCGGAGGAGGTGAAAAGGGGGAAATTCCGGGAGGACCTCTATTTCCGGCTCAGCGTGATGGAGATCACTCTGCCGCCGTTGCGCGAGCGGGCGGAGGATATTCCCCTGCTGGCGAGGAGTTTCCTGAAGGAGTTTGCCTCTGAAAACAACAAAAATGTGAACGATTTCACCCCCGACGCCCTCGAAGCAGTGATGAACTATCCCTGGCCCGGGAATGTGCGCGAGTTGCGCACCGCGGTGGAACACGCGGTGGTCCTGTCGCGGGGCGAGCGGATCAGCCTGCGCGATTTGCCGGCGACGCTGCGCGCGGCCGGCGCGGCCCCCGGCCCCGCCCGCCTGCCAGCCGGGCTGGATCTGACGGTGTCGGAGGCGGAGAAGCAACTGATCATCCGCGCCCTCAAAGAGGGCGGGGGCAACCGGACGCTGGCGGCCAAGAAACTGGGGATGAGCCGGCGCACCCTGCACCGCAAACTGCACCATTACCGCTTGGAGGGGTTTTAAGTGCAACGCGGCGCGCACGAGCGGATTCAAGGGCTGATTCGCGGGTTGGAGGAAGGGCTGGGCGCCAAGATCCTCGTCATGTCCAGCGCGCTCCTGGGATTTGTGCTGCTGGCCCTGTGGTACAATTTGTGGGACTACAACGGTTTTTCCAACCAAGAGGCGATGGAGTCGGCCCATTTGGCGCGACAGTTGGCGGGGGGGGCGGGTTACACCACCGACTGCATCCGCCCGCTGACCCTGGGCCTGCTCCAGCGAGCCGACACCAACAACGCGGGGGAGGTGCTGCGGCATCCGGTGCCGGATTTGAGCAACGCGCCCGGCTACCCGTTCCTGCTGGCGGGCCTGATGAAAGTGCTTCCGTTCCATTTTGAGGCGGATCCGAGGCAGCCCTGGCACTACCAGCCGGAATTCCTGATCGCCTGTTTCAACGAACTTCTGTTCTTCGCGGCGGTTCTCCTGCTCTTCCAAGTGGCGCGGCGGCTGTTTGACGGCGGGGTGGCCTGGGTGTCGGCGCTCATATTCGCCGGAACCCAGACGTACTGGAGATTCAGCGTTTCCGGGCTGTCCACCCTGTGGCTGGTGGTGGTGTTTCTGAGCCTGGTGTGGTGTTTGGTGGCGATGGAAGAACG
>JBEKAN010000266.1:0-6806 GCA_050015895.1 Verrucomicrobiota bacterium
CACACTTTTACCGCTTACATCCCTCACTCACCGCATTACGAATTTATAGTCTGACCCCCTGACCCTCTGACAGCCCACAGTTACGGGCCGATATTCCTTTCGTTCGCCACGAAATTCCTCTAATAACCGCATATGAATAAATACACTTGTCGCGGGACGCAATACTCCAGCGAACAGGACCAGATTCCACCCCCCGTCTGGGTGCATCATTGCCGCCGGCGCCGAAAGTTTGCCGCGGCGCCGGCCTGTGTGGCCCTGTTCGCACTGGCATGTCCGCCCGAGGTTTTCGCTCGCGCGGGAGGAGGAGTCAACGGCGTCGGGGGGCTTTTGGTGATCATCCTTCTGCCATTCCTGGTCATCTACGCCTGGTACGTCAACAAGCGCATCAACGAGAAGAAGAAACTGACCGAGAACGCGATGACGCGCATGGCGGCCAAGGACCCGGCCTGGGACGAGCGCAAGCTGGAGGCCTTCGTCCGGGAGGACTTTTATCGCATTGAGAGGGCCTGGTGTGACAAGGACTTCCCGACGCTCCGCCAGCGGTTGGACGAGGGCATCTTCAAAGAGTGGAAGGAGCAACTGGATTTAATGGCTTCTAAGGGGTTCAGGAACGTCATGTTGAACCCCTCGCTCACACAGGTGCGTTTCGTGGAGGCCAAGGATTATCCGGCCAAAGACCGCGACGAGTTCACGGTGTGTCTGGACGCCATCGCCACAGATTACACAGTTGACGGCGCTGGAAATATAGTGGCCAGCAACACGGCCAGCCGCCGGGCCAGGATCAAAAAGGAGCCGCAAAAGCAATCCTTCCGCGAGTTCTGGACCTACCGCCGCAAGGGGCAGGATTGGGCGCTGGCCGCGGTTGACCAGTGGGAGCAGTGGAGCAAGTCGGTGGACGCTCCGATTGTCGAGGAGACCTGACCCGGCTGAGGATTGAGATAGGGCTCACCATAACATTCCCTTTTTGGCCTCCTTTGCGGCGGCCTTTTTGCGCAGATAGAGTTGGTTGTTCAGGCTCTTCCAACTTCCCATGTGCAGCCAGCGGGCGATTTGGCGGATCGTCAGGATCGTCTCCGCCCGGAACCGCGCCGCCAGCGCCAGTTTCGGCGATGAGGAAATCCTGGCGGTCCACGTCATCCACATCGTCGTCCTTGCGGCGGTCCTCACGGCTCATAACGTGGTAAATCGCCCCCGGGGACTCCCCTCGCAGTTGGCGCGGCACAACCCGACTCTGCCCGCCCTCCCTTCATCCGTCAATGGGAAATGTTATGGTTTGAGCCTCCGACTCTCCGACTGACCCTCCGACCTGCTTTGGTTTGCTGGATTGGCACCTGGCGAGCTTTCGGACTGATCCGACTGAGCGGACCAATCTGAGGGGGATGGCATCGGGAAAGGCTGAAGGCGGGCACGCAATGGACAGCAGTGGACAGCAGTGGACGGCCACGGACGGCCACGGACGGGTACTGAGAAAGGCTGAAGGCGACCAAAAGAAGGCCAAAGGCTGAAGGCGGAACGGTTTGCCGGGTCTGGGGTGGAGTTTTTGGAGGGCGAGATCGCGGATGGCACGGATAAAGACCGATTGAGATTAGGATTATGATTAGGATTAAGAGGGGAACCCATTAGAGTGAAATGCACCCTTCAATCGCTTTGGGATTGAGGAAAGGCGGTTTGCGCTTGGGGCGGGGAAGACGGGGCGAGGCGGCGGGCGCGCCAGATGTAAAAAATCGCGGGGTAAACCAGAAGCTCCATGAGGGCGGAGGCGCCCACGCCGCCAATCATGGGAGTGGCGATGCGCTTCATCACGTCGGCGCCAGCGCCGTGGCTCCAGAGTATCGGAGCCAGACCGGCAATGATTACGCTGGCGGTCATGGCCTTGGGCCGGACGCGTTTGACCGCGCCATGATAGATGGCGTCGCGGAGGTCGGTGACGCCGCGCATCCGGCCTTCTTTGATCCACTGGTCGTAGGCGAGATCGAGATAGAGGAGCATGACGACGCCGGTCTCGGCGTCCAGACCGGCCAAAGCGATGATGCCGACCCAGACGGCCACGCTGAAATTGTAGTGAAGCAACGCGAGCAAGCCAACGGCCCCCACGAGCGAGAACGGCACGGCCAGCAGGACGATGGCGGTTTTGACGGCGGAGCGGGTGTTGAGATAGAGGATGAGGATGATGATGAGCAGGGTGAGCGGGACGACGAGCATGAGGCGCTGGTTGGCGCGCCGCATGTATTCGTATTGACCGCTCCAAAAGATGTTGCAGCCGGCGGGAAGATGGATCCGGCCCGCGGCGACGGCGTCGTTGACGGCGCGCATGGCCATTTGCACATAGGCGCCGATGTCAATGCCCTTGACATCCACGTAAATCCAGGCGTTGGGGGTGGCGGACTCGCTCTTGATGCCCATCGGGCCATGAACCGTCTCGATCTTCGCCAACTGGCCGAGCGGCACTTGGGCGCCTGTGGGAGCGGGGATGCTGATGTCGCGCAACGCGCCGAGGTTTTCGCGGAAGTCGCGGCTGTAGCGCAGGTTGATGTCGTAACGGGCCAGCCCCTCGACGGTGGTGGCCAGGGGCATGCCGCCCAGGGCGACTTGGAGCACGTCCTGCACATCGCCGACGCGCAGGCCGTATCGGGCGATGGCGTCGCGGTCAATGGTGATCTCGATGTAATTGCCGCCCATGGCGCGCTCGGCAAAGGCGCTGGCGGTGCCCGGGACGGATTTGACGACGGCCTCGATTTCGGAGGCGACGCGCTCCAACTCGGCCAAATCCGGCCCGGCGACCTTGATGCCGACGGGGGTTTTGATGCCGGTGGCCAGCATGTCAATGCGTGTGCGGATGGGCATGGTCCAGGCGTTGTTGAGGCCGGGGAGTTGGACGGCGGCGTTCATCGCGTCCACCAGTTCATCGGGAGTGCGGCGGCGGTGGGCGATGATTTTGCCGGTGTCGTCGGGGATGTCCGCCGGCGGCCATTGCTCCTCCGGCTTGAGCATGATGGTGGTTTCGATCATGTCGAAAGGGGCGGGGTCGGTGGCGGTTTCGGCGCGGCCCGCCTTGCCGAAGACATTTTGGACTTCGGGGAACTGGTAAAGGAGGCGGTCGGTGGTTTGGAGGACCTCGCGGGCCTTGGTGGGGGAAATGCCGGGAAAGGTGGTCGGCATGTAGAGCAAATCGCCCTCGTAGAGCGGGGGCATGAATTCGGAGCCGATGTTCTGCCAGGGGAAGAACTTCCCGGCTTGGAAGGCCCATTCCTTGACCGCGCCATCGGGGAGCAGGCGGGCGGCGAGAGAGTTCCACGGGAAGAAGACCCAGACGACCGCCAACGCGGCGGCAGGGATGACCGCCCAGCGCCATCGGATGACGAAATCAACCGCCGGATGATAGAGCCAGATCAGGAGGCGGTTGAGGGGGTTTTTCTCCTCGGGCGGGATTTTGCCACGGATGAAAAGGCCCATCAGAACCGGGGCCAGCGTGATGGAGAGCAACGCGGCGGCGCCCATGGAATAGGTCTTGGTGAACGCCAGCGGCTTGAAGAGGCGGCCTTCCTGGGATTGCAAGGCGAAGACCGGCAGGAAGGAAACCGTGATGACCAGCAGCGAATAAAAGAGCGTCGGGCCGACCTCCACGGCGGCGTCGCGGATGATGACCCAATGCGGTTTATTGCCCTGGTCGCGCTCGAGGTGTTTGTGGGCGTTTTCGATCATGATGATGGCGGCGTCCACCATCGCGCCGATGGCGATGGCGATGCCGCCCAGGGACATGATGTTGGAGCTGATGCCCTGGCCGAACATGATCAGAAAGGAAATGAGCACCGCGACAGGCAGAATGATGATGGCGACCAGGGCGCTGCGCAGGCGCGCCAGGAAGGCGAGGCAGACCAGGGCGACCACGACGCTTTCCTCCAGGAGCTTTTCTTCGAGCGTCCGGACGGCGCGATTGATGAGAGCGCCGCGGTCATAGACGACTGTGCATTTGACGTCGGCGGGCAGCCCCTTCATGGCGGTGTCGAGCTTGCGCTTGACGTCGAGGATGACTTGGCGGGCGTTGGCGCCGTAGCGGACGACGACGATGCCGCCGACGGTCTCGCCGCGGCCGTCGAACTCCGCGATGCCGCGCCGCATGTCGGGGCCGAACTCGACGTTGGCGACCTGCCCCAGGAGAATCGGCACGCCGCTGCCGCCCACGCCGACGACCACCTTGCGGAGATCGTCCAGACTTTGGACGTAGCCCTTGACGCGCAGGATGAATTCCTTTTCGGACAACTCGATGGAGCGCCCGCCGACCTCGCCGTTGCTGCGGCGGACGGCGGTGGCGACATCGGAGATGGAAAGATTGTAGGCGCGCAGTTTGGCGGGGTCCACGGTGACTTGGTATTGCTTGACAAAGCCGCCGACGGAGGCGACTTCCGAAACGCCCTCGACGGAGGCGAGTTGGTAGCGCAGATACCAATCCTGCATGGAGCGAAGTTCGGCGAGGTCGCGATTGGTGGAGTTGATGGCGTACATGAAGGCCCACCCGACGCCGGTGGCGTCCGGGCCGAGGACGGGGGAGACGCCCTGGGGCAGGCGGCCGCCCAGGCCGTTGAGGTATTCGAGGACGCGGCTGCGCGCCCAGTAGGGATCGGCGCCGTCGGCAAAAATGACATACACAAAACTAAAGCCGTAGAACGAGTAGCCGCGCACGACTTTGGCCTTGGGCACGGAGAGCATCTTGGTGGTGATGGGATAGGTGACCTGGTCCTGGACGATTTGCGGCGCCTGGCCGGGCCATTCGGTGTAGATGATGACCTGCACGTCCGAGAGGTCCGGGATGGCGTCCAGCGGGATGTCGCGCACGGCCAGGAGGCCGCCCACCACGAGCGCGAGCGAGCCGAGGAGAACAATGAACTTGTTCCTCAGCGAAAAGTCTATGACGCCTTTGAGCATGATCGGACGTTTGTCCTCAGTGATTTTGTCCGGGCGCGGTCGTGTTGGTTTGGTCGGGCGCGGGTGGCGGCTCCTCCATCACGGGAATCAGAGTCATGCCGCACTTGGGGCACTTGCCGGGCTTGTCCGAGCGCACGTCGCTGTGCTCGGGCATGGGGCAGGTGTAGTAAAGGAGTTTGCCGCCGGGCTGGAGGTTGTGGAGCATCGCGGCCGAGACGGGCACGAGGGTCATGCCGCAGATGGGGCAGTTGCCGGGATGATCGTATTCGATGGAAATATGCTCGGGCATGGGGCAGATGTATTTGACATCCTGCGATTCCTCCGAGGTGGAGAGGGCGGCCAGGTCCGCGCGGGCGGGTTGCGGACCGGAGGTCCGGCCTTCGCCGGCGGAGACCGCGGGCGGGGATTTCTCCGGCGCGGACATTTTTTGGATCGCTTCGCGAAGCTGGCTCTCGGAGTCGAGCATGAACTGGCCGGAGGTGACAATGCGCTCGCCCTCCTTGAGCCCGCTGAGGACCTGATAGGTGTCGTTCTCGGCCTGCGGGCCGAGGGTGACGGCGCGCGGATCGAATCTGCCGTCTCCCAACGCCACGAAGACGGTGGTCTTCTCGCCGCTGCGCAGGATGGCCATGTC
This sequence comes from Verrucomicrobiota bacterium, assembly GCA_050015895.1. Taxonomy (GTDB): domain Bacteria; phylum Verrucomicrobiota; class Verrucomicrobiia; order Limisphaerales; family Palsa-1400; genus JBEKOF01. The sequence goes on from JBEKAN010000266.1 coordinate 5,558, forward strand.
CGGCACCAGGAGGGCGGACGGTTCGAGTTGGGAGGTGACCTCGACAGTGGCGAACATGCCGGGTTTGAGGAAGTAGCCCGGATTGTGGAACTCCATCCGGACGCGGGCGGTGCGCGTTTTCTCGTCCACGCTCGGATAGATGTAAGTCACCCGTCCGCGAAAGAGGCGGTCTGGCAAATAGGAGAGGGTGACGCCGGCCTCCTGGCCGAGCTTGAGATAGGCCAAATCCTGCTCGTAAATTTCCGCCCGGACCCAGACCAAACCCAGGTCCGCGAGCCGGTAGATTTTCATGCCCGCGTCCACCATCTGGCCTTCGACCACATTTCTTTCGGTCACGAAGCCGTCCTGCGGGGCGAGGATGAGCAGGGTTTTCCGCGGCTGGCGGGACTTATCCAGTTCGGCGATTTGCTCGTCGGAGATGTCGTAGAATTTGAGCTTGGTGCGAGCGCTGTTGAGGATTTCGTCGGAGCCGGGCGTGTTGGAGGGCGAAGCGGCGGCCAGCAGGTATTCGACCTGGGCGCTGTAGAGTTCGGGAGAATAGATTTCAAAGAGCGGGTCGCCGCGCATCACCAGTTCGCCGGTGGTGCTGACGTGGAGTTTTTCAATCCAACCCTTGAATTTGGTGGTCACGTCGGCCAAAGCCGCTTCGTTGTAGTCCACCACGCCGACGGCGCGGATGGTCCGGCGCAGCGGGCCGCGCGCGACCGTGGCGGTGCGGATGTTCATGTTCTGAAGGGTCCCGGAGTCCATGGCGATGGTCTGCGACCGGGCCGCGGCGGCGTCGTCCCCGTAAACCGGCACCATGTCCATGCCCATGCTGTCTTTGCCGGGGGACTGTCGAATTTCCGCCGGCATCATGGTGGACTTGTAGTATTGGATGGCGCGCCCGGCAGAGGAGGCGCCGGCGGCGGCGGATGCGCCCGCGGCGGCGGCTTCTTTGCGGATGGGCGTGAGTTTCATGCCGCAAATCGGACAGTTGCCGGGGTGGTCTTGGATGACCTGCGGGTGCATTCCGCAAGTGTAAAGAGTCTTGGATTCCTGGGCGGCGGCGGCGCTGTTGTCGTCGTGAGTCTTGGAGCAGCCGGCGATGAGAAGACCGGCGACCGCGGCAGTCGTCAGAAGCAGGAGGGTGGTGATTTTATTCATATTCGATTTAGTGTGTGAGGTGGTTGGACGGGGCGGAATCGCCCGAAGAAAGCGGCGGAATTGGCGAGCCTTCGGGCGCAATCCCGGCGATGGACAGCGACAA
>JBEKAN010000267.1:0-6792 GCA_050015895.1 Verrucomicrobiota bacterium
CATCACGGTCAACACCGCCAATGAGATTTTTGGGGCCGGAGTGGACGTGATGACGAGCGGCGACCACCTGTGGGACCAGAAGGAAGTGACGATGCTGCTGCAAACCGAGCCGCGCTTCCTGCGGCCCTTGAATTATCCGGCGGGAGTCATGGGCCGGGGCAGCACGGTCTGGCACGGCGAGGGTTTTCCGCCGGTGGCGGTGCTCAATTTGCAGGGGCGCACTTTCATGCCGCCGCTGGAGAATCCGTTCCTGTGCGGCAAGGCGGAGGTGGAGTTGCTGCGGAACATCACCAAGCTGATTTTCGTGGACATGCACGCGGAGGCGACCTCCGAAAAGATCGCGCTGGCCCGGATGCTGGACGGGCGGGTGAGCGCGGTGGTGGGAACGCACACGCACGTGCAAACCGCCGACGAACAGATTTTTCCCGGAGGCACGGCCTACCTCAGCGACGCCGGGTTCACCGGCCCGCACGAGAGCGTGCTGGGGCGGGAAATCGAGCCGGTGATCGAGCGGTTCCGAGCCAACACGCCGCAGAAATTCGACGTGGCCAAAGGGCGGATTCTTTTGCACGGGGCGCTGATCCAGATTGACGCCAACACGGGGCGCGCCCTGAGCATCCGCAGGATCTCGGAGCCGCTGCTGGATTAGGATTAGGATTAGGATTAAGAGACTAAGAAGTGTGCCAAAACAAAGTTCACAGTGGGATTTCGGCGGCGAACTCTTTCCGCAGGAGGCGACGCGGCGCGCGCTCTCGGTCACCGAGCTGACAAGGGACATCCGGCGCGCGCTGGAAAAGCAAGTCGGGCAGGTCTGGGTCACGGGGGAGATCACCAATTTCCGGCAGCAAACGTCGGGGCACATATATTTCACCCTCAAGGACGCCGGGGCGCAATTGAGCTGCGTGGTGTTCCGCGGCGATTCGGCGGCCAACCGCGGCGCGCTGGCGGACGGACGGAAGGTGGTTCTCAAGGGCCAGATCACGGTGTATGAGCCGCGCGGGCAATACCAATTGCAGGTGCAGGCGGTGGAGTTGCAAGGGGTCGGCGCGCTGCAGGCGGCGTTTGAGAAGCTCAAGGAAAGGCTGGGCGCGGAAGGGCTTTTCGCGCCGGAACGAAAACGGCCTTTGCCGCGGTTCCCGCAACGGATCGGGCTGGCGACCTCGCCCACCGGGGCGGCGATCCGGGACGTGCTGCACGTGGCGGGGCGGCGCAATCCGACCGCGGAAATCATTTTGGCGCCGTGCGCGGTGCAGGGGGAAGGGGCGGCGGGGGAAATCGCGGCGGCCATCGGGCTGCTCAACGAGTGGTCGCAAAAGTCGCCGATCCCGCTGGATGTGATTTTGTTGACGCGCGGCGGCGGGAGCCTGGAGGACCTTTGGGCGTTCAACGAGGAGGCGGTGGCGCGCGCCATTTTCCACTCCGCGGTGCCGGTGGTCTCCGCGGTCGGGCACGAGATTGATTTCACCATCAGCGATTTTGTGGCGGACGCGAGGGCGGCCACGCCGAGCGCGGGGGCGGAGATATTGACGGAGGGCGTTTTTTCCAGCGCGCGATGGGTGAGCGGGGTTCCGGCGCAATTGGGCGAGAAAGTCCGGCGGCGGCTGGCGGGGGAAGGGCGGCATTTCGAGCAGTTGGCGCGGCGCCTCCAAACGCTGCATCCGCGCCGGCAACTGAACCAGAGGCGGCAGCAGGTGGATGAATTGCAACTGGGCCTGTCGCGGCGCGCGAAACGGGGATTGCGGAAGCCGCGCGACGACTGGCAAGGCCAGTGCGAGCGGCTGGCCCGGCTGCGGCCGGCGCGGATGCTGGCGGGGCGCCGGGAATCGCTGGCGGGCCGGGAGCGGCGCTTGCAGGAGCTGGCGCGCCTGCGCGTGGAAGGGTTGCGGCGGCAGTGCGCGGCGCTGAGCGGGCGCCTGCGGCTGCTCGGCCCGGAGCAAGTGCTGGCCCGCGGCTATTCCATCACCCTGGACGCCGGGACTGGCAGGATTCTTCGAGCCGCCGCCGAAACCCGCCCCGGACAGGAAATCCAAACCCGGCTCAAGCAGGGCGAGGTTCGCAGCGTGGTGCAATCCGGTGAGGGACGTTCCAGTCAAAGCCCTTGACAATTGCTCCGCGCGGGGTTTCATTAGAAGTAGTTTTCAGGTGGATAAGATATTCTGGAATACTCCGCCTGCGACGGACGCTCATGTGTGGACGGCGCCGCGGGCGGTCGAGGCGGCGGCGGTGCGGACGATGGACGGGGAGGCGGAAAAGTTCCTCTTCTATCGCGGCGTCGGCCATATTGACGCGCCGTTGAGGATTTCGCGGGATGACCCGGCGCAGGAACTGGTGCTGCGGAGCCAGTTGGCTCCGGGTATTGGCGGGGACCGCGGATTGCCGGTTGGGTCGCTCTGGCTGGTGGATATTCGGGCGGATGGCAGCGTGGCGTTCCGGGACATACCTCCTGTGTCGCTTGCCGGAAGCGGGAACGTCGTGGCGCGGATTCCGAGCCTTTTCCCGCCGGCGGATTACAGCGCGGGGAATTTGGAGAGACTCCAGGAGTCGCTGGGCGCCGCCCTGGTGGCGGCGGGTTTGTTCGGCGACGAAGCGCGGGCCTTGCTGAACACTTGGGAACTGTCCTATTTCAAGAGCGCGGGATTGCGGCTGTTCTTCATCGTGCCGCGAGCCTGGACGGATTCCCACCTGCCGCTCGACGTGTCGGCGCCGGCGGAAATTGACCGGGTGATGGTGGGGCGGATTGAATTGGTGACACCGGCCCAACGCGGCCTCCTGCGGCAAATTGGGCTTATGACGCGGGAAAACCTCGAAGCGGACGCGGGGCTGCTGCGGACAAATTGCAACGGGAGCATTCTGCGAAATCTGAACGGGGCGCCGGCCCGGGCGGAAGGCGGTGGCTTGCTCCAAGAGGTCAATTCGGGGGCCATGACCCTGGAGCAGTTCGGGGTTGCGGTTCCGCGAAGTTACGAGTTGTACCTTCGATTGGGCCGTTTCAGGAACGCGCTGCTTCTGGATGAGGCGGCGCGCCGGCCGACCGCGGGTCTGACCGCTTTCATTTCGCAGTACGATCTGGCGGCCTATCAACCGGAGGTGCTTTCCGGGGACACCTTGTCGAGAGCAGACGGGGAGGCCGTGGTGAGAAGCCCTGTGCCATAATCGCGGCCCGATCCCCCACCCCGCCCCGCGCTTTGCGGACGATAAGGCTGTTCTTTCCCCGCCGACTGTGGTTTGTTGGCGGACATGAATCGGTCGTGGATTCAAATCAGCGCGCGCCGGCCCGTCGGCGGTTTTTCCCTGGTGGAACTGCTGGTGGTGCTGGTGATTCTGATCATCCTGAGCACGATGTTGAGCCGGAGCTTGTCCGGCACGCGCCGGGCGACCGACCGGGAATTGTGCCGCAAGAACCTCCAGGAGATCTTTCTCGCGTGCTCGATCTACGCCCACGACAACCAGGGGTCCTTCCCGCGGCTCCAAGCCGCCCAGACTTCCGAAGAGCCCCTGAGCCTGCTGCTGCCGCGCAGCACGACGGAGACGGCGATGTTCATCTGCCCCGGCGGCGGGGACAAGCCGCTGCCGGAGGGCGAATCGTTCGCGCGGCGACGGATCAGCTACGCCTATTACATGGGCCGGACGACCAACAGCGGCGCGGCGGAGGTCCTGGTCACCGACTGGCAGGCGGACACCCGGCCGAAAACCGCCGGGCAGCCGCTGTTCTCGGCGGACGGCAAGAAGCCGGGGAACAACCATGGGAAGGACGGGGGGAATCTTCTTCTTGTCAGCGGCGGCGTCGAGTTTTCCGGGCCGAAGGCGGCGCGCGATCTGCCCCTGCCGCCCGGCGTCGTCCTGCTCAACCCCAATCATGAGTGAACGGCGAACATGAACCTCAAAATCGAATGTTCCTGCGGCGCGCGCTACTCCTTCGAGGTCGAGCCGCGCGACGGCCTCATGCCCGCGCCCGTCCAATGCCCGGTCTGCCACGCCGACGGCACCGAAACGGCCAATCAAATGATCGCCGAAATGGCGGCGGCCGCGGCGGCGGAGAAGGGACCGCGATTGCGCATCCGCGGCGCTCCGGCGCAGGAGGCCGCCGCCGCGGCCGTTGGGGAGCCGGCGCGGCCGCCGATTGACATGGCGGCTCTCAAACGGGAAAAACGCCTGGCGGAGGAGGCGTCCGCGCGCCGGGGCGCGTGGATCGCGGGGACCGTGGCGGCCCTGGTCCTGCTGTTCCTGGGCGGGTGGGCGTGGTATGCCTTCGCAGGGTCCAAACCGCGGATGTCGGCCTGGCTGAAAATGGCGGGCGCCGGCCCGGCGCATGTCCAGTTTCTCGGGCGGGACAAAATTCTTGTTGTCACGGCGGACGAGGCCGCGCTCCGCGACCTTTCGCTCAAGAAGGTCATTTGGTCCGCCAAGCTGGGCGGCAATCCTGCCGGCGCCCCGGTTTCCGCGCCGCGGGTTTTCGAGGACCGCGGGAACCTGTGGATCTGCCCGGGGCCGCGGGTGGAGTGTCTGGACGAGGCGACCGGAGCTATCAAGCAAACGATTCCCGTCCCGGGCGGCTTCGTCAGTTTCACCCCGGCCGAGACCAGCCTTCTGGTCGTCTCCGCCCCGGATGAGACGCGGCGCGTGGCGCTGCGGATTGACCTGGCGACGGGCGCGGCATCGAGCCAGGAAATCACCGTGCCGCGCAAGGAGAAACAGACGCTGCCGGACGATCTTCCGCCCAACGTGCTGCCCACGGCCGCGGTGTTGGTGTCGCAGGCGCTGGAGGAGCAAAAATTCAACAAGCCGCTGGACGCGATGAGCAGCGAATTTTTTTCGGCGGGGCAAAACCTGGTGGAGCTGCGGGTGAAACTGCTCGAGGCGAAAGTGACCTTCGAGCAAAGCATCAAGCCCGCCGGCCGCTCGGCGATCAACGGCCAGACCAGCGCCTCGACCAGCACCGCCCTGGTGGAGGAGGAGGTGCTCAACGACCTCAAGCGCAGCCAGACCGGCGGCGTTCGGCGCGTGGACGAGAGCCGTTACGAAGTCCGCCTGCGCCGCTGGACGGCCGCGGAGCCGGTGGAATGGAAGGGGGAAGTGACCGGCGCGCCCTCGTTTTTTCCGCTCACCACGGTGGACCTGCTGGCGGCGGGCAGGGTTCTTTTTGTGTTTGACAAACAGAACAACAAACTTTTCCAAAGCCAGCTCAACTACCCCTTGAGCGGGCGATTCACCACCGGCAACGCGGCCAGCCGCCCCGCGCCCGCCGCCGAGCGGAACGGCACCCTCTATTTTTTCGACCAGGGTGTGCTGACGGCATTCGCGCTGCCCGGCGGGGAAGTCCGCTGGCGTTTGACGACCTTTGGCGCCAACGCCATCCAGTTCGACGAGGAGGGGATGCTCTACGTGGATTCCACCACCGCCGGGCCGGAGGACATACAGTACTCGGACACCATCCACATTGAAAGAATCCACCCCGTGCTGCTCAAAGTGGACCCGGCGTCCGGCAAAATCCTGTGGAAAGCCGAGCAGCGCGGCGAGCAGTGCCTGGTGTCGGGCAAATTCCTCTACGCCGCCAGCGTGGAGCAGGGCGGCGGGGGCATCGCCGGCGCGTTGGGGGAGGCGCTGAACACGCCGCAGGGCGGGGCGCCGGTCTATTTTAATCTTTACAGAATTGACCCGGCGACGGGCGAGACCCTCTGGGACCTCTATTACGAGCAGCGCCCCGGGAACCTGGTCGTCCAGGACAACCGCATCCTCCTGCGCTTCGGGGACAACCTGGAGTTGTTCAAATATCTTTCGTTTTGACACTGGCCTGCTTTGCCTCCTAATCTTAATCCCAATCCTAATCATCCTTAATTATGAGTGACCAAGGACCAATCCATCTCTCTGACGGACAAACCCTCTTGATCATAGTCAAGGACGGGTGCGTCATCGAGTACACTTGGGACATGGCGCTTACGCATGTAGAGTTCGTGAAACGCAGAGTTGGGAATCTTCCTGAAGGAGCATGGGTTGGAACGGTTTCCAAAATCAAAAAAGACCCGCTGGTTTTCAGCTCCAAGACGTTTTACGGTCATCAAATGCCTGCACCACAATGGGTCACTTCCGCCGTGCGAGCGTTGTTCAAGCAAGTGGGGGCGCATCTTGGCACTACCACCATTGAATGGAACGATCCCCTCTCCCTGGCCCTCTCCCCGCTGCGCGGGGAGAGGGAATTGGCAAATCGCAAGGTGCTGGTTGCAAGATGCGCCCAGTAAGTGGATCGGCCGATCCATCCCCTTCACTTTATTGAGACGTTGTAGCACAGGAGAAGATCCTGGTCGCGGAGGTAGAGCCTGCCGTCGGCGACGACCGGATGGGGCCAACTATTCTCGCTGCTGCGGTTGGGCTGGTCGAAGCGGCCCGTCTCCTTGTAACCCTGGGGCGCGGCCTCGACCAGCGCGAGGGCGCCGTTGCCGCCTTCGGCGCGCAGGTAGAGATGGCCGTCGGCGCAGGTGAGCGAGCCTTTGCCCACACTCTCCTGGCTCCAGACCAGACGGCCGGTCTTGAACTCCTGGCAGACCCACCCTTTTCCATCGGAGTATCCGTAAAGGTAATCGCCGACTCTCACCACGCCGCCATGATGGTTGACCATCACTTTGTTCGCATAGACCTGCTCCGCCTGAAAGGAATCGCCGGCTTTGACGATGTGGAACAAATTGCAACCGATGCCGTAACCGGAACTCACATAGACCTCGTCGTCGTAAAAAATCGGCGTTGGCACGGTGGCGGTTTCGCCATGGCGCGGCGCGCGCCAGAGGACTTTGCCGCTTT
>JBEKAN010000268.1:0-6787 GCA_050015895.1 Verrucomicrobiota bacterium
ACCGCCCCCGGCAGTGAATCCATCGCCTGACCAACAAGAGAAGATTATTGGCAGCGACCCCATGCCAACGAAAGCAAAGGTGTCAGAGCGTGTCGCTTCCAAAGCCTCAGCCGAAGCGGATGCCCTCTGCGCGGCCATTCTGGATCGCCGCTGGCAGGATGCCTCGCAGATGATTGACAGCGGCGCGCCGGTCAACGGCGTGGACTCGCAGCGCCGCACTCCTCTGGGCTGTTTGGTCGAGCGAAGGTACGTGGTGATAGCTGAGTCGCACGCCGACCTCTCCTACACGGTCGGGGTCAGCGAGGGCGTGGAAGGGGTCTTGGAAAAGCTGCTCGATCATGGTGCCGACCCCTTCGCCCCTTCCGCAGGCGCGGACAGCCCGGACGACGTCCGCCCTCCGGTGGAGAAGGCGATAGAGTCCCCGGATGACAAATGGGCCCGTATTTTTCTCACCAACAATGCCAGCCCCGTCCGCCGCACCCCGAGAGGCGAGACGGCGCTGCATCTGGCGGTAAAGCAGGCGTTGGTGACACCCTCTATCTCAAAATCTATCTCAAAAGGTGGCGCAGGTGCCAAACCGGCGGAGTCGGCGGAGCCGGTGGAGGGCTGGACGAACGTAATTGACATCCTGCTTTCGCGCGGGTTTTCCGCCGACCAGACCAACGATGATGGATTGACACCGTTGCAGGAGTTGGCGTGGGGTTCTGCAAACGGGCTCTTCATTCCCACCAGCAACCCTCCGCCTTACTTCCAACATACCTCGCGCGCGACCATGGTTGCCGACTTTCTCCTGAGCCGGGGGGCGACCCTCGACGTGTTTTCCGCCGCCGGTTTCGGCTTGACCAATCAACTCGCCGCTTTCCTGCGCGCCAATCCCAAACTCGGCAATCTGCGGGACCGCCTCGGTCGCACTCCTTTGCACTACGCGGCCTGCGGCAATAGCCATGCGACGGCCATGCTGCTGGAGGCCGGGGCCGATCCAGCCGCCAGCACCACCAAGCCCGTTAAACTCGACTTCCAGTATTTCTCGGTTGTCGAGACGGAGGTTTCCGCGCTCCAGCTCGCTTGTCGGAGCGGGAACCAAGAAAACGTCCAATTGCTGCTCAAAGCCGGCGCGCCGGTCGCCCAGGCGGACGGCGGCGGCGACACGCCTCTGCATATTGCCGCTTACGGGCGAAATCCCAACATCACGCAACTCCTCATCAGCGCGGGCGCGCCGTTGGACGTGACCAACCACGCGGGGCAGACGCCGTTGCGCTTCGCAATTTACTCTGGAGGAAGCGGGAATCTCACAATGCTTCTCAAGGCGGGAGCGCGTCAGGATATTGGGTTGAGCAATACCACGCTCCTGCAGATTGCGCTCGCTGGCGGCTATGTGCCAGCCATTCCGGAGTTGGTCGGGGCTGGGGTCTCGGTGGACGAGCGCGATGGGCAAGGGCGCACCCAGTTCCAACGCGCCGTGACGGCCTTGGACCTCTTTAGGATGGAATTGCTCCTGAGAAATGGGGCAGACATAAACGCCTTGGATGTCCAGGGCGACGCCGCCCTCCATCTCCTCGCCACCCAGCCAGTGGACAAAGTCGTATCACTCCTGCCCGGCTACATGCCCGCGCAGCAGACATCTCCGTCCGAGATGCCCACAACGAATATCAGCCTCACCGCTTGGTTGCTCGAACACGGCGCAAATCCCAACCTCACCAACCACGACGGCCAGACCCCACTGGACGTGCTCCGCGCCCACAAATGGGCCACCAGCGACGAGGAGAAAGCCGCCGCCGCCCGCATCATCCTGCTCGAAATCGCCATGGTCGAGATGGCCGGGCCAAAAGAACAGATCGCCCTGGTCGAGATGGCCGGCCCAAAAGAGCACGCCCAAGCAAGCACCAATAAGACGGGAGCGCCCTCAGAGACCTTCCATCCAGCCATTCTCGGATTAGGCAGCAATGATGTGGTTTCCACGATGCGGCTTCCCAGCGGCAAACTTTCTGGTGATGAAGTTTTGTTCTTCGGCAAGTCGTCTGGTCAAGCAATCATCAGTTGGTCAACAAATGACGTGTGCTTTTTCAAAGGCAGATTTTTCATTGCTACGCCAGATCGAGGTGGGTTGCAATTTGCTGATATATACGTGTCGCGGCCTTTCGGCGCAAATGAGGTGAGCCTGGACCGTGCGGTTGCCTTCCAAAAAGAGATGGAAGCAGATTACTTGCGTTTTGATAGCCCGATGAGGGGAATTGTGGATCTAACGGATCTGCTTCGAGATGAGGTGCTGGCGGATCCTTCAGCGAATGCCATTATTCCTCTTCACAGCGCTACCTTGGTTGTGGACGGTGGCAGGCTCGTGTTGCTTTTCGTGTCACACACAGGACTCACGGGCAGGGTGGTTTTGGACGACCAATTAAACCCCATTTCAACGGCGGTGACCGGCAATGCGGATGCAAAATGATCAGCTAAAGACGCCTCGCCCGTGGCGCAGGTTTCCTAACCTGCCGTGTCGCCGATTTCCAAATCGGCTCATTGAGGACTGCCACCATGGCTGCGGGCTTGGAGATCCGCGACAAAGCCCACTTGGAAGTCCGCGCTGCTGCCCAAACACTTTGCCAATCTTGACTATCTCCACTGGATTCATCGAGAAACCCCAAAAGGCCGGAATGGGCCACCCCCGCTAAAATGTGAAATAAAGGCTTGACAAAATTAGGAACTATGCTACACTCTGTGGCATGAGACGAAAAGCCCCAGTCAAACCGCCAGCCGGCCTGGCCCGCCGCGGCTTCGGGAGAAAAGCAAACGGGGCGATCAACCTCTCCGTTCAATCGTCCGCACCAACATCCATTAAACCTAATTAAACCTAATTTAACTTAATTATACCTATGAACCCCACCCTCCCCCCCCCTTCTGCGTCCGGCCCCGGGGGGCCCCCCTCCCACCCCCTGCGCCAGGCCAACCAATCAATTTCCGCCTTCCCAATCTCCCATTTCTGCTATGTCCAGCCAGCCAACGTCAAACCCAGTCAAACCTGGTCAAACCAAAAATGCCCATCCCGGCTCAATTCGACAGATTCAGGCAGACCCCCTCCTTGGTGCTCCGCGCGTAAATGCGCCCGTCGCTGATCGCCACCGAATTCCAGCACTTGCCCGCCAGCACATGCGCCCGCGTCAGTTCGGTGTAAGCGTCCGGTGTCGGCTTCACCAGCACCAGCTCCCCCGCGTCGCTCAACACCAGCAGATTTCCCCCCACCTCGTTGATCCCGCCTGGCCCAAAACCGGACTTCGACCACTTCACCTGTCCCGTCGCCAGCTCGATGCACTTGAGCGGCCCGGTGGCGTGCTTGGCCTGGTCGAAAAGTCCATACACGTATCCGTTGACCACCACAGGCGTGCTCCAATGGTTCGCGTTCGCGTTCCCAGGCACCCTCCAAAGCTCCGTGGCGGTCCAGGCGTCGCCCGCCTTGCTGACTTTGCACACGGCCGTGCCGACACCGTAGCACATCGAGCAATACACCACATCGCCCTCCACCACTGGCGAGGTCCCGCCCGCGCCCGAGGCCTTCACCGCGAAACGCCACAGCACAGCCCCGGTCGCCGGCGTCACCGACACCAGGCCCTTGGTCGTGAAGAAAATCACCTGCCGCTGCCCCAAAATGGTCGCGGCGACCGGCGTGGCATGCGTCATCACGTCGTCCTGGCCCTTCCAGACGACGTGTCCGTTCTTCTTGTCAAACGCCAGCAGCGCCTGTCCCGGCCCGCCGCCCGCCACAAACACCAAGTTGCCCTCGATCAACGGCGAAGCCGCGCTCTCCCAGTGAACATTGTGTCCGGCGTGCTCTCTCATCAGGTCGCAGGACCAAATCTCCTTGCCGTCGCTGGCGTTCATGCACTTGAGCGCCAGATGCGCGTTAAACGTATAGACCTTGCCGTCGTCGTAGGACGGCGTCGAACGCGAACCGTCGCCGCCGCTGTTGCTGGGCGCGCCGGAATCTCCGCCGCCGTCGTATTTGGCGATGCCCAGCGGCGTGGCCCAAAGTTCCTTCCCGCTGCCGGCGTCCAGGGCCACGCAAACCTCCTGGTCGCCCCCTTCGATGCTCCGCGTCACCAGGGTATAGACCTTGCCGCCGCCCAGCGTGAAACTGCTGAAGCCGTTCTTGAGGGGCGTTTTCCAAACCTCTGTCAGCCCGCTGTCGGGCCACTTGGTGGGAATTTTTTCGGGGCTGGTCCCGTCGTGATTTGGGCCGCGGTATTGCGGCCAATCCGCTCCAAGCGCGGGAAGGCAGCACACGCCGGCCAAAAGAGCCGGGAACAGGATATTTTTCAGTGTCATACGCATATTTTGTTATCCAACCACCAAAATCCGCCTCTGTCAACCCCCAACTGGCTCCGATTTCAACCTAGAGGTGCATTTCACTTTTATGGGTTCCCCTCTTAATCTTAATCCTAATCTTAATCCTGCCGCACCCCTGAGAGTGTCAGGATGCGCCCTGCAACCTCCGAAACCCGCCCCGAAACCACTCTATGGCGTCCGCAAACGCCTGTCGCGGCGGGGTTTGCGGCAAACCCAGCTCCGCAATGGCTTTGGCGGGATTGAAGAACATCTTGTACCGGGCCATTCGCACACCCGCCAGCGGCGCTTTCGGCTCCTTGCCCGTCAGGGCCGACCACGCCTCGTTGGCGTGCGCCGCCAGCAGCGCCACAGGGTAGGGGACGCGAAACTTTGGCGCGGGTACCCCGCTCAACTCCTCCAGCACCGCCAGCGTCTCTTTCATCGTCCAATTCCCCGCCGCGTTGCCCAATATGTATCGCTCCCCCATCCGCCCCTTCTCCGCCGCCAACACATGCCCCGCCGCCACGTCCCGCACATGCACCCAGTTCAATCCCGTGTCCAGATAGGCCGGCAGGTCCCCGTTCAAAAAATCCAATATGATCCGCCCCGTCGGCGTCGGCTTCACATCGCGCGGCCCGATGGGCGCGCTCGGATTGACGATCACCACCGGCGCGCCTCGCTCCGCCAGTTCGAGCGCCACTTTCTCCGCCTGCCACTTCGAGCGCTTGTAATGATTGCTCATCTGCGCGCCGCTCACGGGGGTGGCTTCGTCGGAGGCGGTCCATTTCCCCTCGCCCTGGCACGGCATACCGATGTCATCCCGCCGCCTGTCGGCAGTCTCTGTCGTCCATTTTCTCCCCCTCTCCCGCAGCAGTCCGATGCAGCCCACCGTGCTGGTATAAACAATCCGCTGGCAGCCCGCGGCGGTGGCCGCTTCAATGACATTGCGCGTCCCCTCCACATTGGCCGCGTACATCGGCGCGTAATCCCGCAGCCACAAATGGTAGCTGGCCGCGGCGTGAAAACACCAGTCGCACCCGCCCATCGCCTTCTCCAGCAAGTCCCGCCGCGCCAGATCCCCCGGCGTCGCTTCATACTCCACGCCCTCCAACCCCCGCACATCGGCGCCCGGACGCAGCAGCGCCTTGACGCGGTGCCCGCGCGCGGCCAGCTCATGCGCCAGGTTGGCGCCCACAAATCCCGATGCGCCTGTCAGAAAACAATTCATCGGCTCGAACGAACAATGGTTTTGAAATGCCCCCGCGACAATCTTTCTTTTCTGGTGGCGGGTGTGTCACTCCCGCATTTGCTCCGGGTCCAGCCCCGCCCTTTGGCACCACTCCCGGTATGCCGCGGGCGCGATTTCCGACGGCTTGATTTCGCTGCGCCCGCCCCAAAAAACATTGGTGTAACTGATCTCAATCCCGCACCCCCGCAAATGCGCGTCAATGGCCTCCTTGTGCGCCAGCAGCCCCTCCTTCTCCATCCCGTGCGCCACCCCCATGATGTTCACATTGTGAAATTCCGGGCCGCCCTCCCGCCAATACGCGTGCGTCATGATGTAATGCCGCCCCACTTCCCGCCCTGTCTCGATCTCCCGCCCGGCCGGCGCCGCCCAGTGGAAAAGCGCGTTGAAGCGCGTCACCCGCTCTCCATCCTTCAGCGGCTTGACGTGCTCCAGAAACGTCGAGAATCGCCCGATGATCTTCCGCCGGTTCAACTCTTCGGCGATCTCACAAAATGTCTCCAGCGCCACTCCCGCCTCCCCGGCCCGCGCCCGCCACAAATCCGGCGCGATTTCCGCCGCCGCAAACTCCCGTTTGAGCGCGGTCAGCACGCGCCATTCCAGCTCATTGAGCTGCGCGATGCCCACCTCCGTCACCTCCGCCGGCGCGTCCGCCTTCGCCCCCGGTTCCATGCCCCGCCGCCGTATGTGCCCGACTCCCAGCGCGAACAGCCGCTTGGCCGGCATCAGCCGATATTTTTCCGCGCCCGTCTGTCGCGCCAGAAACTCGCAGTGTTTGCGCAGGGAAAATCCCTGCGGCACTTTCAGCGTCGTCCACAGTTTGTAATTCGCGCCGGCCGTCGCCGCGTCCGCCGAGCGCAGCACCACATGTCCCGAGAACGGGTCCTTTTGGAACATGTAATCAAACGCCCCGTCCAGCTTTTCCGCCGGCGCCTGCCAGGCGACCAGCGAGCCTTGCGCCAGGTTGGTGGCCAGCAACGTCTGCCGCACCCGCCGGATCGTCCCTCCCTCCAGCATGGCTCGGAGACGCTCCAGCACCACCGGCGCCGCCACGCCCGTCCGCCGCGCGATTTCCCCAATCGGTTCCCGTTGAAACCCCTGCAACTGGTCCTCCGATACCGCCAGGATGCGCGCGTTGACCGGATCGCTGATTTCTATGGGCACAGTGGGCGCGCTCATGCTTTCTTTGTCTGTGAAATCTGTGTCAATCTGTGGTCGTTTCAGATG
>JBEKAN010000269.1:0-6764 GCA_050015895.1 Verrucomicrobiota bacterium
ATACCACCGTGTCGTTGCCGCGTAGGTACAAGCGCCCGTTGAAAATCGTCGGTTGCTGCTGGATGCCTTGGACACCCAGTTTAATCCCGGGGTTCACCCGCCCCAGTTCCTTGTAGCCGGTCTTGTTCGCCTCCGCCATCACCAGTTCGTCCTTCTTCGTCAGGGCGAAAATCAGCCCGTCGGCGACCGTCATGTTGCCTTTGCGGGTCCAGTCCGGGCCGCCCTGCTGCCAGAGCAGGTTTCCGCTCTCCAAGTCGGTGCATTGCAGCGCCTCCCGGCCCTCTCCATTGGTGTCCACGCCAAAGCCATAGACCGCGCCATTGACAATCGAGGCGGTGTGATAGGCGTTGCATTGCAGCCGGTTGCTTTGGGTGCGGGTGACCGGCTCGATCTTGCCGTCTTTCATTTTCAGTTCCAGGCAGATCCCCCACGAACTGGTCCCTTGGAAAGCCGAGAAAAACAGCCGCGAGCCGATGGCCACCGGTGTGGGGACCATGCCGGAGGAAGCCGCCGTCGGGAGCTGCCAGTGCCAAAGGACTTCGCCGGTGTTCGCGTTCACCGCCAAGTTGTCGTTGCGATAAACGCTGACGAGGATTTGGGGAATGCCCTCCACCACCAGATAGGTCAGCGACGCGCCGGCCCCGTACACCACCGTGCCGGGTCGCTGGGTGTCATACGGCTCGGCCGCTTTCCACAGCAGCTTGCCCGTCATTTTGTCCACCGCCACCAGAATCGCCTCCTTCTTGGAGGAGGAGATATAGAGAGTATTGCTGACGATCAGCGGCGTGGAGCCTTCGGTCGAGACAAATTGCTCCCCTTCGCTCCAGACCACGCCCCCATCGCTCGCGCGCAGGCAGAACACCGGGCAGCGCAAATCGAACATGTCCCCGTTGTAATTCTTGTAGGGAATAAAATAGACGCGGTCGCCGTCCACCACGGGGGAAGTGACCGGCCCCACCACTTGGTGATGATTCTCGTTGGCCGCGATCATCGTCCTCCAAAGGACTTTCCCCGTGGCCGCGTCCAGGCACAACGCCCACTGTTTGCCCTCCGACTGCCCCGCCGTGAAGGCGCGACCGCCGGATTCAATGACGGCGCTTTTTCCATCGCCGACCGGCGCGCGCCACATCTCCTTTGGGCCGCCGTCGGGCCACTGCCGGAGAAGCCCCGTGGCGGGGTACACATTGTTGCCGTCGTTGGGCAGGAAGCGGACATAGCCGCCCCCGTCCGCCCGCGCGCCGACCGCGCCCGCCAGCAACATCAATCCGCCCAGCAGTCGCCGGAGCGCCATTTTAGAAATCAGAGGCATCATTTGCACCCAGCTTCTCAGGAGACAATCCAAAGATCAAGACTGCGGAAGAACCAAATCCGGGGGGCCTTATGCCGCTGGCGGTCGGACGCTCGTCGTCCCCGGCTCCATCCGCCCGATGGCCGTCAGAATCCCATGCAGCAACGCGTGCGGATTGGGCGGGCAGCCGGGAATGTAAACGTCCACCGGCAGCACCGTGTCCACGCCGCCGCAAGTGGCGTAATTCTGGCCGAAGATCCCGCCGCTGCAACCGCACGCGCCCACCGCCACGACCAGCCGCGGGCCGGGCATCGCTTCGTAAGTTTTCCGCAAAGCCAGCTCCATGTTGCGGGTCACCGGGCCGGTCACCAAAAGCATGTCCGCATGGCGCGGCGATGCGACAAAGTGAATGCCGAATCGCTCAATGTCATAGACCGGGCTGTTCAGGCCGTTGATTTCCACCTCACAGCCGTTGCACGAACCGGCGTCCACTTGCCGGATGTGCAGGGAACGGCCAAACATCTTCGCCGCCCGCGCCTGGAGCTGGTGTCCCAGAGATTCGAAGGATTCGCGCCCGGCCGGGGAAGGGCCGCGGGCGGGAGGCGGTGTCGCCGCGGGCGGCTCGACCAGCCCCTCGTGCGAGCCGTCTCTCTGGAGACGGTAGCGGGCGCGGGTCACCAGATCCTCGCGCCGGCGGGCGGCGCATTCGCACACGTTCGTCATGCGGATCGCCGCGGCCGTCTCGGCGCAAAGCCCGCAGAAAACGCACTTGCCCAGATCGAGACGGGCGGCGCGCCCGTCGGGGCCGTCCTCAAAAGAGATCGCGCCGGTGGGACACACCGCCGCGGCGGGCCGCGCGTCCTTCCAATTCGCCCAGTCAACCTCCGGCCGGCCGCGCGCGCGGACGGAGACTTCCGGCGGGGCGGCCGGGAAGCGGCTGGTCACCACCCCCGTTTTCAAGCTTTGGCGAATGATGTCAAACATAATCAGCGGTCCGTCCCCGAATAGGAGAGGTTGAAACTCTTGTTGACCACCGGGAAATCCGGGATGATGTTCCCCAAGATCGCCTCCGTCAACGCCGGCCAGTTCTGCAGCGACGGGTCTTTGATTTTGCACCGGGCCAGCCGGTTGCCGGGCGCGGTGTGGATCCAGTGAAAAATTTCCCCGCGCCAGCCCTCCACATAACCCAGCGCCACGCGGTCCGGCGGGACTTCGCCGATTTGGGCCGCGATGGGGCCGGCGGGCAGCTTCTCCAACACCTGCCGGAGGATGCCGAAGGACTGGACCATCTCCTCGCGGCGGACGACCATCCGGCGCCGCACGTCGCCCTCGGTGAAAACCGGCACGGTGAACCTCACCTGGTCGTAGAAGGCGTGGGGGAAGTCCCGGCGCAGGTCGTGGTCCAAGCCGGAGGCCCGCCCCGCGATGCCCACGATGCCTAGGTTGGCCGCCACCTCGGGTTTGAGCACCCCGGTCGTCTCAAAGCGGTCGCGCGCCCCGGAATTGGACCGGATGAGGCCGGCCAATTCCTCCAACTCCTTCTCGAACTGGTCCACCAGCGCCGCCAGGGCGCGGAGCTGGCCCGCGTCGAAATCGAATCGCACGCCCCCGGGACACGCCATCCCGCGCAGGAGGCGGTTGCCGGTCAAATTCTCGTTCAGTCGCAGAACCCTCTCCTTCAGGCGCATGGCGTGCATGTGGGCCGTCACGAAAGCGACGTCGTTGCAGATCGCGCCGATGTCGGCCGCGTGATTGTAGAGGCGCTCCAGCTCCAGGCAAATCGTTCGCAGCGCCCTCGCGCGCGGCGGTGCCTCCACCCCGGCGGCGCGTTCCAGGGCGTGGCAGAAGGCCGTGGCATGCGCGAAGCTCGAATCGCCCGAGATGCTCTCCGCCAGCCGCACACAATGCGCCACCGGCAGCGTCTCGAACATCTTCTCAATCCCCTTGTGGACGTAAAACATCCGCAATTGCAAATAGAGCACCGGTTCCCCCGCCACGCTGAACAGAAAGTGGCCCGGCTCGATGATCCCGGCGTGGACGGGGCCGACCGGCACCTGGAACACCCCCTCGCCCTCGACGGGGCGGAACTTGTGCCGCACGCCGGTAAAGGGCGGCAGCTTGGTGCGCGCCTCGAAGTCCTTGCGCAGCGGCCACACCTCCGGCCAGTCGTCGTGCAACGCGCACCGGTTCGGGTTCGGATGGCCGATCAGTTTGATCCCAAACATATCCTGGATTTCCCGCTCCTGCCAGTTCACGGCGTGGACCGCGTTGGTCAGCGAGGGCAGCTCCGGTTTGTCCGCCGGGACGGGAACGCGCGCCAGCACGAAGCCGTGCGCGGAGTCCAGGGCGTAGAGGTAATAGACATAAAAAACGTTCTCTCCGGCGCGCGCGTCCTCGGCGAAGACGCCGGCGAGCCGGGCGTTGTGCTTCTTGTAAAGGGCCGAGCACAGCGCGCCGGCCAGCTCGAGCTTGGCGTGGACGTGCAGTTCGTTGGGGTGCGGGGCGGCCGCCGCCTCGATTTGCGCGCCGAATCGGCGCGTCAACTCGTCCAGCACAATCTCCAGGCCGGGAAGCAGGTTCATGGCGACCCTCGTATGATGATGGCCGCCTGCTCCAGTAACTGGCACAGGGAGACGGGCAGGCGCGCGGTCAGCAGCAACAGCGCCGCCAGCGGCAGGCACATCGCCGCGGCCCTGCCCAGGGATATGCCTTCGCGTGTGGCGCCCTCCGGCGCCGGTCCCAGCAGCATGTGGGAGAATTTGTTGAGCACGCCGCAGAACACGACGATGAGCGAGGCGACGATGACCACGCTCACCCAGGATTGTTGCGAGCTGAATCCGCCGACGATCACCGTCAGCTCGCTGAGGAAAAGGCCGAAAGGCGGCAGGCCGCACACGGCCGCGCCGGCCAGACCCAGCAGTAGCGCGGTCGCCGGCATCGTGCGCGCCAGCCCGGAGCCGATGCGCCGGAATTCCAGCGTGTGGTAGTGCTGCTGGATGTTGCCCGCCGCAAAGAACAGGACCGGCTTGGTCAGCGCGTGGAAGCCCATGTGCAGCATCGCGCCGAAGACCGCCAGCGGCGCGTTCATGCCCACCCCCGCGCAAATCAGGCCCACGTGTTCCAGGCTGGAGTAAGCCAGCATCCGCTTGAGGTTCTTTTGCATCAAAATAAACGGCCCGGCCAGGAGCATCGAAAACAGCCCGAAGCCCAGCAGCAGGTGCCGGCTCAGGCCGGTGCCGAGGCAGGCGGTCGTCAGAATGTGGAAGCGCAGCAGCGCATATAGCGCGACTTTCAGAGAGACCCCCGAGAGCATCGCGCTCGTGGGCGAGGGCGCCTCGCTGTGGGCGTCGGGCAGCCAGGTGTGCATCGGGGCCAGGCCCGCCTTGGTGCCGTAGCCCACCAGCGCGAAAACAAAGGCCAGCGTCATCAAGTGGGGGTCCATTTGCGGCGCCAGAGCGAGCAAAGACGACCAGTTGAAGTTGGCCATCTCGTGGCGCGGTTGGACGATCGCCGCCGCGTAAGTCAGGATCGTCCCGAACAACGCCAGCACCAGACCCAGCCCTCCGAGCATCACGTATTTCCAGGCCGCCTCCAGCGACGTCTTGCGGTTGTAGAGCGCCACCAGCAGCACCGAGGAAAGCGCGGTCGCTTCCACCGCAATCCACATCACTCCCAGGTTGTTGGCCAGCACCACCAGCAGCATCCCCGTCGCGAACAACGGCGTCAGCACATAGAACTCCCGCCAGCGCCGCGGGCTCACGGCGCCCTCGGCAAGCTCCCGGCGGAAGTAAGGCGCCGCGTATAGGGTGCTCGCCAGCGAGACGCACGCGATGAGCAGCGCCATCCACGCGCTCAACGCGTCGGCGCGCAGGAACTGGCCCCGCTCCACCAGGACGCCGCCCGGCATGGCCACCACCGTCAGGACCAGTTTCAGACTCAGGATCAACACGATGACAAACCCCGCCAGGTTCAGCGCCTCCACCAGCGCCCGCGGCCGCGCCAACAGGCACAGCAGCCCGACCGCCAGCGGCACACACAGGATGGACGTCAGCAGCATCGGTTCACCATTTCAGTTGGTTGAGTTTGCTCACATCCATCGAGGCAAAGGTCTCCCGGATGCGGAACACCAGAATGCCCAGCACCATCACCGCGATCACCACATCGAAGAACACTCCGATTTCCACCACCAGCGGCATCCCGTAGGTCGTCAGCGCGATCGCCGCCAGCATCACCCCGTTTTCCATCGTCAGCAGCGCCAGCACCTGCGTGATGGCCTTGCGCCGGTTGATCATCAGAAAAAAACCGGTCAGCAGCAGCGCGATGGCCACCGCCAGCGTGTTGCTGCCCAGCCGCTGGAGCGACGACGCGACCGGGTGGGCGACGACATAAGCCAGGACCGTCAGCGCGCCGCAGATGAGCATCGAGCCGGGCATGTTCACGAACGGGCGGATTTCCTGCTCAATCTTGATTTGGCGCACCAGCCGCTCCAGCCACCAAGGGAGAAAGAAAACTTTCCCCACGATCGTCAGCAGCGCCACCACATACACATGCCAGGCTCCGTACGCGTAGCCCACCACCGCCGCGATCCCGGCCAGCAGCAGCGATTGCAGCGCGAAGAGCCGGATGTTGGTCACCAGCATGGACTGCACGGCCAGCAGGAGTTGGAGAACCAGCATGAAGGAGGCCAGCATCGTGATCAGGTTCGAGGCGGTTTGGGCGTTGGGCGGGTTCATGGTTATCGGAATAGGAACGTGGACACCAGGGCCAGCATCGCCACGATGAAGGCGGCGCTCAACAGGTCCGGCACCCGAAACAGTCGCAGCTTGGCGTTGCAGGTCTCCACCAGAACCACCGCGCCGGCCAGCGCCAGCAGTTTGCCCGCCAGCCACAGCAGCCCCACCGCGAATGTCCCCGGCGTGGTTTGCGCCGCCAGTCCGATGGGGAAAAAGATGTTCGCCAACAGCGCCATGAGAACTAGCTGCTTGATCGCCACTCCCCACTCAATGAGCGCCAGATATCGGCCCGAGTACTCCAGCAACATCGCTTCATGGATCATCGTCAGCTCCAGATGCGTCGCGGGGTTGTCCACAGGGATCCGCCCCGTCTCCGCCAGCAACACGATGAACATCGCGGTGAACGCCAGCGTGTGCGACGGATCCAGGAACTTCCAGTCCGGACTCTGGCTGGCCATCACGATCTGGCTCAGGTTGGTCGAGCCGGCGGCGATGGCCAGCGTGAAAATCGCCAGCATCATCGCCGGTTCCGCGATCGCGGCGATGGTCATTTCCCGGCTGCTGCCCATTCCGCCGAACGCGCTCGCCGGGTCCAGCCCTGCCAAAGCGAGGAAGAACCGGCCCAGCGCCAGCAGCCCCACCAGTGCCAGCACGCCGCCGAACAGGCCCAGCGGCGCTTGTGCCGTCACCATGGGCAGCATCAACCCCGCGGAAAGCGCCGTGACAAACAGGACATACGGCGT
>JBEKAN010000270.1:0-6760 GCA_050015895.1 Verrucomicrobiota bacterium
GATGACCGCGCCCAGGATCCACCAAGTGAACCAAAAAGCGGTGGTGTATTTCTCCTTGATGCCGCTGGCCGAGACCCCCAGCGCCAGCATGCTGAGGATCACCATGCTGCTGAGCCCGTAAACCAGGATGTTCTCCAGCGCCAGGCGGGCGTGCCAGAAGAACATCCAATTGGGCGCGAGCAAATTGCCCAGAAACCAGGCCATGCAGACCGGCCCCAGCCAGGTCAGCGCCAGGAAACCGAAGGCGGTGGCGAATCTGCCCAAAAGATAATCCCCCCGGCTCACCGCCTTGGAGGAGTAAACGACAATGGCGTTGCAGGCCAGGTCGCGGGTGATCAGACAGGGGATGGCGATGCCCAAAAGAAAGATGCTCACGATCATCAACTCTCTGCCGAAGAAATAAAAGAAGACGTTTTGCAGCGCCCCGACGGAGATTTCCGGGTGGTCCTGGAGCCAGCCCGTCAGAAGGGTGGCGAACGTCTGCAACACTGGACTCAGCTTGGACGTCCATCCCGCCACCATGCTGTCGGCCACCAGCAACTGGCCGACCAGGAAAAGCAGGATGGCGGCGGCCAGCCCCGCGCCCCAGCAGAGCACGACCATGTTTGCCATCCATCGGATGCGCAGGCAGGCGGTGAGGCCGTTTTTGGCGATGGCCCAGCGCCGCTGCCAGAGGCCCAGGTGCGCCCCCTGCCAGTGCTTGTAGGCGGTGTCATGCAGCGGCATGGGAGATCTCCAGGGCTTGGACAAAGGTCTCCTCCAGCGCGTTGGGGCTGGGGATGATTTCCAGGGCGGGCAGCGACATCTGGCGCAGCAGATGCAACAACGGGTTGAGGCTGGCGGCGCGGTGCTCGACTCGCAGGTGGCCGTTGGGCAGCAATTCGCAGGGCCAGTTCTGCCGGGCGCAGGCGGCCTGCAGTTCCTCCTGCCGCCCCGGCAGGACCACCTCGGCGGCGCCGCGCCGGCGGGCCTTCAAGTTGGCCAGGCTGTCATGCACCAGCACCCGCCCGCGGGCGATGATGATGATCTGTTCGCAGATTTGCTCCACGTCGCGCAACATGTGGGAGGAGAGGACGACGGTGATGCCGTGGACGCGCCAGAGGCTTTGCACCAATTCCAAGATTTGCGTCTGTCCCTTGGGATCCAGCCCGTTGGCCGGCTCGTCGAGGAACACGATTTCCGGGTCATGCACGATGGCCTGGGCCAGCTTGAGGCGCTGCTTCATGCCGGTGGAGTAGGTGTCCACTTTGCGATAGCGCTCCTGGCCCATCCCCACAAAATCCAGCATCTCATGGGCGCGCTGCCGGGCGGTTTGGAAGGGCAGTCCGCACAACTGCGCGCAGTAAGTGACATACTCGCAGCCGGCCATGCCGGGGATGTGGCAGTCCTGCTCCGGGGTGTAGCCCACGCGCTTGCGGATTTCCCGCCCCTCGGCGCCGACCTCCCGGCCGAGCAGTTTGGCCGAGCCGGAGGTGATGGGCTGAAGCTGGAGGAGGCACTTGAGGAAGGTGGTTTTGCCCGCGCCGTTGGGGCCGAGCAGGCCGATGGCGCCCGGCGCGATGGCAAGGCTGACGCCATCCAGGGCTTTTTGTTTTCCAAAAACCTTGGACAATTCCCGCGTTTCAATGACCGGCGATGTCGGCATGTGTGGCGACATGATTGTGGATAGACATCCCCAGCGGCAATCCAATTCGGTCTGGCGGATTGAAAAGTTCAGCCGGTTAGGGCAATGATTGGGGCAGCCCGAAGGCTGAATTTTGAAACTGGTGGAATTGAACACGACAATGAAAGAAAAACCACGGCAGACGTGGCCGGAGGTTTCTGTCTGCGTTTTTCTGGTGCTGGCGGTTCTGGCCGTCTTCGGACAGACGTCCGACTTCCAGTTCGTCAATTACGACGACCCGCAGTATGTGTATGAAAACCCGGTGGTGGAACAGGGTTTGTCGGCTAAGGGGGTCGGCTTTGCTTTCACGCACAAACAGGTCGCCAATTGGATTCCTCTGACCACTCTTTCCCACGAGCTGGATTGCCAGCTCTTCGGACTGCGCGCCGGACGCCATCACCTGGTCAATGTCCTTCTGCACGCCGCCAACGCGGTGTTGCTGTTCCTGGTGTTGCGGCGGATGACCGGCAGCTTGTGGCGCTGCGCTTTTGTCGCGGCCCTGTTCGCCGTCCATCCGCTGCGGGCCGAATCGGTGGCCTGGGTTTCCGAACGCAAGGATGTGTTGAGCGGGTTCTTTTTCCTGCTGGCCATTGGGGCTTATGCGCGCCAGGCGCGCAAACCCTCCCGCGCCGGAAATGTCGCGGTGATGTTGTTGTTTGTTTTGGGCCTGATGGCCAAGAGCATGGTGGCGACGCTGCCGTTCGTGTTGTTGCTGCTGGATTATTGGCCGCTGGGAAGAATGAGGGGAAAGGAGAACGCATCCTCCTTCGCTAAAGCTACGGAGGACAGGGAAAGCGGAGAGGAGAAAAGCGCCGGTGTGCCGTTTTGGGGGTTGGTGAGGGAGAAGATTCCGCTGTTTGCCATTGCGGCGGCATTTTCCCTGGTGGCGGCGATGGTGCCGGGATTGGTGGTCAAAGACCACCGGATGGCATTTTTGGAGCGCCTTGGCAACGCGCTGGTTTCTTATGTGGTCTATCTGCGGCAAATGGTTTTTCCGGCGGGACTGTTCAACCTCTATCCCTACGCGCCCAACGGCGAGCCGATGTGGAAAGTCGGGGCGGCGTTTGTGGCGCTGGCCGGGATCACTGCCGCCGTGCTGCTGCGCCGAAAAAAGAACCCCTGCCTGCTCATGGGCTGGCTCTGGTACCTGGGAATGTTGGTTCCGGTGATCGGGATCATTCCCATCTCCGCCGACGCCGCCCATGCGGATCGTTACACCTATCTGCCGGGAATCGGTCTGGCCGTGGCGGGGACTTGGGCGCTGGCGGATTGGAGCGCGGGGTGGAAGCATCGCCGTGTCATTTTGGGTGGTTTGATGGCTGGGGTGGTTGGCATTTTGGCTCTCTGGGGCCATAGCCAGACTTCCTATTGGCAGGACACCCAAACACTGTGGCTCCGGGCGCTGGAGTGCGACCCCAACAACAGCACCGGCCTGGATGAGATGGGCTTCGCCTTTTTCCAAAAGGGCGACTTCGACAAAGCGATCGCGCAATACCAGATGGCCCTGAAGATCAAACCCGATTTTGCGCGCGCCCTGGGCAACCTCGGCGCGGCTCTTCTCGCCAAAGGGGATCTGGCTGGAGCCATCGCCCAATCCGGCAAAGCTCTGGAATTGGATCCCGACTACGCCGACGCGCACATGAATTTGGGCGTGGCGCTGGCAAAAAGCGGGCGGCCGCAGGAGGCCATCGCGCAATACCGCAAGGCCCTGGAACTCAAGCCCGGCGCCGAAGAGGCGCACGTGGACCTGGGCTTGACTCTCTTGAGCCTGGGGCGGGTGGAGGCAGCCATCGCGGAATTCCGCCGCGCGCTGGAGATCAGGCCCAATTTTGACCAGGCACTCTGCGACCTGGGGAACGCCTTTTTGGTGAAGCCAGATCTGGCGCAAGCCATCGGCCAATACCAAAAAGCCCTCGAAATCAATCCGAATTACCTGGAGGCCCGCCGCAACCTCGGCAGAGCTCTTCTGCGGAAGGGAGATTTTGACGCGGCGCTGGCCTGTTTCGAGAAAATCGAGAAGAACACGGCCGCGAGCGCGGACCCGATGGGGAAATGGTGGACCCTCGGCAACGACTTGCTCAAGGAGAAGAATCTGGAGGAGGCGATTGTCTGCTATCGCCAAGTTCTAAAAATCAATGCCGGCTCCGCCAGCCTGTGGGCCAATCTCGGCCTGGCTTCCTTCCAGAACGGGGAAATCAAGCAGGCCATTGACGCCTGGCAACAGGCCCTGCAAATCAATCCCGACCAAATCGCCGTCCAAAACAGCCTGGCGTGGGCGCTGGCGACGACAGCCGAGGCCTCGCTTCGCGACGGCGCAAAGGCGGTGGCCCTGGCGGAACGGGCCAACCAGTTGAGCCGGGACGGCAACCCGGCGGTTCTGCGCACCCTGGCGGCGGCTTACGCGGAAATGGGGCGTTACGGGGACGCGACCGCCGCAGCCCGGCGCGCCCTGGATCTGGCGACGAGGGCGGAGAACGACACGCTGACTGCGGCGCTGCAAAAGGAAATCAAACTCTACGAGGTCGGCGCGCCAGTGCGGGAGCCGGCGCGGTGAGCGTTCAATTGGGTTCTCCGCTGACGTAATGGCCGTGATTGAGGGCGTAATCTTTGGGCCAGTGCGGGCGCGGCTTGGTTGCTTTGCGGACGGCGGCCAGGAACGGGTCGTCTTGGGGCGCAAGCTCAAGGGTTTCTATCTTGACATCGGCCCCTTCGGGCAGACTTGTTCCCGGCGGCAGGACCACCAGACCATTCTTGACTTTACCCGTAACGCTCATGGTTAATCTCTAGTCTGAATTCGCCGCAAGAGCAAGGACTGCCGCCTAGTTTTCCCGATCCCCACTTCTGTGGGATCGGTCACAAAATCATCGGCTTGGCGCGCCGGACCAGTTGCAGGGCCACGCCCCAGGGATCGCGCAACATCAGCAGCTCGTCCCCGGCCGGAGTGGTGGTGCAATCCTCCGCCACCCGCGCCCCGGCCGCCACCAGCCGGTCGCGGTCCGCCTTGAGGTTTTCAGAGACAAAGGCCAGGTGCAACTGGGAGGGGTGCATGGAGGGATAATCGGGGGTTGGCGCGCTGGCGCTCTGGTAGATTTCAATGAGCACCGGACCCGCCGCCAGAAAGCGCGCGCGATTGGGCGGGCCGCCCGCCCGCGCCACCGCGCAGCGCAGATGTTTGACATACCAATCGGCCATCGCCACCGGATCGGCAACCTGCAACGCAACATGTTCGAGTCTCATGCCGGGATTCTGCCCGCCGCGCCCGTTTTCCGCCAGCCTGGATTTCTCCTCTCATCCTGATCTTAATGCTGCTCTTAATCGCACGTACTCAGGCTTATTTTCCTCCCCCGCGCGGCCCCGGCGCGCTTCCTCGAGTGCGGTCTTTCAAATCGGCGTTTTCCGCGTCGCGCGGGTTCCGCACTACTGCGCCGAATCTCGTCGGGCAATGGCCTACGAAGCTTGTAGTACCACATCGTAATCTCAAAGAATAGTACCATCTCTTACAGCCACCGTGTGCGCAAAACGGAACAGCCTGACGCACAGATTGATACGGCTGAGCAGGCTGGCGAAATAGCAGGCCGAAAATGTGCTGTGACAGTGTGGTACTCAGTTGTAAAGTGTAACGAATCCCGACGAAATGGCCTTCGTCGTCGTAAGTGCTAGTATTATAGATGTTTACGACGATTTCAGCGGCGAAGAGCCAAAATATGTGTAAAGAGTTCTTGCAGTTCCATCATTCTGGCTTGTAGGCGTTAGATCCACATTGTAAGTTGTAATATGTTCATTACAAGTCACTTACGACAATTATGAACGTAGTGTTAAAGAGTAATGCATTGGTGGCATAGGGGTTGCTGAATGGAGGGAAGCCATTAATGGCGAATGACATGTTGAGCAAGCAAAGTTAAGCAAAGATCAGACAACCAAACGAAGAAATTCGAGGAAAAAACAATGAAAAGCACAAAAATCATACTGGCATTGGTGGCGGCGGGCGCCGCTGTCGCGCTGACCCAGCAGGCCAACGCGCAGTACACCTTGCAAGGCAATTACCTTGAAGTGGGTGTCGGCGCCGACGGCTCCATTATCAATCCGGCCGGTACTGCCCCCACTATTGGCGGCCAGTATTACAGCCAGTACCCGGGCATCATCTGGAATGGCGCTGGCACAGGCTTCGGCGGTTCCTATGTCAACAACGACTTCATCACCCCTGGCACTCCTTACCAGAGTTATTCGATCGGTGTGGGCGGAAACTACGGCGTGGCGAGCTATATTGCCGGGACTGGCACATTGGGCACGACCACAACTCAGACTGGTCCTTTGTCCACACTGACCACCGGCAGTTTTGGGGGCCTGACTTTCAGCCAGACCCTCTCGTTCACCGCCGGCAGCAGCATCATTAACTACGCGATGACCCTGAACAACCCAACGGGCGCGGCCCTGAACAACGTCGTGTTTAACACGGCTCTGGACCCTGATCCTGACGTTTATCAGTTCGGCTCCTACGTCACCGCGAACACCATCGTTTCGCCGGGGATTGTGCAAGCCACAGGCTTGGACACCCACAACAGCATCATCATCCAAGGGGTGACTCCCGGCGCCGCTGCCAGCATCATCTCGGACTGGTACAGCTCGACAATTGATCCTTACTCCCATCTGACCAGCGAAAATGACGGCACCCCCGCCGACTATGCGATTGAGGACAGTTGGGACATCGGTACCC
Source organism: Verrucomicrobiota bacterium (assembly GCA_050015895.1). Taxonomy (GTDB): domain Bacteria; phylum Verrucomicrobiota; class Verrucomicrobiia; order Limisphaerales; family Palsa-1400; genus JBEKOF01. The sequence goes on from JBEKAN010000270.1 coordinate 6,378, forward strand.
TGGCCGCTGGCGCCTCCGAGACGATTGATTACAACTACATCATCAACGCGACGCCGGTGACGAGCACCAGCACGATTCTGGGTCCGCCCAGCGCGCCGGACGGCGGCTCGACCCTGGGCCTGCTGGGTTTGGCCTTGACGGGTTTCGGTTTGATTCGCCGCAAGATGAAGGTCTAAGCGGCCGGTTCCTCGAATTCATATAGTTAGTTTGCTCGTGGCGCCCGGATTCTTCCGGGCGCCATTTTTTGTACACTTCCCTACAATCTGGCCGCTCCAAGCACAGGTCTCCCATCCCCGTAAAGTGTAATGAATTCCGACGAAATGGGGGTAAAGCAGCTCAAGTGCCCATTTTAGAGGTATTTGCAAAGAATTGGGTGCCGAAAA
>JBEKAN010000271.1:0-6756 GCA_050015895.1 Verrucomicrobiota bacterium
CGCGCTGGCGATGCGGGCCAGGTTGCCGTGGACCATGACGGTGAAACTGCCCCCCAGTGCCTGGGTGATGGTCACCGGCACGCCGGCCTGGAGCGTCACGGTCGTTCCCGCCGGAATCAGCACCGCCTGGCAATCCCGCCTCATAATAATTTCTTCGTGCATGGTAATGGTAAAATGGCAGTCAAGGCCCCTTGCCCGGCTTGATCTGTTGCGGGTTATGCGCGCCTGCCGCCTTTGCGGGCGCGGTGGCCGTCGCCCACGACAACGCTTTCGATCAGCAATGAATTCAGATGATGCGGATACTCTTTGGCATCCACGAAAATGACAAACGAGCCTTTGGGGGAGACCAAAACAAAGTCCGGATGCGGCACTTGAAATTTTTCGCCGCTGGCCATGCAGATTGTGTATGGCTTGAACGGCGCCGCCCGATTCAACTCGCGGATGGATGTGACAACCATGCCAGTTTTATACCCCAGCGCCGCCGAATAATCAAGCGCCGGATGGGAGAGGGCGCGACATTTTTTGGCTTCCTTGCCTGGGAAAATGGTTGCAAAGACCCGAAAACGGCCCATCCTCGGTCGGAGATTGCGGCACTGGCCCCAACTTGTTGACCATGATTACCATCATCAGCGGAACGAACCGGCCTGAGAGCAACACGCGAAAAGTCACCGCCCGCGTCGAGGCGGTTTACAAATCGCTCGGCGTGAAAATGGAGTTGCTCGATCTGGCGGAGCTGCCGCCGGAGATTTTCTCGCCGGCCTCGTATGCGGAGAAGCCCGGCGGCTTTTCCCGGTTCACCGACGCCATTCTGGCCGCCGACGGATTGGTGGTGGTCGCCCCGGAATACAACGGGAGCTTTCCCGGCGTTCTGAAGTATTTTATTGACATGCTCCCCTTTCCGGAGAGTTTCGAGCGGCGCCCGGTCTGTTTCGTCGGGCTGTCGGCGGGGGTCTGGGGCGCGCTGCGGGCGGTGGAGCAGTTGCAGGGCATCTTCGGCTATCGCAACGCCCACATTTATCCGGAGCGCGTGTTCATGCCCGGCATCCGGGGGTTGCTCAACGAGGCGGGGCAATTCACAAGCCAGGAGATGGAAAAGCGGCTGGAAAAGCAGGCGGCGGGATTCGTCGGTTTCGTGGAAACCCTGCGCGGGAAGAAACTGCGCTGAAACCGTTCATATTTTTTTGGCTTTATTTACCTTGATTTGGCTTGATTTGGCTTGATTGACCTTGAGAACCGCAGCCGCACCGGCCTCCAGAGGTGGCGCGCTGACGCGGTTGGGCACACCCTTTGGGGGGCTGGAGCCGTTAACCCGTTAGGACCCGCGTAAACATTGGGGATTTTTGAAGTTTTACCCGTTAGAATGGCCGTTAGGAAGCGTTACGGAGGCGTTAGAAACGAATAGGGAATAGGGAATGAAGAATAGGGAATGGGGAATGGGGAATGAAGAATAGGGAATGGGGAATAGGGAATGGGGAATAGGGAATGGGGAATTGGGAATGGGGAATTGGGAATGGGGAATTGGGAATGGGGAATAGTGAAAACTGCTCCGCTGATTCACAACTTGCTGATAATCATGCACTTGCCTCGAAAGGACGGCAAGGAAAGGCCGACTGAATGGTGATCCGCGAATTTCGCCAATGAACGCGAATTGATCCGGGACACGATTCCGGTCACGCTGATTGAGGGAACAAGCGCAAGGGCGCGGGAAGCGCAAAGTCGCCAGACCGGCCTGAGGATTTTTGAATTGGCGCTGATTGACGGGGCCACAGAGGGACACAGGATCGCCTGAAGAGTTCTGAATTCGGCAGTTGGATGAAAAGAGAAGAACGGCAGCCACAGATTGACACAGTTGAACACAGATTCTTCTGGAAAAAGTCTTTCACCCGTTGCGTGGCTCCTGTTCCATTCGCACTATAGTCTGACCGCTTCGACGATCGCGCGAACGGATGAGGATTTTTGGACAGGATTCACAGGATGAAGAGGATGGGGACCAACTAAGGATTGCGGACCGGGATGGGCCGACCGCAGGATTGCCGCAAGGGAACACAGGGAACTCAAAGAGGGCGGACGGAAGCACTTTTTCACGCAGAGACGCGGAGACGCCAAAAGTCGCATCAAGCTCGGTAACCGGCTCGGACTGAAGCACTTGCCGCAAAAACACTCCATAGGCTTCCGCCCCCTTGGCACCTTGGCGACTTTGCGTGACCTCCTCATGGCCCCTGGCTTCGCCCGGACTGGAGGATTGCCGCAAAAGAACACGACAATTTGCCGGATTCATGCTCCTGCATAAACGCTTGCAGCGCAATCGGTTACGCTTGATATGGGACGAAGCTTTGCTCGGACCCCTTCGACTGGAACTTCTTAACCACGGATCGCACGGATCACACGGATGGCAGGCACTAACCGCCTCAGAATGAAGCAATTGCCGCCAAAGGACGCACCAGCGGCACCTTAGCCGGATTCCTGCTCATGCATAAGCGCTTGCAGCGCAATCGGTTACACTTGATATGGGACGAAACTATAGTCGGACCCCTTCGACCATTTCATAACCACGGATTGCACGGATGACACGGATTGAGGGTAAGGGGGCGTTGAACCGGATTGCCGCAAAAGAACACAGGGAACTCAAAGGGGGCGGACGGAGCTTTTGCCTTTGGAAAACACGACAATTTGCCGGATTCCTGCTCCTGCATAAACGCTTGCAGCGCCATCAGTTACGCTTGATATGGGACGAAACTATAGTCGGACCCCTTTGACGGACCCCTTTGACCCTTTGACCCCATTCGATGAGAGCTGATACTGCTCGACTGTGCGAAAACGGCTCGGAAGCCGTTCCGCACTCTCGGAATGGGCATCCGTAGTCAAGGTTGGGCGAGCGCAGTGGAACGAATCCGACCGGGATGGGCTGGAACGACCTTGACCGGATGGTAAAATGAAGAGAGGGCGCCGGCGAAGGAGCGTCCGGGGCGTGGCGTGGGAAGGACAGGGGACCTCCTTTTTTTTGGTTCTTTTCGCTTGATTTTGGCCCTGATGTGTGTCAACGTCTAATAGGTTACGGGCTCGAAACAACGAAAAACTATAACCTCCACCTTGGTGGGAAGGGTCCCCATGCGGTGGCGGGTTTTCTATTTTTAGGAGCGGTCGTTGCTCTGTCTTCTATAGGAGCAACGACATGAAGAGAAAACGACGGTATGGCGCAAGGAGAAAAGACGTTCATCGGGCAAACTGTCGCCTGAGAAGGAAAATCGAAGGCAAGAACCATTCCTCTAAGGCGAGAAAGCAGTTTTTCCGAGAAGCGCGATCTGGATTCTGGACTATCATGAGGTTAATCATGCGATGGCTTTTGAGGTTGATTTAGATGTTTCGACGACCACATGAATCCGCACCGTTTTATTTACATTGATGCTCCTGGCATTGCCTCGCTCTATGCCCAGCTTCACGGGGAGGATTTGGTTGAGACCCTCCTCACAATGGAGCACAGTCGCAGTTCTGGGTGGAAGATGGCTTTGAATGCATTTCTGGGAGGTTCTGGCGAGTCCGGCAAGGCCACCAAAGAGGCACGAGCCAGCAGAATTGTTTTGAGGCCGGAAAACATGCTCCACGAGATCGTGGCAAGCCTGCGCGCCCACGGGACCCTCCATCTCTCCATCAGGGACGCCATCGCAAGGACCGCAAGCACGCGAGAGCCTGCATGGTTCGAGGCTCGACATCCTTTTTCAGTGCCGCCGAAATTACATGAGTACAATAAAATGCGGGCGATTATTTTCGTCTCTGGGTTTCAACCTTACATGGAGACCTCCCCCGCCACGCCACGGATTTCCATGTCGGCGAGCCTTCATCACTTTCCGAGTGCTCACGATGGGCAACTTTCAGCAAGTGGCCACGACGCTCTCTTTTTCGCGTCACTCAATGGTCAACCTCATCCATATTCGGTTTTTGGTTCCATCTTTCCGTGCGGCGACGGATTCCAGATTAAGCCTTATGGCATCCATCTTTAGCCTTTATTGTCTTTTTTGCAAACCTGATGAAATAAGTCAAACCCGTCTGAGGCCGGGCGGTGAGTCGCGGCGTGCCTTCCGACATTGACCGCCCGCCTGATGTCCGCAAGCCGGCCAAAGTCCTGGGATGTTACGAGCCGGCAGGGTCCGTCGACGACGGGCCAAGGGGTTGAGGCGGGGCGCCAGAACGGCTAGCAGGCTCACAAGTATTTGGCGCTCCCGCGACAGCTGGTTCCCGGTGGCCTGAAGAGGCATATATTCCGCTTGGGGCCGGTCAGGCTCGGCTGGGCGGCCTTCCCGTTGCCGGCAGCCCCAAAAATGACGACAACCGGGCCCATTCCTCCTGGGCGGGCACGATCTCGTCGCGCTCCCAGGGTCCGAGCCAATGGACGGGGATTCCGGTCGCCTGTGCAAGCTCACCCCGATTCAAACCGGCCTGCTTCCGGGCGGTCCTGATCGAATCGCCGATGGTTCCGGTCGGATTTGGCTTTCTGTGACCGCGATTGCGTGGTTGTATGGGCAAAACGACGTGAATCGTGCGCTTTGTAAATGTCAAAAGCGCCATAATCCAGCTTAATTCACCTTGATTGACCTTGATTCACCTTCTTTGGGCTTCATTGGGCTTCCCAATGCGGCAATGGCGGGGTGCCCGTTTCAGGGGCGAGGGCACCTTTTGGGGCTCAGGAGCCGTTAACCCGTTAGGACCTCAGTAAACATTGGTCTCTTTTGAGGTTTTACCCCTCAGAATAGCCGTTAGGAAGCGTCAGGGAGCCGTTAAGATCCTCCGGATTTTTTTGCGAGATTTGGGGCGGGTGGACAGCCTTTGTCCAGGTGGGTGTGGCAGGATTGCGGCCAAAAACACAATGCGTCAGTCACGGGTGGCAGGGCGTGCATTCCGTGCGCGCTGCGGCGGGCAGAGGACTGCCAGATGGAACAACATCGGGTTGGCCCGCAGCGTTGCGGGCTGCCCTACCTTTACGCCATCCATCACTGACGCATTACTCAAAAACACAAAATCAACTATGAAAACGATTGCGACGATGAGACGAGAAGGGCTGGCGGGGGCGCACCACGCGGTTCTGGAACTGCCGGAGGTGGAGCCGTGGCCGGAGGCGGTCAGCGGGGCGGCTCTTTTGGATGAGTTGGAGGGGGTTCTGGGGCGGTTCGTGGTGCTGCCAAAATGGGGGGCGGAGACTCTGGCGTTGTGGATTTTGCACACGTACGCGTTCCCGCTGCGCGATGTGAGCACGTATTTGGGCCTGGAGTCGCCGGAAAAGCGCTGCGGCAAGACCACGCTGCTGACGGTGCTCAGCGAGTTGGTCAACCGCCCGGTGGTGGCCGCGAACATCAGTTCGTCGGCGCTGTTTCGGGTGATTGAGGAAACGCGGCCGACGCTGTTGATTGACGAGGCGGACACGCTTTTGCAGGGGCATGATGAATTGCGCGGGATTTTGAATTCCGGCTACACGCGCAAAACGGCGTACGTGGTGCGAGTGGCCAATCAATTGACGCATTACAGTTTGCGGGGGCACGCGACGGACCCCGAAAGCAGAAAGCAGAAAGCAGAAACGAGAAATGCGGACCCCGCCGCCCTGAGAGCGGACGCGACGGACCCGCGAGGCGATGAGGCAGAGGCGGCCAGCCAGGGGGCGACCCGGCTGGTGCGGTATTCGTGCTGGTGCCCGAAGGTGATGGCGGCCATTGGGCGGCTGCCGGACACGCTGGCCGACCGGTCCATTGTGGTGCGGATGCAGCGCAAGCGAACGGATGAGGAGTGTGAGCGGTTGAGAAACTTGGAGGCGACGATGCTGCGGCAGCAATGCGCGCGGTTTGTGCTCGACCATGCGGAAGGGATCGCCGGGGCGCGACCGGAGGCGCCCCCGAATTTGAACGACCGGGCCGCGGACATCTGGGAACCTCTGCTGGCGCTGGCGGATTTGGCCGGGGGCGTCTGGCCGGAGAAAGCGCGGCAGGCGGCGGCGGGGTTGACGATCAGCGCGCAGGAGAACAGCCCCATCGGGGCGTTGCTGCTGGATATTCTTATCGCGTTCCTGAGTGGAGCGTCGGAGCGCATCCACAGCCGGACGCTGGTGGCGGACTTGAACAACGCGGGGGACCGGCCGTGGGTGGAGCTGAGGAAAGGGAAGGAAATCAACGAATCGTGGCTGGCGCAGCAATTGCGTCCGTATGGCGTCCGGCCCAAGACGATGTGGATCGGGAAGGTCGCGGCGAAAGGGTACATGAAGGAGGACTTTGGGGAGGTGTTTCGGCGGTACATCCCGCGGTCCGAGGTGGAAGCGATGAGGATGATGATGGCAGAGGGCGAGGGGCAGGGCGAGGCGACGGTGGAGGAAAAGGGGGCGGAATGAGCGAAAGAGGCACAGATGTCCGGTTGCTGAAAATCGCAAGGCGCGCGGGGCGACAAGGGCGCAACCGAAAGGAATTCAACGCAAAGGCGCCAAGACGCCAGGACGCAAAAACTCGGCGGGTGAACTCCAGGTGCTGCCGCGCATCTTGATACTGCCAGCGTGAATGCAAGACTTCGGACAGGGGAAATGTCATGGCTCGAAGTTGGAACAACATAAGGAAGCGCACCAACGGTGCGAGGAGTTGCCCTACCATTGGACGGAACGAACCCCTCTCCCTGGCCCTCTCCCCACTGCGTGGGGCGAGGGAATCGGCAAATGGGAAGGGGGCAGTGCGGAGATGCGCCCGGTTTTTGATCCCCGCTCCCTTTTGAATGACTTTTGCGCCGGCT
>JBEKAN010000272.1:0-6726 GCA_050015895.1 Verrucomicrobiota bacterium
GGTTTCCGTAACAAAGTGAACTCTTCACTCGAAAAGCGCAAGAGAAAAGAGCGGCCGGGTCTGGAATCCCGCCGCCGGGGCGTCGGGAGGCCGGCGTCCTTGGGCGGGCGTCCCGATCTCCTGTCGGCGCCAAACCTCAAACACATGCTCACCCATGAACCCTCAAATTGACACACAGTCTGCCATCACGCCGGAGAACCTGGAGTCCAACGTCGTCGGACACGCCAGGCGGTGCGCGGTGGAGCGCATTCGATTTGTGAGCACGGAAATCTCGACTAAACAACTCTCCGCCAACCGGAGCAACGCCCTCAAATCCACGGGCCCAAAAACGCCGGAGGGCCTCGCGGTTTCCCAAATGAGCGCCCTCAAACACGGCATCTTCTCCAAGGAGGTATTTGGAGAAACTGCGTCTCCGATTGTCGCAAAACTCCAACCAGCCGGACCAAGCCACAGTGCGGGAGGAGAATATGAAGCGGGTGCTCAGAGTCATTGATCACAAATTGGGCCAAATCCAATCGCAAGAGGAGCGTTGCCGCAAAAGGGAAGCCGCCGAAGAGCAGGCCCGTCAGGCGGTGGCCGTGCTGCCATCCCCGGATGTCCTGGACAAGATCATGCGGTATGAGACCAAGCTCGAACGCCAGATGTATCGCGCCATGAACCAGTTGGAGCGTGTGCAGCGCATGAGGCGCGGCGAAGCGGTCCCGCCGCCCCTGACGATGGAGGTGTCGGAGAGACTTTGATGAAAAAGTACTTTTTGCAAAACGAACCCATCTTGGAAATATCATAAGTTGTTCAACATCAGTCACTTACGGAATTCTCAATGGTATTAAAATTGAGAAAAACGAACCCATTCCTCTTCGTTTGGAGGGGTCGAGATGGAACGACAATCAGTGAGAAAAGTTCAGGGCCGTGTTGGTGGCTGAACGAAAGCCGGGAGTACGGCTTATCGTAAAGGCAGTTCTGTCACAGCGCACTAGATTGAGTTGGGCAAATCGGCTTTGGCAGGCTATGTTCTGAATTTAAATGGACGCGACAGCAAGAATCGAAATAGAAGCAAGACAGGCGGGGTTTGTCCCGGAGTTTCAGAGTTTCTGGCGCGCCTTGCCGGACAAAGCGATGTTCGGGGCGCTGCTGGCGGCGTGGGTCTGCCTTTTCCAGTTCTTTGGCCGCGCTTCAGGGATCGCCGGTCAGAACGCCTCGCTGTTCGGCTGGATGTGGGGCAAGTGGGATGATCCCTCCAATGACGCGGGACATGGGAAATTGATTCCTTTTGTGGTGCTGGCCATCCTTTGGTTCAGACGCCGGCGTCTGGCCAGTTCGGTGGCCGGGGTCTGGTGGCCGGCATTGGCGGCCCTGGGGCTGGCTCTGGCGCTTCATGTGGTTGGTTTTCTGGTGCAGCAGCCCCGGCTGTCCATGGTGGCCTTGTTCTCGGGGGCCTGGGTGCTGGCGGCGTTGGTGTGGGGATGGGAATGGGGCAAAGTCAGTTTCTTTCCTTTCGTCATTTTTGCTTTTTGTGTGCCGATGGGGGGCACATTCGCGCAAGGGCTGACCCTGCCGCTGCGGTTGTGGGCCGCAAAGGGGACCATGCTCCTGACGCACCAACTTTTGGATATGAACGTCACCCGCGCCGGGACACAACTTTTGGACCCCAACGGCGTTTGGAGTTTCGATGTGGCGGCGGCGTGCAGCGGAATCCGCAGTTTCATCGCCTTGCTGGCCATCACCACTGTGCTGGCGGGTTTGACGATGGATAAAATGTGGAAAAAGGCGGTCATCGTCGGATTGACCATTCCGCTGGCGCTGGTGTGCAACGTGATGCGGCTGACCACCATCATTCTGGCGGCAAACGCCTTCCAGTCCGAGGCGGCCGGGAGGTTTGTGGACAATTACTTCGGCTATGTGACTTACGGGGTGGCCGTCGGGTGTGTTCTGCTGGTGGGGCGATGGCTCAAAGGAAAGCCGCCGGCGGTGCTGCCATGAAGCGCGGGAAGTGGGTGGTATTTGTCGTGGCGCTGGGAATGATCGCCGCCACGGCGGGATGGTTGACGAAGATCCGGGGGATGCACGTGCTGGGCCGTCCCGGAGTGAGGGTGGGCCCTGTTGCGATCTACGATGAGCATACCAATTTGGTTGCCACCCAAGGGGTGGTCCTGCCGACCAACGTCATGGGCCTGCCATCCCGTCCGCTGCCCATCAGCACCGCGGAACTGGCGGGCCTGCCAGGCGACACCACATTCGGCCGCATGGGTTACGGGAGCGCGGCGGACGGCTTTCAGGTCCAACTGACCACGGTCCTGATGGGAACGGACCACACCAGCATCCACCAACCCCAGTACTGCCTTTACGCCCAGGGCTGGAACATCACCAATGCCGAGCGGATTGTCCTGCGGATGGACCGTCCGTTTGCCTACGACATCCCGGCCGTGAAGCTGACCGCCACGCGGCAGTTCCTTGGGAAAGACGGCCAGACGCGCGTCCGGAGCTGCCTTTATGTTTATTGGTTTGTTTCCGGGGACAAGATCACGGATGACGAAGGAACCCGCCTCTGGTCCATCGCCAGCGGGTTGCTCAAAAAGGGCGAGATCGAGCGGTGGGCGTACATCAGTTATTTTAGTACTTGCCTTCCGGGCGGCGAATCTGCTATGCTCGACCGTCTGAAAAAGTTTATCGGTGCCTCCGCGCCTGAATTTCAAACTGTCACAGGCCGGCAAATTGAGCACCTTGCGCCTGCGGCCCGGAACTGAGGGTTCCGCCGTCAGGGGTGTCATGTCTTGACGGCAGGCTGCCGGCGTCTTGTGAGTTAAAACTTAAAATGTTGCGTCGAGACTCTAAAATCCGGGTTCAAGTGGATCCGTGGCTTGACGGGGCGTTGTTTGCCATTGGATTGTGGCTGGCGCATTCCATCCGCAGCAATTGGCGGATCACGTGGCCGGTTCACTACCGGCCGGAGATCATCGCCCCATTCGCGGACTATTTTTGGCTTTTTCTGATGGTGATTCCGATGGCGATGCTGGTTTTGGAGGCGCAGGGTTTCTACAAGCGGCCAATTTTCGCCCCGCGCCGGGAGAAGGCCTGGCAACTGGCCAAATCCTGCTTCATTTGCACCATCGGGCTGGTTCTGTTGATCTATCTGCGGCGGCAGGAAAAGGCGCGCGGGGTGATGCTGCTCTTTGGCCTGTGTAGTTTTGGCCTGGTCTGGCTCAAGGAAGAGTTGGTGCGGTGGGGCCGCCAAAGCCTGTTGGGCCGCGCCCATTACTCCAAGCGGATCGTCCTGGTGGGGGGGCGCTCGGAAACCCGCAGCTTGCGTTCAGACATGGAGAGCAGCCACCCCGAACTGCAGGTGGTGGGGGAATTTGATGTCAACCAGACCTCCACCGAGCAGTTGGTGGCCTTTCTGCACGAACATTCTGTCAATGGGGTGATCCTGAGCGCCCGGCACACGATTTTTGGGCGGATCGAAAAGGCCATCCAAGCCTGCGAGTTGGAGGGCATCGAGGCGTGGCTGGTGGCGGATTTTTTCCAAACCCGGATCTCGCAGACGGACATGGACGATTTTTGCGGCCGTCCGATGTTGATTTTTCATTCCGGCCCGCAGATGGGGGCCTGGGCGGGGTTGGTGAAGCAGATGATTGATTGTTTCGGTTCGATCGCGCTCCTGACCGTCTTGGGGCCGCTTCTGATGCTGCCGATCGCCATCCTGGTCAAGTTGAGTTCGCCGGGGCCGGTTTTGTTCCGGCAGAAACGGGCGGGACTGAGCGGCAAACCGTTCATGATGTACAAGTTCCGCTCGATGGTGACCAACGCCGAGCAGCTCAAACACGAGATTGCCTCCCTGAACGAGATGTCCGGGCCGGTGTTCAAAGTGACCAACGACCCGCGTGTGACCTGGCTGGGACGCTGGCTGCGGAAGTTCAGCGTGGATGAGCTTCCGCAACTGTTCAACGTGTTGATCGGGGACATGAGCCTGGTGGGACCGAGGCCGTTGCCGGTGGACGAGGTCAACCGCTTCGACGACATGGCGCATCGCCGCCGCCTGAGCGTCAAACCCGGCCTGACTTGTCTGTGGCAGGTGAGCGGGCGCAATGAGGTCGCGGATTTCAAGGAGTGGGTGCGCCTGGATTTGGAGTACATTGATCATTGGTCTTTGTGGCTGGACTTCAAAATCCTCTGGCTGACGGTTCCGGTGGTGCTCCTGGGAAGGGGAGCGCGCTGAATTGGAAGGGATGCGAAGAAAAACCAAAATGAGGGCGGGCGACCGCGGGGCGACCCGGAGCATCTCGGTGGTGACGGGCGGGGCGGGCTTTCTGGGTTCGCATTTGGTGGATTACCTTCTGGGCAAGGGTCACAAGGTGGTGGTGGTGGACAATCTGGTGACGGGGTCGGTCGGCAACATCGCGCATCTGGCCGGGAACAGGAATTTCAGGTTCATCGAGCAGGATGTGACGGAATTTCTGTTTCTGGACACGCCGGTGGATTATGTGTGGCATTTCGCCTCGCCCGCCAGCCCGGTGGATTATCTGGAGCTGCCCATCCAGACTTTGAAGGTGGGGTCGCTGGGGACGCACAAGGCGCTGGGGCTGGCGATGCACAAATCGGCGCGGTTTCTGCTGGCCTCGACGTCGGAGATTTATGGCGATCCGCTGGTCCACCCGCAGACGGAATCGTACTGGGGGAACGTGAACCCGATTGGCCCGCGCGGGTGCTATGACGAGTCCAAACGGTTCGCGGAGGCGCTGACGATGGCGTATCACCGGGAGCACGGGGTGGAGACGAGGATCGTGCGCATCTTCAACACGTACGGTCCGCGGATGAGGTTGCATGACGGGCGGGTGGTGCCGGCGTTCATCAGCCAGGCGCTGAAGAACAAGGCGCTGACGGTGTTCGGGCGCGGGGGGCAGACGCGGAGTTTCTGCTATTGTTCGGATTTAATCGAGGGTATTTACCGGTTGATGATGAGCGGGGAGGACCAGCCTGTGAACATCGGCAATCCGGCGGAGTTGACGGTGCTGGAGTTTGCGCGGCAGATCATCGCGGCGGTGGGTTCGCGGAGCCGGGTCTGCTTCAAGCCGCTGCCGCAGGATGATCCGCAGCAGCGGCGGCCGGACATCACGCGGGCGCGGAGGGTGCTGGGCTGGGAGCCGCGGGTGGAGTTGCGGGAGGGGCTGGTGAGGACGATTGAGTTTTTCCGGGGGAAGCTGGGGCTGTGAAAATGAAGCACTTGCAGCGAAGGAACGCAAATGGGCCGGGTGACGATTTCTGAATTCAGGGAATGAGCTGGCTGAGGATTACGGAATTGCCTCTGGTTGAAGTATTCAAGCAAGAAAAAGAGGGAAAGCGCGGCTGGAAGGGGGTAGAATGGCGGGAGCGATGAGCGGAACGAAACAGAGCGGGGCGGGGCGGGGATTTCATGCGCTGACCAAGCCGGTCGGGCCGATTTGCAATTTGGAGTGCCGGTATTGTTTCTATTTGGAGAAGGAAAAACTCTACCCGGAGGAGCGGCAGTGGCGCATGAGCGACGCGGTGCTGGAGGCATACATCCGCCAGTATATCGAGGGGCAGCCGGGGCCGGAGATTTATTTCGCGTGGCAGGGCGGGGAGCCGACGCTTCTGGGGGTGGAGTTCTTTCAGAGGGCGGTCCAGTTGCAGCGAAAACACGCCGGGGACAAAATCATCTCCAACGCGCTGCAAACCAACGGCACGCTGCTGGACGACGCGTGGTGCGGGTTCCTGGCGGAAGAGAAGTTCTTGGTGGGCCTGTCCATTGACGGGCCGCGCGAGGCGCACGACAGATACCGGGTGGACAAGGGGGGGAAGCCGACGTTCGACGCCGTGATGCGCGGGCTGGGGCTGCTGAAAAAGCACGGGGTGGAGTTCAACACGCTGACGGTGGTGCATCGGGCCAACGCGGGGCGGCCGGTGGAGGTGTATCGGTTTCTCAAGGAAATCGGGAGCGGGTTTCTGCAATTCATCCCGCTGGTGGAACGGGCGGCGGCGGGACGTTCGGAGACGCCGGGGCTGGAGTTCGCCGAGCCGCCCGAGCCGGGGCAAACGGGCGGCCCGGCCGCGCCGGTGACGGAGGAGAGCGTGGAGGCGGAGCAGTACGGCGAGTTTCTGTGCGCGATTTTTGACGAATGGGTGCGGCGGGACGTGGGGCGGGTTTTTGTGCAATTGTTTGATGTGGCGCTGGGGAACTGGATGGGGCTGGGATCGTCGCTGTGCGTGTTCGCGGAGAAGTGCGGGGCGGCGCTGGCGCTGGAGCACAACGGGGACCTCTACAGTTGCGACCATTACGTCTATCCAAAATACCGGCTGGGAAACATCCTCAACCAGGAGCTGGGCGCGATGGCGGGGTCGGCGGCGCAGAGGAAATTTGGGGACGCGAAGTTCGATTCGCTGCCGGGGTACTGCCGGAAATGCGAGGTGCGATTCGCCTGCAACGGGGAGTGCCCCAAGCATCGGTTCATGCGGACGCCGGACGGGGAGGAGGGGCTGAATTATTTGTGCCCGGCCTACAAGCGGTTCTTCCACCACGCGGATCCGGCGATGCGTACGATGGCGCAATTGCTGATGAGCAACCGCGCGGCGTCCGACATCATGGAGATGCCGCGCTACCCTGTGAAATAGACATAAGCGCCAATGATGCACAGGAGCACAAAGATGGAACCGGCAACTTCGCCGAAGCCCCAACTGGCGCGAGTCTGGCTCTTGTTCTCGTCGGAGGCGGTC
>JBEKAN010000273.1:0-6630 GCA_050015895.1 Verrucomicrobiota bacterium
GCCGCCGTTTGTCTGTTCACGATCCTCGGTGTCGGCTGTCACCAAGGCCGCTGGCGTTTCAATTCATCACTTGTGCCATTCTGTCAAATTTAGCTTCGATCCGCCGCCCTCATTTGTGCGCAGCAAATAAAAAAGCAATTCCTTAACGACGGATTTCCGTCGGAGAGAATTGCTTTATCGCTGGTTCCATTTGCCCCCGGCGGGGCCTTAACCGCAGAGCGGATTTTAACCGCTCACCGCATTGATGGGACCATATCACAAATTATCATCCTGTCAACCGCTTTTTTCACTGTTGACGTAACCGCCGGACGGGGGTTGAATCCCGACATGCCAACCGAAGAATTCATACATTTTGAGTGCCAGCACTGCGGGCAGTCCATTGAGGCTCCGGCGGTGATGCGGGGCAAAATGATCGAATGCCCAAGCTGCGGCAAAAAACTGATTATCGCTTCAACCCCACGTTCAGACGAGCCTGCGCGTTCATTTGGGGGAATACCAGTAATACCAGTCGAGGATGCACTGACGGGAAGTTCTCTGCCGCGTGAAAAGCCAATCCACAAGCTTGAACAAGATGAACAAGATGAAAAACATGGAGGTGCGAAGCATCTGCGGCGCGTTGGTGGGGTTTGGGTCGAAGTCAATGATGAGCTTGACCGACTGAATCAAAGGGAAAACGAAGCGCGGCGCATACACACTATGGCGCGAAGATTTGAAGCAATCGCATTTGTATGTGTGGTGATTGGGGTGATTTTAATTCTTGTGTTTTTCGCGGATGAAACGCAGCAATTTGGGAGGGTTTATATCGCTGGCGCGGCCTTCGCTTTTGGAATGTGGGCGTTTCTGATCGCTCAGATAATTTACATCCGCGCCGCTCTGGAAAAATAAAACCCAACTCCGCCCATTATCAAACATTCTGCTTGACTATCGAAGGCGGTTGCGGCACAATGCAAGCAAGATGAAAATTTACGACCGTTCTCTCAAGGTTATTCCCAGCAGCAAAGGTTCTGGATATGAGCTTAGAAATTTGACTCGAATTGAGTGGCTCGAAATGGCGATGCGCGGCAGAGTCATGGGTGAGTTCAAGGCGAGCATAATTGATTTAGAGCAGTCTTTAGAAGGGCCAGAGATTGCTGGAAATCCCCCTGTTCCACCTGAAGTTGCAAGTTGGATTTCAGATGTTTACGGGAAAGCTGTTCTGATACAAGCTCTTGTACCGCGTCCATTTCCGCCGGAGTGGGGATTCGCCCCCATTCCACAACAAGGAGAAATTCTCCCTGTTTGAACCGTTGCTCGCACTTTCCTTCTGGCCGGAGGATTGTCGGCGAAGGGGGTGGTATTTTTTCAAAATACATGATGCCATTTATCATCCAAAATCCTTGCCGTCAAGCGGTGAAAGCGCGTCAAAAATCCGTCGGAAAACCTGCGTTTGCAAACCATACAATCCCGGGTTCCAATCATGGCGCGTTCACGGGCAGCAGCACGGTGAATTCCGAGCCTTCGCCCACTTTGCCCGCGACGCTGGCCTTGCCGTGGTGCGCCTCGATCACCGCCTTGACCACGCTCAATCCCAAACCCAGCCCCCGCTGCGAGCGGCTTTTGTCCCCGCGATAGAGGCGCTCCCAGATTTTGTCCCGCTCGTTCTCCGGGATGCCCATGCCCGTGTCGCGGAACTGGACGACCGCGTCTCCGCCGCGGACGGCGGCGGAAATGGTCACGGTGCCGCCCTCGGGGGTGTATTTGATGGCATTGTCAAGTAGATTTGCAAACGCCTGCCGCACCCGGGTCGCGTCCACCGCCGCCTCGCACACCGGAGGCAGTTCGGCCACGACGCGGATCATTTTCTCCTCGGCGACATATTCGTAAATGTCCATCACTTCGCGCAGGAGGCGGCAAAGGTCCACCGGCTGGCGCTGGAGGCGCAGCGTGCCGGCTTCCGCCTCGGCGATGTCCATGAGGGTGGTGACCATGCTCAGCACCCGCTCGGATTCCTCCACGCAATCAGCCAGCGCCTCGCGGGCGGCGGCGGGATCGGGGTTCTGCTGGAGAGCCGTCTCCGCCGCGCCGCGCAGGCGGGTCAGCGGGGTGCGCAGATCGTGCGCCACGTTGTCCATCGAGTCGCGCATCGCTCGGATGAGCGCCTGGTTCTTGTCAAGCAGTGTGTTGAAGATTTGCACCAGCTCGTCCAGTTCGTCGCGGAAGGGCCGGGTGGGAACGCGGGCGTCCAGGTTGCCGGTGTGGATGATGCCGCGGGCGGTGGCGACGATCTGGCGCACGGGCAGCAGGGCGCGATGGGCGAAGAACGCGCCGCAAACCAGCCCCAGCAGCGCGATGGCGGCCCCGGTCGGCAGCGCCGTCTGCCGGAACGGCTCCCAGAGGATGTCCCGGTTGTTGGTGATGCGGCCGACCACCAAGACGGCCCCGTCGGGCATTTTGACGCCGGCCCACGCGAAATCTTTTTCGGAGTTTTTCGGGCTGCGGTTGATTTCGAACTGGTTCCAGACCTGCTCGATATTGGGCTGCAGGAAGCCGCCCCAGGCGTCCGGCACCAACCGAAGCGACAGCGAGACTTGCGGGGATTTGAGGCTGACAAAAAAGGACTTGTCGCTGGCGGGATCGTTTTCCTGCCGGGCGCGCGCCTGCAGGGCCTGGGCGCCGCCCGCCTGATAGACGGTCGCGTATTCCTTGAGCTGGGCGAGAATGATCTCCTGGTCCTTGCGCTGGAAGGCGTTGGCCACCAGAAAATAAATCAGCGCCAGCAGGACGGCGGTGCTCAGGGCGAAAATCAACGCGTACCAGAGACTGAGGCGGAAGGCGAAATTGCGGAGGAGATTATTTAAGAACATAGCCGACTCCGCGAATGGTTTGCAGGCGGGTCTTCTCCGGGTCCACCTTGGCGCGCAACCGGTGCATCAGCACGTCCACCACGTTGGTCTGCGGATCGAAGCTGTAGTCAAAGATGTGCTCCAGAATCATCGTCTTGGTCACGGGACGGCCCGTGTGGCGCATGAGGTATTCCAGCAGGGCGAACTCGCGCGCCTGCAAATCCACTTTCTGTCCGGCGCGCGTGACTTCGCGGCTGAAGAGGTCCAGTTCCAGGTCGCCGGCCGAGAGGCGGCTCGGCTCGGCGACCTGCGTGGCGCGGCGGATGAGCGCCTGCAGGCGGGCGGACAGCTCGGAGAAGGCGAAGGGCTTGGTCAGATAGTCGTCCGCCCCGGCCTCCAATCCCCTCACGCGGTCGTCCACCGATGCCTTGGCGCTGAGGATGATGACGGGGATGCAGATTTTCTTGCCGCGCAGCCGCTGAACCAGGCTCAGGCCGTCGAGCTTGGGCAGCATGATGTCCACCACGGCGGCGTCGTACGCGGTGGTTTCGGCGAAGATCAGGCCCTCCTCGCCGTCGGCGCAGCGATCCACCGCGTAGCCGGACTGCTTGAGTCCTTTGACGATGAAGGAGGCAATTTTATTGTCGTCCTCAACAACCAGAATGCGCATCGCGTCGTCCATGATAAGTCAACAGGGGTTGGGAGTCGAGGGTTGAGGCGCGGAGGTTGGGTTCACTTTCTTAGGCGCCTTCCCCCCTCCTAATCCTAATCCTAATCCTAATCTTAATCCCGATCTTAATCCCAATCTCAATTTCCCACCACGAACACCGTTCGGATTAGGATTAAGATTAGGATTACGAGGGGAACATCCCTGTGGAAAAAAATCCCTCCCGCATTCGTCGCGCGAATACGGGAGGGTTCGCATTAATCAGTTCGCACAACTGGTGGGGTCAGCCCGCTTTGCTTTCATCCACCACCAGGTAATGGCTGCCGTCGCCGCTCCAGACATGAAGGAGCGTGGTCTTGTCCTTGACGTTGGTGGTCAGTTTCACCGCCTCGTCCGCCGACTTGACGGCATGTTTGTTGATTTCCATGATCACATCGCCCGGCTTCAAACCGGCCTCGGCCGCCGCCGAACCGGGATCCACCTCGTTCACGATGGCGCCTTTGACATTCTCGGGCACGGAGTATTGCCGTCGGGCCTGGGAATCCAAATCCGCCACCCCCACCCCTTGCAACGTGTCGCTGGATTCCGACGGGCTGGAGTCGTTTTTGGCCCGGCTTCCCTCCTCTTTCAATTCGTTGACCACCACTTCGACCGTCTTGGAGGCGCCGTCGCGCCAGACGCGCACGGGGACTTTCTCGCCGGGGGCGGCGCTGGCGACCTCAAGCCGGAGATGTTGCGAGTCGGCAACCGGCTTGCCGTTGAAATCCAGGATCACGTCGCCGCTCTCCAAACCCGCCTTGGCCGCCGGACTGCCGGGCAGGACCTCGCCGACCAATGCGCCTTTCTCGCTCTTGAGGGCGAATTCCTTGGCCAGTTCCGGAGTAATGTCCTGGATTCTGACGCCGAGCTGGCCGCGAGTGACCTTCCCGTTCTTGACCAGGCTGAGCATGACATCCCGCGCCAGATCAGTGGGAATGGCGAAACCAATCCCCTGATTGCCGCCGCTGCGGCTGAAGATCGCCGTGTTGATGCCAATCAAACGTCCATCGGTGTCCACCAACGCGCCGCCCGAATTGCCGGGATTGATGGCCGCGTCGGTCTGGATGAAGTCCTGGTATTTGAGGCCCATGGTCGCGCGGCCGGTGGCGCTGATGATCCCCATCGTCACCGTTTGGCCCAGGTCAAACGGGTTGCCGATGGCCAGAACCACGTCGCCCACCTCGATTTGCGAACTGTCGGCGATCGTGATCGCCGGAAGGTCCTTCGCGTCAATCTTCACCACCGCCACATCCGATTCCGGGTCCCTGCCGACGACTTTGGCGGTGAATTCGCGCCCATCCTGCAACTTGACCTTCACCTTGTCCGCGTCATCCACCACATGATTATTGGTCAGGATGTAGCCGTCCTTGGTCACAATCACGCCGGAGCCGGCGCCGTGTTCCGGCGGGGTGATGATTCTCTGCTGGCCGCCAAAGAACTGGTTGCCGAAGAACTGGCGGAAGAACGGATTGTCCTGGAAGCCGGGGATGCTCTCCATCGGCGTCTCCTTGGCGGCGGTGGTGACTTCGATATTGACCACGCTGGGCAGGACCTTTTTGACCACCGTGGCGTAGCTGGCGCCCAGTTTGGCGTCCCGCGCCAGGGGATGGTCGTCGAGGACCAGGCCCATGGACTGGGGCTTGGGGGAGGAGGATTCGCCGGCCTGGGCCGTGAGGATCACGCCCACGCCCGCTGACAGTAGCGCGCCGCCTGCCAGCGCCGCGGCGAGAGTTTTCAGTGTTTTCATATTCGTCATAGCGTTTTCTTTTTCGTTAAATGTTTCTGCTCATCAGTTGCCTGATTTCTGAGCCAACCTTGCCACAGCAATCTGGCGGCAAGCTTTCCCGAACATTACAAATTGGCAATGTTCCCCCCTTCGCCGCGCCACGGCGCGACAGGCCCGTCTTGGTTGAAACCCCGGTGTCCGCCCTCCAGTTGCGCCGCTTTGCCTGGATTTCAAAAGTTGAGTTCATGGTTTCGATGCCGGTTTTGATGGTTGAAGTTTGGCGGGCGGATGCCCATCTGGAGACTCTGGAAGATCATACTTTTGAAAAAGTTCCTTCCCACGGTGGGAAGCAACTCGATTTTTCTGTTTTGCTGTAAGTGGCTGGTGTGGAGGGGTTTGCGCTGAAAAAGTGAGTTTCCAAAAACCTGGACGCAAAAATAGTTTTGGGAAAAGTGCGGAAAAGCTGCAAAACGACGACGGAAAAAGCAGAAATCCCGAAAGCACCCTCCTTCGCCGAGCCTACGGCGGGCAGGGAAAGCAGAAATGGAACCGGCTCCCCGCAGACGCAGTCGCGCGAAGGGAGCAGAAAAGACCGTGGCCCGCAGGACACTGATGATTGTTTACCGCAGAATACGCCGAATACGCGGAAAAGCTGCCTGACGAGGTTCCTCAACTCCTTCAGAATCAAGCACTTGCCGCAAAAAGCCTCAAGAGTCTCAAAAGCTCAACACAGGGTTGTTTACCGCAGAATCCGCCGAATACGCGGAAAAGCTGCCAACCGACCGGGAACATGGCGCGGCTTCTTGGGATCGCACTCCAATCCGTTAGCATCATCCAGTTTCGGAAGGATTTCTCACCACGGATTTCTGGTATGGGAACTCACCTTGACTTCTTCGGGTAGCAACCGCACTCGTTCTTCGGGCCACCACAATAACCACAAAACCTCTCGTGTGAATAATGAGCCAGGGCTACTCTCGCGTTTTGACCGCACCCTCTAGTCAAATGAAAACCGCAGACACGACAATAATTGTGACCTTGTCGTCTGTATCCCTCACATTCTGGGCATTGTTGATTCCTTGACATAAATCTAAAACGTGGCTTGCCGCCTAACGTAGAAAGTTGAGCCACCGCCGACTCGTGGCGTGAACCGCGACAGCGGAACGGACCGCGCCAACGCCGGTTGGCTCAGGCGACTTGTTAGGCGTTGCGGCTTTTGTCATTGGGCTTGGCGAAGCTTCTGCTCAATACTGCGGAGCGTGGTCTGAAGCTCCTGCTCGCGCAATTCTGGGTCAATATCTTGGATGTATTCGACAGCGGTAAAGTCATCACCTCGTCGGCGGTTCTGTGGCGGCTCCAATGTCTCAATCAGAATGGCC
>JBEKAN010000274.1:0-6621 GCA_050015895.1 Verrucomicrobiota bacterium
CCTTTTTTGACGAGCACAAACCGGGGGTTTATGAGTGCGTTTGCTGCGGCCTGCCCTTGTTCACCTCCGAGGCCAAATTCGATTCCGGCACCGGATGGCCCAGCTTCTTCCAGCCGGTCGCCGCCGAAAACGTCATCGAGCAGCCCGACCACAGCGCCGGCATGGACCGCACGGAAGTCCTCTGCGCCCGTTGTGGCGCGCACCTCGGCCATGTCTTCGACGACGGTCCCCGTCCGACCGGCCTTCGTTTCTGCATGAATTCCGCCTCCCTGGTCTTCAAGGAGAACAGCAACCTCAAGGACGGCACCGCAAAATAGCGGGCGGACGCTATCGCCCCATCCTCCCCAGCATCCGACCCAATTGGCCGAGAATCCCGAGTGGCTCCTCCATCTGCACCGCCGCTCGGGCGCGGAATTGCGAAAACAAGTTTTCCTTCGCCACCCCGGCAAAAGCAACGTCCACGCCGACCCCCAAAACAAACCAACAGATCAGTGTCTCCCAAAAGAACGCAAACATGCCCGACATGCCGATCAAGAACAAAACCAACCACGGGAAAATCAGTATGCGGGTGACAGTTTGGCCGGCGGCCTGGCGCGGCCTTTTTTCCGCCATCGCCCGCCACATCCCCAGCCAGCCGATCGCCCAGGCGTCCACGACGAGCATCAGCATGGCGGCGACCACGACCGCGACGAAATGAACCGTCTCTTCAACCTCATTGTCCATGTAGGGGATCTGGCTGAGCACGATCAAGACGACGTCGAAACACAAAACAGCCGCCAAGGGCCCGAGAAATCGCCTTCGCAGCGCAAGCCATTGCCCCCGAGTGATCTCTTCCACCGACAACGGTGTGCAGGAGAGCAGGAATTCCAACGCCCCGCTGCGCCTTTGCTCCTCCAAGTGAGTACAAGTTTCCGATGCGATCCAGAACTTGAGCACAGAATGGTTGGCGACAATGACCACCACAAACCAAGGCATCGAGTCCCGCAGCCCCGTTTCACTCACCCCAAAAATGAAGCCACACCCGATCAATCCGAGGACACCCCACACCACCACTTGTCCCAGCCGGTTCCGGCTGACCAGCCAGAGAAATGGGTTGATGTCCAGCAACTTCCGGCGCAGCGCCTCGCGGTAGGCCGGAGGCCCAAAACACCATTGTTGGAAGCGCGCGCGCCACGTCGAATTCGGGTTCCGGGGTCTGTCCTGCCAGCAACTGGGCAGCCTCCAACTGGCCAGCGCCAAAAACAGCTAGGCGTTCAACTGCACCAGCAGCAGGGAACTCCAATAGCTTCCAAACCGGGTCCCCACCGCGCCGGCCTGACGAAACGCGTACCCGGGATCGAACAACCCGAGAGCCGCCGCCGCTCCTGGATGCTGTTCATATTGCAGCGCCGCGACCAGTCCCGGAATTCCCAGAAAATAGACGACCAGCAACAGGGCCGTGCCGCTGTTGGCGCGCCCCGCGTCCCGGCTGAAGGTGGACACGAGCAGGCCCGCCACATGCGAGAAAAAGAAAATGTTCAGCAGCGCCAGCACCACCCGCCATATTTCCACCGCGGTCACCCCGCCCATCACCCAGGCGCAGCAGACCACCGGGACCGTGGCCAGCAGGCCGTAAAATGACTTGAGCGAGTTGGCGAACAGCTTTCCCAGCGCCACGTCATATCCCTTCAAGTCGGTCAGAAACAGCAGCCCCAGCGTCCCTTCCCGTTTTTCGCGGCTGACGCAGTCGGTGGTGTTCCGCGCCATCCCGATGCAGTAGTAAAACCCCAGGTAGCTCAGCGCATTGAAGATGAAGTGACCGTTCCCGCCGGGGCCGGGCATGAGCATGGGCCTGAAGACGACGAACAGATAAACGGCGAAAGCCACGCACGCCACCGCCGTCCAAAACCGCGTGCGGTAAAGGCTCCCGCTCCGCGCGGCGACCCGCAGCTCTCGCACGACAATGGGCAGGAAGGTCATCTCACTTGCTGATCCCCCGCTGGCTGGCGCGGATGAACTCCACCAGCCGCCGCACTTCCGGCAGCGCCGGCTGCTCCGCCTCGATCCGCCCCAGCGCCGTGGCGATCGTCAGCCCCTCCCGAAACAGAATCTTGTGGCATTTCTTCAGCGCCGCGTGCGCCGCATCCGAGACTCCGTTCCGCTCCAGCCCCACTTTGTTGATCGTCCGCGTCTTGGCGGGGTTGCCGTCCGCCAGCATGTACGGCGGCACGTCCTGCACCACTTTCGAGCAGCCCCCGATGATGGACATCGTCCCAATCCGGCAAAACTGATGCACCGCCGCCAGTCCCCCGATCACCGCGTGATCCTCCACCAGCACATGCCCCCCCAGCGTGGCCACATTGGACATGATGACGTGATCGCCCAGCCTCACATTGTGGGCGATGTGGGCATAGGCCAGAATGCTGTTTTGGGAGCCAATCCTCGTCACCTCCCCGTCGCCCGTCGCGCTGTGGATGGTGACATATTCGCGGAAGGTGTTGTGGCTGCCGATTTCCGTCCGCGTGATCCCTCCCCTCCATTTCAAGTCCTGCGTTTTCAGCCCGATGCTGGCGAAGGGAAAAATCTCGTTCCCCTCCCCCAGTGTCGTGTGCCCGTCAATCACCACATGCGAATGGAGCCGGCAATTGCCTCCCATCCGCACATGCTCCCCGATCACACAATAAGGTCCGATCTCGCAGCCCGGTCCAATTTCCGCCCCGGGATGAACCACTGAGGTTTGGGAAATCATGGCGCGTCCTCTTTCATTGGCTCTGAATCCTGATCCTGATCTTCATCCTGATCCAAGTTGGGAAAATCATGCCTCAGCCTCCCTGCCGGTCAAACAACATGAACGTCACCTCTGCCTCGCTCACCGTCTCCCCCCCCACCGAGCACACCCCCTTGGCCTTCCCGATCTTGCCGCGCGACTTGGTCAGCTCCACCTCGATCACCAGCACGTCGCCGGGCCGCACGGGCTTGCGCCACCGCACGCTTTCCGCCGACATGAAGTACGCCAGCTTCCCAAAATGCTCCGCCTGCCGCAGCATCATCACCCCCGCCACCTGCGCGATCGCCTCCAATTGCAGCACCCCCGGCATGACCGGAAAATTGGGAAAATGCCCCTGAAAATACGGCTCGTTCACGGTCACATTCTTGACTCCCGTGATCCGGGTCCCTTCAATTTTCGTGATCTTGTCCACCATCAAAAACGGATACCGGTGCGGCAGGATTTTGAACAGCCGCGCCGTGTCCAGCGTCTCCCCGTCCTGAATTTGCGCCGGCGCCTCGCCCGGCGCCGCTGGCGGCGGGGGCGGCGGCGCAAAACTCCGCGCCGCCTCCAGCGGTTTGCGCATCTCCACGCTGAGCCGCCGGGCGAACTCGCAGTTCGCGCTGTGGCCGGGCCGCACCGCCATCACATGCCCGGCGATCGGCGCCCCCGCCAGGGAAAGATCCCCGATCAGGTCCAGGATCTTGTGCCGCACAAATTCCTCCGGATACCTCAGCGGCTCGGTCGTCAAAACCGCGTCGTCGCGGATCACCACCGCGTTCTCCAGGCTCCCGCCCCGGATCAACCCGTTCTTGATCAGCGCCTCGATCTCCTCGAAAAAGCAGAACGTCCGCGCGTGGCCGATCTCCCGCTCCCACGTCTCGGGCGTGACTTCCAGGCTGTGAAACTGCGTGTGCCGCCCTCCCGCTCCGGCGCTCGTGCAACTGATTTTGAATCCCTCGTGCGGAAAAACCGAAAGCGTCGCCTCCCCCTGCTCCAGCAATATGGGGCTTTGCACTCGAAACAACTCCCGCGGCTCGTCCTGCGCGGCCACCCCGGCGTCCTGGATCATCCTCATGTACTGCCGCGCGCTCCCGTCGCCTATCGGCGGTTCGTTGGCGTCCAGCTCCACGATCGCATTGTCCACCCCCCGCCCGGCGAACGCCGCCAGGATGTGCTCCACCGTCTGCACCTTCACATTGCCCCTCGAAAGCGACGTCGAGCGCGTCGTGGCGCTCACGTTTTCGATGTTCGCCTCCACCTCCGGCCTGCCCTCTAGGTCCACCCGCCGGAAGCAAATCCCCGTATTGGCCGGCGCCGGCAGAAAAGTCATGTTGACACGGTTGCCGCCGTGCAGCCCGATGCCGGAAAACGCCGCCGGCTGGCGCAGGGTCTGTTGATGTAGCACCCCCAAATTAAAGCAACCCCCCCTGCGCTTGGCAAGCGCCTATTCCTTGGTCGGATTCCTCAAGCTCTCATCCGAGCCAGGGCCGGCAAAGCGGGATACCGTCCTCGCGCGACCAATTCTTCGCGCTCGGCCACGCGATCCGGATCATTGAACCGCAGAATGCGGGCGGTGGCCTGACCCACCGCGCTCATCGGCTCGATCCACGCGCCCGCAAGTCGGAAGAAAATGCTCATGGGGCGAACGCTGGCGGGCCCGCGCCTTTGCCAGCCGCATGATGTGCTCTAATTCCAAGTAGTGGTCGAGTTCGGATTTTTCACTGGCGGTAAGCTCTCCGCCCTTTTCGCGCCGCACCAGCAACTCCGCCCGCTGGTTTCCTGCGTCCGACAGATGGAAAGCAGCCACAGCGCCGGGACTGGGGCCCGAAGCAATAAAATCAATCACTTCCTCATAACATTTCATACGCGTCAAAGATACCAGAAGCGCGGCTTGGTTTCCAGCCCAAAATCGCCTCGCAGCCAGTCCGTCCGGGACCCCGTAGGGTTGCGCGCCGATCACGGGGCGCGAGCACGAAAGAATTTGAGTTTTACGCGCCTGGAAGCTAATTTTCAAACATGAGCGTGACCGTTCAATTTTTGACCAATGAAAAAGGGCGGAAAACCGCCGTTGTTCTGGGCATTGACCAGTACGAAAAATTGTTGGAAGACTTGGACGACCTGGCCGTCATTGCGGAACGGCGTGGGGAAAAAACCATCCCTCACGCCGAGTTCAAGAAAGGGCTAAAACGCCATGCCCTTCCGCGTTGAGTGGAAGAAATAAGATGTCTATAGGTTTTGACGGGCAAACTCCCCAAGTCTGCGCCCCAATGGCCGGGGGCAAACCTCTGCGCGCGCAACACTGGGGCCAAAACTGTCACCACCAGGGAGGGCTTGCGCCGTTCGTGATCAAAGGCCTCTTTTGTCGAAAGGAATGATCGTCTGGAAGCCTGTCCAACTTTTGTGTCTTGCCTTGACGAAAGCAAGGCGGTAATTTTGGAGCATCGAATACGAACAAATTAGCGCAGTCGGAAGGTCGGGCAGGTAACCGCGAATTCTTTAACGAGCTTGCACAATGGCGGAAGGCCAACGCCCCTCAAGGGCGCGGTCTGGCGTATCTGTGTCCAAGGCGCTTCGTGGTGCCTCTGTCCGGGTGCGTCGGGTTCGCGCCTTTTTCTTTCCGCCGCGCAACACGAAAGGAAACATGCCAAACCTCGTCACCTGCCGTTGTCAGCACTGCAATGGGAAACTTGAATTCGACCCCGCCACACTCGCGGAGGAGAACAAGAGAATCACCTGCCCGCTTTGCGGCTTGGAGACGATTCTTTTCATGCCGCCGCCGCCTGAAATCTCGCGGTTGATTAACTGTCCAGCGTGCAATGTTGCGGTCAGTCCAGCAACACCACGCTGCCCTCACTGTGGCCATCCCATACGCATCCACAAGGATCGAGAAATTCTGGTTGAAAGAATTGTCAAAGTTGTCGTGCTGGTTGTAGTGCTAGGGGTCGGCCTGTTTTTCATCATTAAAGGATCGCGTGAATGGGAGGATGCGATAAGGCAGGGGATTGTGGACAGGGACAATTACAGCCAAGTCGAAATTGGGCTTTCAAATGACTTGAGGGATATACAGCTAGACGCCTCAAACAACGCGGCCATTCACTTAAAACAGATGCAGGATAGCGATGCGGAGCGCGAGGCGGCCCGTAAATTAAAAGACGACATGGATGCTGCCCACAATCACCAGGAGAATATGGCAATTCTTCAAAATGCCACCGAACATGCGGTGGCGGCACACATCAGGCTTCTGGTCGCGATGGGAATGATCATTCCCGAACTTGGCGACGCGGAAATTCCAAACTCTTCCAAGTTTGCACAGGCGTTTCTAAATGTGGAGACCAAGTCGAGTGTGGAGATCGTGGACATCGAGGGCGACCTGCTTGAGGAGCACTTGCATGAGAAGCAGGAGCAACTGATAACCAGAATTCATGCGGAACTTAAAGCAAACAATGAACTGATTAACCAAGCCGCGATTGATCGTAAGGTGAAGGAACGGTTGGCACAGCACGGTCTTACTGACAACGCATCCGTGGCCGATTTGACCGACGAATTTCAACAACGCTTATCAGAGCCAAAATATAAGGCATTGCTTGCCAAAGCAGCAAAGCAGGACGCGGAGAAATAAGCCCAACAGGGCATGTTTCACTCCGAAACCTGCGCATAGTATTCATGGCCTTCACTCGTCAATTCATGAAGGTCGGACGGTTTAAGAGTATTGTTCAAAGCTCTTATAATCTGTTCGACGGCTCCATAGCTCTTCGCAGCAAACTCCTCTGAGATCATCTTCTCCAGACCGCCTTCAAGTTTCATTTTAAAATACGAACCATCCTCACTCAGGGAGCAATCCCTCTCGCGCGTCAAATGCTCGGGTTTGGCGT
>JBEKAN010000275.1:0-6621 GCA_050015895.1 Verrucomicrobiota bacterium
GTGACAGCCGACACCGAGGATCGTGAACAGAAAAACGGCGGCGGTGACAAGGGCCTGAGAAGTCCGTCACCGCCGCCGCAAGGCTCAACAGATCGCCGGGTAGGCGGCACTATTTTACGCCATGTGCGCAAAATATAAGCCGCCCGCCCGGATAAGTCAACTGCAAAATGTAAAATTATTGCAAACAGGTGAACTATGCCCATATCAAAAAGACGCGCTCCTTGCGCCGAAAGAAGGCGGTTTGTGTATCTGCGCCCCGTGCGAGCCTGTTCCGGCCCGCCGATGCGACCGACACAACGCCGGATTCTGCGCCGGTGATCGCCCTATCAAAACGCCATGTTCCCCGCCCGAAAAGAGCGGGGACATGGTTTTCATTGACAAACCTAGCTTGATGGGTTACTATGCAGCCATGAAAATGAACCTGAAAAAATACGCTTCCGAGTTCGCCCGGCTGGGCGGGTTGACCAAATCACCGGCACGAGCGGCGGCGAGCCGCGCAAACGGCAAGCTGGGCGGGCGTCCAAAAAAGCCAAAGGCGACCACGGGAAAAAGCAACTGAATTGCCTTGATTATCAAGGACTTGCGACAAATCCAGACTTCTCACTTGCAAAACCTAGCAAGCTAGGTTATATTGCTTTGTGAAGATTGAATTTGATAAAGATGATTTGAACCTGATTGAGCTTGCGCAAAAATACAGCGACGAGGGCAAAGCCCGCGCCCTGTTTGAATCCATGCGCTGGCCCAAGGGGCCGTATTGCCCGCATTGCAAGTGCGACGACGTTTACAAGCTGACGCCCACCGGAAAGCCCCCTTCCCGCGCCACAGCGGCAAAACCGCGCAAGGTGAGGGAAGGGCTGTATTGCTGCGCGGCCTGCCGCAAGCAGTTTACGGCCACTGTCGGCACGGTGCTTGAGGGGAGCCACATTCCGATCAGCAAATGGGTCATGGCGATGTTTATTCTGTGCGCCAGTAAAAAGTCCATCAGCGCACACCAGTTGCACCGGATGCTCAAAATCACGTATCAGGCGGCGTGGTTCATGGCGCACAGAATCCGGTACGCCATGAGTCCAAACACGTTCAAAGCCAACAAACTCTCTGGCACGGTGGAAGTTGACGAAACTTTTGTGGGCGGCAAAGGCCGCTGGCGGACAAACGTGGACCGTAAAACGCCCGTTGTGGCCCTGATCGAGCGCGGCGGGAACATGCGCACCAAGGTCGTTTCAAACGTCAGCCAAAGGAACCTCAATGCCGCAATCAGCGAGTGCGTGGACACCAGCGCGATTATCAACACAGATGAATCCGGCGTGTATCGCAACCAGCTTAAAAGGTTCGCCGGACACGACTCGGTAAACCATTCCGCGAAGAAATACGCGCTCAAGATGCCGGGCGGCAGGTTGGCGCACGTAAACACTTGCGAGAGCTTTTTCAGCCTGCTCAAACGCGGTGTGCATGGCTCATGGCACCATGTCAGCCGGAGACACCTGCCCAAATATGCCAGCGAATTCGCTTTCCGCTGGAACACCCGGCGCGACACTGACGGCGCACGTTTGGTGAAGGCCGTCGCGGGCGCGGAAGGCAAGCGGCTCACATACCGGCAGACTGTTTGAATGTCGCGCCTTGCGCGGCAACAGGATTGTCTTGTTAAATCCGGCACAATCCAGTATGGTTGGGGAAGAAAACGACACCGTGAAAAGAAAAAAGACCGCCAAAAAGACGCTGCCGAAAGAACCGCCGTTGAACCTTAGTGGCGTCAAGTTTGAGGACGCGCTGCGCGTTCTGGCGCAGACACCACCGCCGCCAAAGACGAAGAAATAGGGATGGGTTTCGCTAATTCGTGGTTCTGTTCCGATTTTTAATCACCTCTGCGATCCGGTCACGAATGAGGTGGGTCCAAGCCCTTTTCTGAATATCAGCAAAATCTAACGCCTCCTTTATCACTTCATCCATTGCAGGACAATCGGAAGGCGAGACAATCGAAACGCTTTTGTTGTCTTTATATTCAACTGTCGCAGACCTTGTTTTGCCCCCACAACGGGAATCCAATTTTTTGATCTCTTCGACCGCGTATGCTCCGAGCCACATTCCAGCGCCGGTGTCAAAACCGCGTGTCATATCCACGCGAGATATTATGAAGTTTGCGAGCACATGACCACAGCCAATAGCGCAATAAATGGCCGGTTCAAGAACAGGCAACCCGGCCTCCAACTTCAAGGTAAAAATGTAAGGCTTGCCGCCCCAATAGTACGCCAGCATCAATTCAAAGGAGTGGTCAGCCAAATACTTTTGGAATTCTTCGGACGTGCCGCGCTGTTGTTCCCTGATCTTGTCTTTTAATCTTGCAACGGCGCTCCCCAGACATTCCGCAGCCGTCCGATAATCCTGCATTTTGGTATTTGCCGCGAGATTCGTAAATGTTTCAACTGCAAGGCTGGAAAAATCTGCACGGCCTGCTTCTGCCACAATTACGGAGTTGCCGTCTTGAAACGGCACAGAATGCAGCTTGTCAGCGAGGTCATTGCAATAACCAGCCTCGTCCGTTGTCCGGCTATCGCATGTAATGATGATGCCTTCGCCATTCTCTTTCAGGCACTTGATGCCAATAATGATAGTCACAGGGGGCTTATATTCTTTTCTCTTGAGGATCGCCATACATTTTAGACGGTTAAATCCGCGCCAAATCGCCAAATCGGCAGAAAACGGAGTTTGTAAGTGGTTGACATACAAGGAGTTACGAGATCAAAAATCTGCGTTTGCAAACCATATAATTCCGTTGGAACCTGTCACCAGTACTGGTGACTGGCGGCAAATCGGGGGTGGGTTATGCTCTCCTTGTTGACGGTGTAAAACGCAGTGTTCCGTGTGTGTGAAAAAAGGCGTATGTCTGCGGCGCCGCACCTGCAACGCAAAGAAACAAAACTTTGTTCTCATACACTGAAGCCGGACGCAAGCCCGGCTTTTTTGTTTTCCCCCCCGTGGATCGTGTCTGCCAATCGGTTTTTGAGGAATGAATTCGTGGATTTTCCGCTCGCAAACACTCATGGAGGATTGGGAGCGCGACCGTCCCGGTCGCCGCAGCCGGCGTCCCGCCGGCTGCTTTTAGACGGGGAGGTTTTCGGCCAGAGGCCGAAGACGGCGGGCGAGACGCCCGCGCTCCCAACAAACAGCCCTCCGTCCTCTCTGAACAACCTGTGAACCCGATGTTGCCTGACTGTCACTTTTGGCGATTCGCCCAGGCACATCGCCGATTTGCCGCCCGAAAATCCACCCGCCCGCCCGCGCCGGTCTTCCGCCAAAACGGCGCGCGGGCCTGTGAATTACCCGTCCGACCCAGCCCAACAGCCGCGCCTCTCCCTCACCCAACCGGCGGCGAGCCTCATGGCCGCGGCGGCGAAGCTGGAGCCGGGGCCGATGCGCGCCGTCGCGCCAGGGCCGCTTTGGCCTCGCGGGTTTGCGGGGCCTGCGGCGCGCCATCGGAGAGGGTTTCGAGCAAGGATTGAGCCTGGGGCGCCCGATTGTGCTCCAACGCCATCACCGCCCGCGAAGAACGCAGCCGCCCCGGCAAGGGCAGTAGCGCCGGCGGAGGAAGAAGCTCCTGTGAAACTCCCGAGGCAACCACGCCGGCAAAAGCATCCTGTCGCAGCGCATGGGGATTCGGGCGGCGCAACGATTCCAGGTCCTTGGGTTGCAACTCGGCGCCCAAATCCACAAGCTCCCGCGCGGCCACTTCGCGAAGATCATAATTCGCATTGGTCAAACCCAGGCGGAGCGCCTCGATTTGCCCCGGATCGAAAACCGCCGGTTGCATTTGTCTTGCCAGGAACGACGCGCTGGCGGCGCCTCCGGCGGCCAGCGTCCAGGCGGCGCGCTGGGCCACCCAGCCGTCCTCGCTGAACAGGTCCAGACCGAGAGACACCATTTCCTCCTCCGTCAGGGCAAGGTCCGGCAGGCGTCCGTTTTGCAGGCGGCCGGTCAAGTCCCACACCACCGCGTCGTCATAATCGCTGGTCACCAGCACTGTGCCGTCCGGGGAGAAAGCCAGCGCCCGGACCGTCCCGGCTGCGAGTTCGAAGCGATGGATTTTCTTTCTGGTCAAAAGCTCCCAAATTCCCACCCCCCCGTTTTCCGCCGCAGCCAGAAGGCGGCCGTCAGGAGAGCTTGCCGCCAATGCAAGCGAATCCGGGCCGAGCGCCTGGCCCGTTTTGGTGTTCCAAACACGATTTCCCATTGCCACCCAGTCGCCGTCAGGGAGCAGAGGCATATCTGGCCACCATGTCATTGAATTATTGGTCAGAATTCGCACATCTTGCCCCGTCGCCAAATCCCGCAAGCCAAGGACGTTCCATTCCCCGGCCCACCAGGCTTGGTTGGTATCGGCGAGCGGCCGCACTGCCGCGATGGGTTCCCCGTAATGGCCCACCGCGCGGCTCCATTTCCCTGTGGCCACCTCGAACACGGCCAGGGAGCCGTTTGTCCCCCCGATGACGACCTCCTTTCCGTCTGGCAGGAAAGCCATCGGGCAGTCGAATCCTCCCGGTTGTTCCTTGCCAAATCGGGCGGCCAGCCTCCCCGATGCCTCGTCAAACAAAAAGATTGGATCGCCATTGTTGACCAGCCCCACCGCGGCCAGGATTTGGCCATTGGGAGAAAACGTCAGATCTTGGACGCCCCAGGAAGATCCCACTCCCTCCATCCGCCGGCGCTCCCGCGCTTCGGGCCAGGACCATTCAATGATTCTGCCATCCAGACCGCCTGTGGCAATCGTCCGGCCATTGGGCGCAAAGGCGATCGTTTGTATGGGTTCGGAATGGCCGCGGCCGGGGGCGATTTCCTGCCAGGTGTCCATGTCCCAAAGCCGGGTCCGCTGATCTTGTCCTGTCGCGAGTGTCTTTCCATCCTGAGAAAATGCGATGGCCCAAATATGTTGGTTTTGGACGGGCCGGCGGTGAAGCTCTTTGCCTGTGGACGCCTCATACACGATGACTTGATCCACACCACTGACGGCGAGCCAGCGTCCATCGGGCGAGAACGCGCCCGCCTCAAAAGTCCCAGGCACTTCGCGCAGCACTCGCCCCGTGGCCGTGTCCCAGAATCGCAGGAATGACTTGTCGCCGTTCGGAATCGGAACGTCGCACGATCCAGCCAGTGTTTCACCGTCTGGTGAAAAGGCGAGCCACGGTTCGAAGCCGGCGCCTCCTTCCAACTTCACCGGAGCACTGTCGCCGTCCAAGTCCAGAATCCACATGTCTCCACGCCCGTGATCCGCAAATGCCAGCCGGTGTCCGTCCGGGGAAAACTGGAGGGCCGTGATGTATGTCCCTTTCTGCTCCAGTCGCCGCAACAACTGCGGCTCCTCCAGGCTCCAAACAAGGATGTCCCCGCCATCGCCGCTGGCGGCCCGGCGTCCATCCGGACTCAACGCCACGACAAGAGTTCGATTTCTCGCCCCGGTGAGTTGGAATTTGGTCTGGCCGGTGGCCGTGTCCAAAACATGGATGGCGGGGCCGTTCACCGCCAGCAGCACCGTCCGCCCGTCCTGCGACATCGCGCCGCACATGAGCTGCTTGTGGAAGACCAGCCGCTGGTCGCCCGTCGCCACATCCCATAGACACGCTTCGTCGTCAGCCACAGCCAGCAAGGCCGATCCGTCCGGCGTGAACGCCAGATCCCGGATGCGGCTGTTTTGGACAAAACGATGCGAACCGAGGCGCGCCACCGCCTCCGCCGGTGTCGAGCCGGCTTCCAGCCGCGCCGCTCCGGCGGCCTGCGCCGGGGAACTGACGCGCTGCGCGGTGCCGTCGTCCACGCATCCAAACAGCGCCAGGGCCAGCGGCAGCGCCGCGCGCAAAAGAGAGGGCAATTTCATCGCCACATGGGATTAGACGGCAAATCCCCCGTGTTCGCCACAACTTACTGGCTTCCCCGTGCCGCGACTATATTCGTCCGTGTTCGTCCATATTCGTCCATCTGTGTCCATATCATCCCCCCGTCCATTCCCGCTATTCCATCCCAGCCTTGGCCCCGGCGCGCTCCCCGCGGGCCTGGCGCAAAAAAAACGCAAAAATTTCGCGTTTTGCCGTTGACAATTTTACCTTATATGCTAATGTGTCCTCGTGAAGGCTAGAGGCGAAGACACTATGGCGCTGCGGCGGGCACGGGATTTCCGCGCCCCGGCAAAGGAGCGTTCCACTTTGTGCGTCCTGCTCCCGCTCAATCATCGCCCCCAACCCAACCGCATCCAACCGGAGAAAATCACGAGTTGGGGGTTTCCGGTAAAGGTCAATAAAGGTGGATAAAGGTGGATAAAGGTAAAAAAAAAAGTTTTTATGACACGAAATGGCAAAATCGCGCGCTTGCCGCAACCCATCCGCGAGCAAATCAACCAGCGCCTTCAAAATGGCCAGGAGGGAAAACAAATCGTCGAATGGCTCAACGCTCTCTCGGAGACCGGGCCGCTGCTGGCCGCGGGTTTTGACGGCCAGCCGGTCAGCGAGATGAACCTGTCCAACTGGAAGCTCGGCGGCTACCGGGACTGGCTGGCCCAACAGGACGCCTTGGAAGCCGTCAGCCGCTCCGGCGCCGACGCCGTCGAACTCAGCCAG
Source organism: Verrucomicrobiota bacterium (assembly GCA_050015895.1). Taxonomy (GTDB): domain Bacteria; phylum Verrucomicrobiota; class Verrucomicrobiia; order Limisphaerales; family Palsa-1400; genus JBEKOF01. The sequence continues at coordinate 6,600 of JBEKAN010000275.1, forward strand.
GCCTCCAGCCCCCAACTCGCCG
>JBEKAN010000276.1:0-6605 GCA_050015895.1 Verrucomicrobiota bacterium
TCACCGGGTCCGGCGTCCGGTGTGGGATGTTCGTTTTTGTCCAGCCGCAATTGGCGCCTTTGGCCACCCACAATCCCCCCGCCGCCAGCGCCACCACCGCCGCCAGAATGCGCAACATCTTCTTCACGAATCTCCGGGAAAGTAACCCATAAACAACAAAACGCAAACGCAGCAACACGCCTGCCGCCCGTCGTTCACGATGGCTGGCGATGGGAGGATGCGTGAAGGACACGCAAGATGAGGGATAAAGGAGGGTTTGAACCAAAAAAATACCACGATTATGCACGATTGGGCACGATTTGCGCCTTCGCCATCCACCGCCGCGGAAGCTTTGGTGGACAGGAGGCTACGGCGCGACAAGGGGATGGCCCTAGGCCGCACACCGATGTCCCGGCCCGAAATGGCCATTTTTTGCCATTTGGAGGCATGGGGGAGCATTTCCTGGTTTGACTGGGTTTGACTGGGTTTGACGCAGGTTCCGCCTTCGCGGACAAGGAAGACAGCGCGGCCAGCCGCAACCGAAACTGGAATGGGCCACAGATTGGCACAGATGGACACAGATATGGGAAAATCCCCGCGAAAATGAGTGAAATTGAGAGACAACAGCACAGGGGACCCACAGCAAGGAGGGAGCGGGAGCGGCGCGGGCGCGCGGCGGGGAGGGAGCGAGGGTGTGTCACATTGGCCCAAACTGGGCCAAACCACTTGCGCCGCGCGGGGCGGTTTTCGGTCCCGGCCGGTTCTGACGATTGATCCGCCTTGTCTCATGCTAATGTAAGGTGTATCACATAGCAAAGGATTTGTCAAGGTCAATCCGCGGGAAAGTTGGCGGGGCCGGTGGAACTGTCACGGCTCGACTATGACGGATTCAAGAGAGCGGGTTTGATTAGGAACGATTCTCCTTCGTCGCGCCTTGCCAGCCGCCAAAATCCCGGCGTCATCTGGTAAAGTTTATTTCTTGACCGCACCTTATCCCTGGTTTGCCCGACAGCGAGCACGCGGAATTACTTGAATCCGCGGCCCCCTTGCGCCCAGTCTGCTGTTTTCTCTTGCCCGCCGACCCCTTTTCTGGCTTAATTGGGGCGGAACTCCAGCCGCCAACATGAAAACGCCGGAACTTGTCACGTGCCACTGCCAGCAGTGCAACGGCATCATTCATTTCGACCCCGCCACATTCTCGGGCGAAAACAACATGATCGTCTGCCCGCACTGCGCGTTGCGCACCGTCGTGGTGGCGCCCCCGCCGCCGCCTCCCGCGCCAAAGTCCGCCAAGCTGCTGCGGATCGAAGCCGATTGGAATTGGAGGATCGAGAACATGCTGGAAGACGCCGCCTTCGTCTGGCTCGGGTTGGGGGTCATCGGCTTCATCGTGGGCGTGCTGGCGGCGTTCCGGGTGTTCGGGGATTTGCACGACAACGGACGGCTGGCCCTCTTGGGAGGCATCTTCGCGGCGGCGGCCGGCTCTTTGCTCTGGCTGGCCCTGAAGGCCGCGGCGGAGATCATTCGCCTACTCAAGAAGCAGTCCGGCCTGCCAATCTCGGACTACTTGGTTTTCGAGTGCTCCGAATGCAAAACCCAGATGACCGGGACCCGGAACGAGTGCCCCGGCTGCGGGGCCAAGTTTGACACTTGACTCCATTGACAATTGACTTGCGTTTCGGCCCAGTTTGGCTCCAATTTACCGCGTCCGGGCCGATCCCGGCGACTGATGTAACCCGGCGCGCGCCGGCGCCGTCTTGAGCCTAAACTAAACAAAAGGACAACGATGACTAATAGAACTCTGAAGACCATGATCGGTCTGGCGGTGATTGCGGGCGCCAGCGCCGGGCAGACGCTTTTGGCCGCGGGCCTGGACGATTTTCCCCCGTCCAAACAGCCCGGCGTGACCTACGCGAAGGACATTCAACCCATTTTCCAGAAGACCTGCTTCCGCTGCCACGGAGCGGACAAGCAAAGCGCCAAACTCCGCCTGGACAGCTTGGATGCCGTCATCAAAGGCGGCAAGGACGGGCCGGTCATTGTCGTAGGCAAGAGTGCGACCAGCGACCTGGTCCTCAACATCGCGCAAATCGGCGACACCCCGATGCCGCCCAAGCCCAAGCCGCCGGCTCGTCCGGCCACCACGAATGGAGCCAGCGCCCCGGGCCGCGTCGGCTCCCAACCGATGATCTCCCCGCCGTTGACCAAGGAACAAGTCGGTTTGGTGCGCGCCTGGATTGATCAAGGCGCCAAATAATCTGGATTTTGAACACACCACCGCCGCGCTGAGGCGACACCAGCCCCGGCGCGGCGGTTTCCATCTCACCGCCGCGCCGCCCCGCCACACGAATTCAAACTGGATTTCAAACTGGACTGGCCCGCGACGAGCGGTAGCCTGCTCCAGCCGCCAAATGAATCAACAGAGCAGCAACCCGACTCCGGCCCCAGCCCCCGCACCCCGGTTCATGCCCTTGCTTCTGTTCCTCTTCCTGGGCAGCGGCTGCGCGGCCTTGATTTACGAGATCGTGTGGCTCCAGTTGCTCCAACTGGTCATTGGCGCCTCCGCCGTTTCCCTCGGGGTCCTGCTCGGCACCTTCATGGGGGGAATGTGCCTGGGCAGCTTGGTTCTGGCTGGAATCATCCCGGAACGCTGTCATCCTTTGCGCGTCTATGCCGCGCTCGAGTCGGGCATGGCCGTTCTGGGCGTCACGGTGTTGTTCGCCGTCCCCGCCGTCGGACGCGTTTACGCCCCTCACGCCGGGGAGGGTCTGACCGGCATTGTGCTGCGCGGTCTGGTGGCCTCGGTTTGTTTGCTGCCGCCCACGTTTTTGATGGGCGCCACGTTGCCCGCCATATCCCGATGGGTGCGGTCCACCGCCCAGGGAATGTCCTGGCTGGGGCTATTCTACGCCGGCAACACCGCCGGGGCGGTCGTCGGTTGTCTGCTCGCCGGCTTTTATCTTCTCCGCAAGTTCGACATGGCGACGGCAACGTATGTCGCCGCCGCCATCAATGCCACGGTGGCATTGAGCGCCTTCGGCCTGGCCTCGCTGACCCCCCATTGCTCTCGGCGCGCGGAGGAAAAGGCCGCGCCGCCTCCCCCCGCGCCGGGCGCCAATTGGGTCTATGTCACCATCGCCTTGTCGGGCATGTGCGCCCTGGCCGCCGAAGTGATCTGGACGCGGTTGCTTTCCTTGATGCTCGGCGCGACGGTCTATACTTTTTCCATCATTTTGGCCGTGTTTCTGGCGGGGCTTGGCCTCGGCAGCGCGGCCGGGTCTTTGGTGGCCCGCAACGCCCCGCGCCCCCGCCTCTACTTGGGCTGGTGCCAGATGCTCCTGGCGGCGGCGATGGCGTATGCCGCCTGGATGCTGACCAGTTCGCTTCCTTATTGGCCGGTCAATCCCTCCCTGAACCCCAATTCCGCCCAAGGTCCCGATCCCATGTACCTCTTCCAACTCGATCTGGTGCGTTCCTTGTGCGCGTTGCTCCCGGCGACGGTCCTCTGGGGCGCGAGTTTTCCGCTCGCCCTGGCCTCGGTGGCGGCGCGGGGTCAGGACCCGGGGCGGCTGGTGGGCAGGGTGTACGCCGCCAACACGGTCGGCGCGATTGTTGGGGCGCTGGGCGCCAGCTTGATCATGATCGCCTGGGTGGGCACGCAACAAACCCAGCGCGTCCTCATCGCCTTGTCCTCCCTCTCCGGCCTGCTCCTGCTGATCTCTTCCTTGCCGGATCCGGCCGCGGCCACTGCTTCAGAGGAACCATCGCATTTCCCGCCCCCGTCCGGAATCCTTCTCCCCGTTCTTTCGTTGCTGGTCGGCTCGGGGCTGGCCGTTTTGCTGGTGGCCTCCGTCCCGCCGGTTCCCTGGAGGCTGGTCGCCCTGGGCCGCTATCTGGCCGTGTATGGCGAGGACCGCGAACTCCTCTACATGGGCGAGGGCATGAACGCCTCCGTCGCCGTCACCAAAATGAACGGCGGCGGCGCGCGCAATTTCCACATCAGCGGCAAGATCGAGGCCTCCACCGATCCCCAGGACATGCGATTGCAGCGCATGCTCGGCCATTTGCCCGCGTTGATTCATCCCCATCCCCGCTCCATTTTGGTCGTCGGCTGCGGGGCGGGGATCACCGCCGGCTCTTTTCTGACCTATCCAGAGGTCACCAACGTGGTCATCTGCGAAATCGAACCCTTGATCCCCTCCGTCATCACCGGCTATTTCACAAACGAGAATTACGATGTCTGCCACGACCCGCGTGTGCGAATCGTCTTCGACGACGCGCGCCATTTTGTCCTCACCACCCGCGAGAACTTCGACATCATCACCTCCGACCCCATCCATCCGTGGGTCAAAGGCGCCGCCACACTGTACACCCGCGATTACTTCCAGTTGTGCCAGCGGCGCCTGAATGCCGGCGGTTTGGTCACCCAATGGGTGCCGCTCTATGAGAGCGATCTGCCCGCCGTCAAAAGCGAACTGGCCACCTTTTTCGATGTTTTCCCCGACGGCACCCTCTGGAGCAACGACCAGAACGGAGAAGGCTACGATGTGGTTCTCTTGGGCGGCCTGGGACCCCTGCGCATAGATCTGGACGCGATGGAAGGACGTGTTCTGCGCGAAAAAGCGGTCAGCCAGTCGCTCACGGAGGTGGGTTTCCCCACGATCTTCAATCTTCTCACCACCTATGGCGGGCGGGCGTCCGATCTGAGGCCCTGGCTGGCCGACGCCCAGATCAACCGCGACGCCAACCTGCGTCTCCAGTACCTGGCCGGCCTGGCGGCCGACTTCACCCAGGCCAGCCGCATCTCCGACTCCATCCTGGCCTGCCGCACTTATCCCGGGGACCTCTTCGTCGGCGACGCGCAGCGCACCGAAATCATCCGCGCCATCCTCGATGCCAAATCCGGGAAGAAATGAGCGGCGACATCTTAGAGAAACTTTTCTAAGTTAAGCATCTTTATCTGTGAGCGGAATTTCACGAGGGCTGACCATGTTGTTTCTTGTCTGGATTCGTTCCGGACGCCAGCCATTATCCACCTCTCCTATTCTTGCGCCTCAACTGTTCTAGGCTGAGGCGGTTGTGCCAGCGCATCGACCTTCTTGGCAAACAGGGAGTTCTTCAGAGCCGCGTCTTCATTCCCACCTTCCTTTTCCAGGTAGTCCTTGAGGGCCTCCTGAAACAGTTTACGCGCGTTATTGAAGGACGCCTTGACAACGCCTGAGATCTCGTCAATGAGCTTCCGCGCAACTTCAGCTTTGCGGGCTTCACGCGCGGCCATTGAGACCAATTCGTCAATTTTGGTCTGGTGCTTTAGATAGATGCATCGCGCCAGGTAATATGCTCCTTTGCGGAGTGAACCACGCTCCTGCGTGCTCTGGATGTCGGCGATTCCGGACCGACAGCCTTCCTCCAAAGAGCGCGCAGCTAGTATTTGCAGGGCGCGCTGGTTGGCCGGCTCACCTGGCTTAAAACCATCCGGCAACGCACCCGGCTGAGCGTCTCCATCGGATCCTCGCAGATTAAAGGCCCGATAATAGTCATCTCCCTGCCGGAAAAATTCCCGGCGGCTCAGTGAGTTGCGGAGTCTGGAACTGGCCCCCATGAACACAGCCAGATAGGCCATGCCCGCCTGCTCCTTGGTGAACAACATCAAATAACCGTGACCTGGCAGCGTTTCGCCTTCCTTCCGTTCGTAGCCAACATTGTACTCGTGGTAAATTTGCTGGAGCGTCTTCTGGATGCTGTCGTTCGACAACAAATCCTCGGGGCGGATTGCGTTTTGCGAGTTCGTGGCGATAATCAGCGCGTCGAGGAAAGGCTTGTTCTGCGGCGCAATCTGGTAGATGCGGACCAAGACACTGGAGTTGCCTTGGAAGCGGTCTTTGAGCTCTGGCGCGTATTTGGCGTGGTAAAGGGCGTTGACGGTCTGGCAACCGTTGATGATCTGCATGCCTCTCAGCCGAACTCTGACTTTCTGTTTGCTGGGCGGGAGATTTACATCGAGGGTGTCGGCGGTGATACTGACACCGTTGTTCATGAATCCGAACCAAACGCTCTGATTGCCAGTGATGGTTTCAATGATGCGCCGATTGACCTCCTTGCCCGTGCCGAGGAACAAACGCACATTTTTCTCAAAGAGTTCGTTGTTGCTGTAGCGGTCGACCAAGCGGATCAACTGGTTCACATTCACGAAGCCGACGAGCACCTGCTCCGGCATTCCGTTCGGCTTGGCGCCTATATTGTGATGGAGGAATGATCTGTCCCCCATTTCGTAGGTGATGTCCAGGAGCTCCTCCTGGATTGGTATGCGCCCGTAAGCGTATAGGCTGTAGATGTCCAGGCCGCCATAGGTTTCAAAGGTGAATCCGAACGCTTGCCGGTCGTGCGAAAACGTATCGCGGATTTCCTGGATTTTCCCGGCATCGGTTTGGGAGACGTTCTGGCCGTTGACAACGTAGTAACATTGAATTCGAGTGCGGGCCCGCTTGTTGGTCTCGCGGGCATCGGCCAAAGCCTCGCGAACTTCCCTGAACGCCTCCAGAGTCTTCGGGTCTTGCAGGTCGCCTCTCAAGAAGACCCGATTCATGCGGTCCACGAAGGCGTAAAGTTCCTTGGTGGAAATGCCT
>JBEKAN010000277.1:0-6600 GCA_050015895.1 Verrucomicrobiota bacterium
GCCGGGGCAGCCTGTAGCGGCGGTCTATGACCGCCGCCAAATATTGAATGTTCAGCCCGGCTTCCTTACGCGGCGCGAGGCTGTCCATTTTGTCCACGTTGTCCATGTTGTCCATCCGGCGCCAACATGCGGGCGGGTTCGGCAAGCGCGGCCCGGTCAGCCGCGCTGTACCCCGTTCCACCCGCCGCAAACGCCGCCGGAACCGTTCGCGCCGCGCCCAAGATCAGGAAGGTGATCACCGGCGCCGCCAGCATCAGCAGCAGCGTCAGGCAACCCGCCCAATATCGCGCGTTGCTGGAACGCCTCGGCAGCCAAATTTGCGCCACCGCAAAAAGTCCGGCCACCACCGCCCCCTGCCAAAGAAAATGCAACAATGTCCAGCCCAGCCGGTGAACTACCGGGTGGCCGCCCCATTGAAGCAAGACATTCATCCGCCCCCTCCCTCCCTCTCAAAGGTCGTTTTCCTAATCCTAATCCTAATCATTCCCGCCTCCCTCCATCTCATTCAGCACTTGGCGGATTTCGGCCAATTCCTCCGGCGACGCCCTTTTGGTGGAAAGCGCCTGTAGCACCAGCCGGTGGGCCGAGCCGTCGAACACCCGCTCCAGCAGGTCGCCGACCAGCCGCCGCTGCGCCTCGCTTTGCGCCAGCGCCGCGTGATAGACGTGCGTCCTCCGCGTTTCATCCCGCGTCACCAGCCCTTTTTCCGTCATGATTTGGAGCATTTTCAGCACCGTCGTGTAGCCGGTTTCCCGCGTCTGGTTGAATTCCGAATGCACTTCCCGCACCGTGCGGGGGCCGCGCCGCCAGAGGACGCTGAGAATGGCCAGTTCGCCCTCGGTGGGTTTGGGGAGACTGCTTTTTTTCATGATGAACCGGCTCAATGTTTATCCTTTGTGCGGCCGCATGCACGAAACTATTCGTAATGTCAACGAACTTTTTCGTATTTATGGAATTTTAATGAAACCGGACGCCCTATATATCTGCCCATTAGTTCCATCAATTCTCATTGTTTGTAAAACTACAAGCTGAACAAAACAAACCAATCCCCCTGTTTAGAACGATTCTCGAAGTTAACATAATGTTAAAATAATCACCAAATATGTTAAACGATTGTTAATATAAATGTCGCCATTATTCGCAAGTTGCTGTCCTTCAAACACTTGCGAACTTCACGAAAAAACCGCTGGCACCGCCTTTGCTAAAGGCTCGTTAATGGTACGAAAAATGAATACGCAGCGGGAGTTAGGTGGCGATTCGGAATCGCCGGCGGCCACGCGCCTGTTTTATGGCATGAGGCGCGTTGCCGCGTTCCAAACACGTTAACAACCGACAGAAAAAACATATAAACAAAACTATGGCATCAGCTAATCCAACGTCGGAAAAACCGACCACAATGAAACCCACGTTGGGCCTCACGGGCCTGACGATCAACGCGATGGCCCTCATTGCGCCAGGGGCCTTCCTCTGGCTCACTTATCAGGAGCAATCCTTGTACGGCGCGCCCACGGCGGGGTGCGCCATGTGGATTGGGATCGTGGTGGCGCTCGTCTTGTGCTTCGCCACCGCTCTGAGCTACGCGGAACTCTCCAAGCTCTACCCCGGAGCGGGCTCCTCCTACCTCTTCGCGGAACAGGCCTTCCTGTCCAAGACCAAGGCCTTCCGGTGGGCGCGGGTCATCAAGTTCATGACCGGTTGGAACAGCCACTTGTATTACTGGGTCTATAGCGGATTGATGGTGGGTGTGACCGCGATCCTGGCGGGCTGGCTGGCGGGCCAACTCTGGCCGAACACGTTCAGCGGCACGTATAACAGCCCGATCTTCATGTGGCTCTTCTGTGTCGGGTTCGCCCTGGTGGTGGGATACATCGCCTACCGCGGCGTCAACGGCACGACGGCCGTGAACATGGCGATCAACATCATCCAAATCTCCGCGCTGGTGGTTTTCTCCATCATGGCCATCGCCTATCGCACCAGTCACAAGGACGGCTCGGTTGGCTGGCACCTTTCCAATGGAACCCCGATCCAATACAATGTGGCCCAGGTCAATGTCGTGGATGACAAGGGCAAGCCGGTGCAGGACACCTGGGCCGACAACACGCCCAAAGTGGATGACAAAACCAAGCTGCCCATTTACAAGCAACAAGACCGCCAAGTGACCAAGGACGACTTGGACAAGGCCAAGAACACCAACGCCGTGGATCTGGCCGGCCTGACCGCCATGGGCCTGGGCGAAGGCGACCCCTATCCGGTCTGGAAGGCGGACGACAAGGGCAACACGATTCTGGACAAGGATGGCAAACCGACCGCCGACCCGTTCATCCTGAGCTACAAGCCCGAGGTCGCGGTCACAGGGGCGGGCACCGCAAAGGACCCAACCACATTTAACTTCCACACGAGTCCCAAGTCCGTGGTGGGTTTCCATTCCTTCAGCGCCATCATGGTGCAGGCCTGCGTGGCGATCCTGCTGCTCGTCGGCTTCGAGTCTGTCACCTCGATGGGTGACGAGGCCAAGAATCCAAAGAAGGACATCGGGCGCGCGGTCCTGCTCTCGCTGGCGATCCAAGGCGCGGTCTGTTACCTGTTCGAGTATTTCGCCGCCAATTACTTCTTGAACAGCGGTTACACCATGTCCAACGCCGGGGCCTCAAGCGCGCCGCTGGGGGACATGATGGTGCTGGTGGGCACCTGGGCGTTTGGCAGCTATTCGGCCGGAAAAGCCTTCATGCTGATCCAGGCCTTCACGGTGTTCCTGGCCCTGATCGGCACCACTCTCTCCTGCATGAACACCGGCGCGCGGGTGACTTACGCCATGGGCCGCGACGAGGAAGTCCACGGCAGCTTCGGCGCCTTGCACCCCAGGAACCTCTCTCCGCACAGGGCGATATGGATGTTGGTGGGGCTTTCGGCCATCGTGGGCATCCTGAGCACTGTGATCTATCTGGGCGGCCAAAGCACCGACCTGGCGCAGTTGGACAAACACAACTTCTGGTACAGCATCGGCATATTCTCGCCGCACGCCTACACCTACTTGCCCAACTCAGTGCTGGTCATCACGCTGATCAGCAACTTCGGCACGTTCCTGCTCTACATGACCACCTGCATCGTGTGCGTGGTGGCGTTCCGGGAGCACCACTCCTTCCACGGGTTCAAACACATGTTTGTCCCGGTGTTCGGCCTGCTGGCCAACTTTGGTTGCATGTTGTTCTACCTGCTCGGCCCCATCCCGGCCTTCGGCGTGGCGGGCATGAGCTGGCACGAGCCTTACATCGCCCTGGGTTTCTCCATCCTCTGGATCGCCGCCGGCGCCGTTTACTTCGTGACCGCCAGCAAGTCCAAAGGCAAGGAAATCATGCTCACCGCCAAACCTCAAATGTCGTAAGCCTTACACGGACTTGATGGGTCCGAGCACGCGCGGCTGGCCTCTGGATGCAAACGGAGGCCAGCCGCTTTTTTTTCAAGTATGCATGGCCTCGATCCGCCCCATCGCCCACACCGCGTGTTCCGCGATCAGCGGTTCGGGATCGGAGGCCGCGCGCCGCAGCGCGGCCAGCGCGCTTTCGCCGCCCACATTCCCCAGGGCGACGCAGACGTTGCGCAAAAACCCGCGCCGCCTGGCCCGCAAAATGGGCGTCCCGTCAAAGCGCGCCCGGAAAGCCGCCTCGTCCAGCGACAACAACCCCGCCAAGTCGGGCGCGGACAAGTCTTCGCGGCGATGCGCGGCCATCAGCGCACCCTCGCGCGCAAAACGGTTCCACGGACAAACCGCCAGGCAGTCGTCGCACCCGTAAATCCGATTCCCCATCGCCGCACGCAGCTCCACCGGGATGGGGCCTTGCAACTCGATGGTCAGATAAGAGATGCAGCGGCGCGCGTCCAGTTCAAACGGGGCGGTGATGGCGCCGGTCGGGCAGGCCGCGAGGCAGCGCGCGCAGGAGCCGCAATGGTTTCTCTCCGGCGCGTCGGGCGGCAGGGCCAGCGTGGTGAGAATTTCCGCCAGGAAAAACCAGTTGCCCAACTGCCGGCTGATCAGGTTGGTGTGTTTGCCGATGAACCCCAATCCGGCGCGCTGGGCCAGGTCCCGCTCCAGCAACGGCCCGGTGTCCACATACCACAACGAGCGGGTCGCCGCGCCGCCCAGTTGGTTGACATAATCAGCGAGCGTTTTGAGCCGGGCGCCCAGCACATCGTGGTAGTCCGAGAATCGCGCGTAGCGGGCGATCTCCCCGTCGCACGGCGCGGCGGCGGGCCGCTCCGGTTGCCTGGTCGCGTAGCTGGCCGCCAGGGTGATGACGCTCCGGGCGCCGGCGAGGACTTGCGCCGGGGCGACCCGTTTGTGCGCGTTGCGTTGGAGCCAGGCCATCCCGCCGTGGCGGCCCTCGGCAAGCCAGCGTTCAAAATGGGCCGCGTTGTCCGGCGGAAGGGCGGTGGTGAATTGGCAGGCGTCGAAGCCCAGTTGGCGGGCGCGCTCCTGGATGACCGTCTTCACTATTTCGACTTGAGGATGAAATGTTGCACCACGTGTTGCGCCACCTCGCTTGGCGGGCGAAAGCCGCTGTGGATCAGGACGTCGGCCTGGCGATAGGCGGGCGCGCGCGCGGCGAGCATCTCGCGGATTTTGGCCTGCGGGTCCGGCGCCCGCAGCAACGGACGGTGCGACTGGTCGCGCACGCGCTCCCAGATCGTCTCCGGCGCCGCCCACAGGCAGACCACCAGCGAATGGGTCTTGAGGCTGGCCAGGTTCGCCGCGTCCATCACCAGCCCGCCGCCGGCGGCGATGACCAGCCCGCGCTGCCCGGCCAAATGGGCGACCTCTTGCTTTTCGTATTGGCGGAACGCGGCCTCTCCCTCCCGGGCGAAGATGTCGGCGACGGACATTCCGAGGCGGGACTCGATCAGCGAGTCGGTGTCCACAAAGTTGAAACGCAGTTGTTCGGCGGCGATGCGCCCGACGGTGCTCTTGCCCACGCCCATGAACCCCACCAAGGTGAGATTGTGGATGTGGCGCGCGTCGTTCACTGCGCCGCACTCTACCCCGGAACCGCCGGCCCGGCACGCAGTTTCTCTCCCCCGCCAAAATTAAGTCTGGCACCCCCGCCGCCCCTTGCTAAATTGATCCCATGCGCACGGCGATTTATCCCGGCAGTTTCGATCCCATCACCAACGGCCACCTGGACCTGGTGGAGCGGGCGGCGAAGCTTTTTGACCGCGTCGTCGTCGCTGTCGCGGCCAGTGAGGCCAAAAAACCGCTCTTCACCCTCAAAGAACGCCTGGAAATGGTCAAAGACGCCATCCAGACCATCCCCAAGGCCGAGGCCGACTCCTTTGACGGCCTGCTGGTGGATTACGTGGACCGCCAGGGTGGCCACGCCATCATCCGCGGCCTGCGGGCCGTTTCGGACTTTGAGTTCGAATTCCAACTCGCCCTGATGAACCGCAAGTTGAACGAGCGGGCGGAGACCATTTTCATGATGCCCAAGGAAACCTACACCTTCATCAGCTCCAACATCATCAAAGAAATCGCCCGCCTGGGCGGCAACATCGCCCCGTACGTCCCCGATTCCATCCGGCTGGCCCTGGCCGCAAAACTCAAAAAATAGGCCCTCCCATGCCCTTGCTCATCAACATCCGTCACCTGGAGGAAAAGGACCTGCGCCTCAAAGGCAAACTCCCCGTCTCCGACCTGCGCCTGGACGCCCCGGACGAGCTGGTCCGCGCCCGGCTCCCGCTGCTTTATGACTTGACGGCCCACCTGGCCGGGCGCGATGTTCTGGTCCGCGGCCAGTTGAAGATCGCTCTGGACTGCGAGTGCGCCCGCTGCCTCAAGCCCTTCCAGTTCCGCCTGGTCCTGGCGGATTGGGCCTTGCACCTGCCTCTGGACGGCCCGGAAAAAGCCGCGCTAAAGAACGATTCCGTGGACTTGACGCCTTACCTGCGGGAGGATATTCTGCTTGAGTTTCCGCAACATCCGTTGTGCGAGGCCGATTGCGCCGGACTGCCCAATCGTTTAGACGCGAACAGTGAAAAGAAAAAGCAGCCCAGCCCGACGCAGAGCGTGTCGGCCTGGGCCGAGTTGAACAAACTAAAGTTTTAACAGACAACAAGTTATGGGAGTTCCAAAACGCAAGCCCTCACACAGCCGCCAGCGGATGCGCCGCGCTTACAACAGCGTCCTCAAGCTGCCGCAGCTCAACCAATGCCCCCAATGCGCCGCCCCCTACGTCCCGCATCGGGTTTGCCCGTCTTGCGGCTTTTACAAGGGCCGCCAGGTCATTTCTGTCGAAGCCACCGCTTAATTCGGATTTGGGGGGCGCGTCGCCTCTGGTTTCGCGCCCTTTTCATCTATGCGAATCGTTGTGGATGTGATGGGTGGCGATCACGGCCCCGATGTTATTATCCTCGGCGCCACTCTGGCCCTGCAATCCAACCCCGCCATCACCGAGCTTTTCCTGGTGGGCCGCCAGGAGGAAATCATGCCTGCCTTGGCCCGCCTCGCCTGCCGCGATCCACGCCTCCAAATCCTCCATGCCAGCCAGGTCCTCACAATGGAGGACAAGCCGGTCGAAGGCTTGCGCCGCAAAAAGGACTGCTCGATCCTCC
>JBEKAN010000278.1:0-6570 GCA_050015895.1 Verrucomicrobiota bacterium
TGGCACGCCGATGGACATTGTGCTCAACCCGCTCGGCGTCCCTTCGCGCATGAACGTCGGCCAGGTCCTGGAAACCCACCTCGGCTGGGCCGCCCGCTTCCTCGGCCTCAAATTCGCCACCCCTGTCTTCGACGGCATCAAGGAAAAGGACATCCGCGAATATCTCAAGTCCGCCAAGCTGCCCGAACACGGCAAGACCCTGCTCACAGATGGCCGCACGGGCGAGGTCTTCGACCAGGAAATTGTCGTCGGCTACATCTACATGATGAAACTGGGCCATTTGGTCGCCGACAAAATCCATGCCCGCGCCGTCGGGCCTTATTCGCTGGTCACCCAGCAACCCCTGGGCGGCAAGGCCCAATACGGCGGCCAGCGCTTCGGCGAAATGGAGGTCTGGGCCATGGAAGCCTACGGCGCCGCCTACAGCCTCCAGGAATTGCTCACCGTCAAGTCCGACGACGTCCAGGGCCGCACCCGCATTTACGAGAGCATTGTCAAGGGCGACAATTGCCTGGAGGCGGGCGTCCCCGAATCCTTCAACGTCCTGGTCAAGGAAATGCAGTCCCTGGCCATGGACGTCAAAGTCGGTTATTCCAACCCAGTCGAGCAGGCGGCGGCGGCCCAGGCCCAGTCCCTGACCAGCTTGAAGTGACCCGGCAAAACATGACGCGATTTGCGCCCAACTGAAATTCCCATGAGCACAAGTACCACCAAAGAAACAGCCCGCGAGCTGCTTGGCTTGGACAAGGTCAACCAGGTCGAATACGTCGCCATCTCGGTCGCCTCCCCCGAAGCCGTCCGCGCCTGGTCCAAGGGCGAGGTCAAAAACCCGGAGACCATCAATTATCGCACCTTCAAGCCCGAAAAAGGCGGCCTCTTTTGCGAGCGCATCTTCGGGCCCGTCAAGGACTGGGAATGTTCCTGCGGCAAATACAAGCGCATCAAGCACCGCGGCGTGGTTTGCGACCGCTGCGGCGTGGAAGTCACCCTCGCCCGCGTCCGCCGCGAGCGCATGGGGCATATCGAGCTGGCCGTGCCCGTCTCCCACATCTGGTTCTTCAAGTGCATGCCCTCCCGCCTGGGGCTGGTCCTGGACATGACCGCGCGCAATCTCGAACGGGTCATTTATTACGAGGATTACATGGTCATCAACCCCGGCTCCACTCCGCTCAAATTGCATCAGTTGTTGAGCGAGCACGAATACCGCGAGGCCCGCGAGACCTACGGCGCCGACGGCTTCACCGCCAAAATGGGCGCCGAGGCCGTGCGCGAGGCCCTGGGCAATGTGGATTTGCAGAAGCAGATTAACCATCTCTCCGTCGCCATGACCGAGACCAAGAGCAAGCAGATCCGCAAGAAGGTCGCCAAACGCATCAAGCTCCTTTCCGCCTTCCTTTCCTCCAAGGCCCGGCCCGAATGGATGGTCCTCACCGTCCTGCCCGTCATCCCGCCGGATTTGCGCCCCTTGGTCCCGCTCGAAGGCGGCCGCTTCGCCACCTCCGACCTCAACGACCTCTACCGCCGCGTCATCAACCGCAACAACCGCCTCAAGAACCTTCTCCAGCTCAAGACCCCCGAGGTCATCATCCGCAACGAAAAACGCATGTTGCAGGAGGCGGTGGACGCGCTCTTCGACAACGGCCGCCACGGCCGCGCCGTCACCGGCGCCGGCAACCGCGCCCTCAAATCCCTGAGTGACATGCTCAAGGGCAAGAGCGGCCGCTTCCGCCAGAATTTGCTCGGCAAACGCGTGGATTACTCCGGCCGCTCCGTCATCGTCATCGGGCCGGAACTCAAGCTCCACCAGTGCGGCCTGCCCAAAAAAATGGCCCTCGTCCTCTTCGAGCCTTTCATCATCCGCCGCCTCAAGGAACTGGGCTATGTCCACACCGTCCGTTCCGCCAAGAAAATGATCGAGCGCCAGTCCCCGGAAGTCTGGGACATCCTGGAGGAGGTCACCAAGGGCCACCCCGTCCTGCTCAATCGCGCCCCCACCCTCCACCGCCTCTCCATCCAGGCCTTCGAGCCGATCTTGATCGAGGGCGAGGCCATCCGCATTCACCCCCTGGTCTGCACCGCCTACAACGCCGATTTTGACGGCGACCAGATGGCCGTCCATGTGCCCCTCTCGGTCGAGGCCCAGATGGAGGCCCGCCTCCTCATGATGGCCCCCAACAACATCTTCAGCCCCTCCAGCGGACGGCCCATCATGACGCCCACCCAGGACATCACCCTGGGCTGCTTCTACCTGACCGCCGAGCCGCGCGCCAAAAAGGAGGCCGCGCCCCCCATGCTCTTCGGCTCCAAGGACGAGGTCATCTTCGCCTACAGCGACGGCGGCGTCAAATTCCACACCCGTGTGCGTCTGGCCAATCCGGACCGCGGCCGCAAGACGCAGTACGGCGACTCCGAGCACAATGTCATCGAGACCACCGTGGGCCGCGTCATTTTCAGCGAAATCTGGCCCGAAGAAATGGGCTTCCTCAACCGCGTGGCCGGCAAGGCCACCCTCGGCGAGCTGATCTGGACCTGCTACAAAGTCTGCGGCCACGAGAAGACCGTCGTCATGCTCGACAAACTCAAGGAGCTGGGCTTCCGCGCGGCCACCCGCTCCGGTTGCTCCATCGGCATTGACGACATGATCATCCCCAAGGAGAAGGAGCAGGAAATCCACAACGCGCAAAAGCAGATTTCCGACGTCGAAAAACAATACCGCAAAGGCGTCATCACCCCGGGCGAGCGCTACAACAAGGTCGTGGACATCTGGACCCATTGCACCGACCAGATCGCCAACGTCATGCTCCGCACCCTCGAGGCCAACCACGGCAAGTTGGAGTACAACCCCGTTTCCCTCATGGTGGACTCCGGCGCCCGCGGCAACCGCCAGCAGGTCCGCCAGCTCGCCGGCGTCCGCGGCCTCATGGCCAAACCCAGCGGCGACATCATCGAAAAACCCATTCTCTCCAACTTCCGCGAGGGCCTCACCGTCCTGGAGTACTTCATCTCCACCCACGGTGCCCGCAAGGGCCTGGCCGACACCGCCCTCAAAACCGCCGACTCCGGCTACATGACCCGCAAGCTGGTGGATGTCGCCCAGGATGTCATCATCCGCATGGAGGATTGCGGCACCAACAACGGCATCTGGGTCCAGGCCATCTACGAGGGCGAGGACGAGGTCGTCAAACTCAGCGAGCGCGTCATTGGCCGCATCGCCTGCGAGGACGTCCCCGATCCCGCCAACTTGAAGAAAATCCTCGTCAAGTCCAACGAACTCATTGACGAGGCCAAGGGCCGCCTGATCGAGGCCGCCGGCGTGGAGAAGCTGCGCATCCGCTCCGTCCTCACCTGCGAGAGCAAATACGGCATCTGCGCCAATTGCTACGGCCGCAACCTGGCCACCGGCGGCATGATCAAGCGCGGCGAGGCCGTCGGCATCATCGCCGCACAGTCCATCGGCGAGCCGGGCACCCAGCTCACCATGCGCACCTTCCACATCGGCGGCACCGCCTCCCAGGTCTTCAAGCAGCCCCAGATCAAGTCCAAGTGCGACGGCATCGTCAAATATAACGAACTGCGCCTCGTCGAGCTGGAGGACGGCAACAACATCGTCCTCAACAAAAACGGCTCCATCGCCATCCTCGCCGACGACGGCCGCGAGTTGGAGACCCACACCCTGGTCATCGGCTCCGTCATCTCCCTCAGAAACGGCGCCCGCGTCAAGAAGGGCGAGGCCTTTGTCCAATGGGACCCCTACAATGTCCCCATCCTCTCCGAAAAGGCCGGCAAGGTCAAATTCGCCGACATCATCGAGGGCGTCACCATGAAACAGGAGGTGGACGAGACCACCGGCCAGGAGGCCATGGTCATCATCGAGCACAAGGAGGACCTCCATCCCCAAATCGTCATCTGCACCGACAAAGGCGAGCCGATCGCCAATTATCCCATCCCCTCCGGCGCCCACATCGTCGTCAGCGAGAGCGACAAAATCGTCGCCGGCACCCTCATGGCCAAGACCCCGCGCAAGTCCTCCAAGACCAAGGACATCACCGGCGGTCTGCCCCGCGTGGCCGAGTTGTTCGAGGCCCGCCGACCCAAGGACGCCTCGGAGATTTCCAAGATTGACGGCGTCGTGGATTTCGGCCCCAGCGTCCGCGGCAAGCGCACCATCCTCATCAAGGACCCCCAGACCGGCGTGGAGGAGGAGCACCTCATCCCCATCGGCAAGCACGTCATTGTCTTCAAGGGCGATTATGTCAAGAAAGGCCAGCAACTGACCGAAGGCCCGGTGGACCCCCATGAAATCCTGGACATCTGCGGCCCGCAGGAATTGCAGGAGCACCTCGTCAACGAGGTCCAGGAGGTTTACCGCCTCCAGGGCGTGACCATCAACGACAAGCACATTGAAATCATCGTCCGCCAGATGCTGCGCAAGGTCCGCGTCACCGAGCCGGGCGACACCCAGTTCCTCTGGGGCGAGCAAATTGACAAGATCGAGTTCGAGAAGGAGAACGCCCGCGTCGAAAAAATGGGCGGCAAGCCCGCCGAGGCCCAGCCCGTCCTGCTGGGCATCACCAAGGCCTCCCTGGAGACCGAGAGCTTCCTGAGCGCCGCCTCCTTCCAAGACACCACCCGCGTCTTGACCGAGGCGGCGACGATGGGCAAGGTGGATTACCTGCGCGGCTTCAAGGAAAACGTCATCATGGGCCACATCATTCCGGCCGGCACCGGCTACACCTTGCATCGCCGGGTGGATTTGAAGCCCCTGGTCGAGCCGATCCCTGTCGAGGAGCCGCCTCCCCCCGAGCCGCTCTCCCTGACCGACCAGCCCCTGGCGGGATAGACGCAACCGGAAGACTCTTCACTTCGCAAAGGGCAGGCCCTCAAGCCTGCCCTTTCTGTTGATCCGGCGGCGGCCCTTTTTCAATTCTCCACAGGATGCTGCCGCCAGAAGGCAACCACTTCCCGCCACCAGTCCGCGGATTGTTCGGGAATGTCGTTGTGGTGCGCGCCCGGAATCACCTGCAGGTTCTTCGGGCCGGAATATCCCTCGCAAAGCCGCTGGCCGAACTTGGGCGGAATGATCTCGTCCGCGCCCGCGACGACAAATTTTATCGGGCCGCGATAATTCTCCAGGTCGTCGGCGGGGGCGAAACGGTCCCGCAACAAGAAGTACGCCAGAAAAAATGGCATCTGGCTCTGGGCGACCGACGCAAGCCTGTCGTACGGCGCGAAAAGAACGACTCCCGCCACCCGCGCCGGATATTTGCGCGCCAGATGCGCGGCGACCCCCGCCCCCAATGATTCCCCGACAATATAGTCCGGCAAGTTCGCGGGCAGGTTTTCCAGGGCGTCGTCCGCCGCCGCGAATAAACTCTCCTTGTCCGGCGAGCCGTCGCGCGCGCCGTACCCCGGATATTCGAGGATATACACGTTCAGCGCGGCGGCGGCGTGAATGGGCGTCGCCAGATAATCCCGGTCCAGCGCGCGACCCGCGTTGCCGTGAACGATCAGCACATTCCCCGCCGACGGAGAAGTCGCGGGCAGTCTCCAGCCGATGAACCGGCCCGCTCCATCTCGCCACGGGAGAAGGCCGGATGCGGCGGCGATATGCTCCGCCTTGTCCAGCGGCAATTTTGTCGGGAAATAGAGAAACTGGCGTTGCATCAGGAAAACCGCGAGGAGAATCAAGGCATAACAACCAACCGATGCGCACAGGATGATCATCATCATGCGCCGCCACCGGGATTTTGGCTTGGTCGCAAGTGCGTCACTGGACACGGCTTACTCCTTCTTCGCCAGCTTCAATTCCAGGTGCAGCTCGCGCAGTTGCTTGGGTTCCACGGTCGCCGGCGCGTCGGTCATCAGGTCCGTTCCCTTCGCGGTCTTGGGAAACGCGATCACGTCGCGGATGCTCGGCGTCCCGCAGAGCATGGCCACCATCCGGTCGAATCCCAGCGCGATGCCCCCGTGCGGCGGCGCGCCGTATTTGAAGGCCTCCAGCATGTAGCCAAACCGCGCCTTCACCAGCTCCGGCGGAATTTGCAGCACGTCCTCGAAGACGGTCTTTTGCACGTCCGGACGGTGGATGCGGATGGAGCCGCCGCCCAGCTCCACGCCGTTGACAACGATGTCGTAGTGCTGGCCGCGGACTTTTTTCGGGTCGCTCTTCAGCAGCGGAATGTCTTCCGTCACCGGCGCGGTGAAGGGATGATGGCTGGAATACCACCGGTTCTGCTCCCGGTCGAAGCCGAGCAATGGAAACTCAATGACCCACAGGAAATGGAACTGGCCCGCCGGAACGACCAGCTTGCCCTGCGTCTTCAAAATATCCGCGCAATACAGTCGGATTTTCCCCAGGATTTCGCACGCGTTGAGCCACTGGTCCGCGGCGAAGAGAATCAAGTCCCTCTCCTCAATTTTCAATTTCCCGGTCAGCGCGGCTTTCTCTCCGGCGTTGAAAAACTTGACGATGGGCGATTTCCATTCGCCGTTTTCCACCTTGATGTAAGCCAGCCCGCGCGCGCCGAAACTTTTTGCGTGCTCCGTCATCGTTTCGATCTGGCCCTGCGT
>JBEKAN010000279.1:0-6509 GCA_050015895.1 Verrucomicrobiota bacterium
CCGGCTGCCCGCGCGGCAGGCGCTGGACTTTATTGACTCGCTGACGCGCGGAAGGACGGGCGGCAGGGCGGCGGACGCGGCGGGGCCGGCTTTGGACGAAGCGCGCTCGCGCCTGGCATTTTTGCTGGACGCCGGGCTGGGCTACCTGAGTCTGGACCGCATGACCCGCACCCTTTCCGGCGGGGAGACGGAACGGGTGAACCTGACCACCTCCCTGGGTTCGCGCCTGGTGAACACTCTGTTCGTGCTGGACGAGCCGAGCGTGGGATTGCACCCCCGCGACACGGCGCGCCTGACGCGCATCGCGCGGCAATTGCGCGACGCGGGGAACACGGTTGTGGTGGTGGAGCACGAGGCGGGCGTGATGCGCGCGGCGGACCAGATCATTGATCTCGGCCCCGGCCACGGGGAATCCGGCGGCGAGGTGGTTTTTCAAGGGACATTCCAGGAGATATTGCGCGCGCCGCGCTCGCTGACCGGGCAATATCTGGCGGGCAAAAAACGGATCGAACTCCCGGCGCGGCGTCCAGTCTCTCTGTCAATAGAAACAAACGGCGCGGCCACGCCCGTTCTGGTTCTTCGGGGGGCGAAATTGCACAATTTGAAGGACCTCACCGCGCGGATTCCGCTGGGCCGGTTTGTCTGCGTGACGGGCGTCAGCGGCTCCGGCAAAAGCACACTGGTGCGCGAGGCGCTCCTGCCGGCGCTGCGGGAACGGCTGTCCGGCCCGCCGCCGGCGACGCCCGCGGCGGGGGAGGAAGCCGCCGAAACGCCGGACGTGAAGGCCCCTCCCGCGCCGGGCCTGTTGCTCGAAGGCTGGGAGCGCCTGGGCCGTGTGGTGGCGGTGGACCAGTCTCTGCTCGGCCGCACGCCGCGTTCCAATCCGGCTGTGTACATCGGGGCGTTCGACGAGATTCGCGAGCTGTTCGCGGGGACGGACTCGGCCCGGCGACGGGGCCTTGGCGCCAGCGCCTTCAGTTTCAATTCGGCGCAGGGCCAGTGCGAGCGTTGTCGCGGGGCGGGTTTTGAGAAGATTGAGATGCAGTTTCTGAGCGACGTTTTTGTGCGCTGCCCGGAATGCGACGGCCGGCGTTATCGTCCGCATATCCTCGAAGTCATGGCGGAGCCGGCCGGCCATCGCGCCTGGAACATCGCCGATTTGCTGGAAGCCACGGTGGACGAGGCCGTCGTGTTCCTACAGTGCTTCGGCGAGTCGCGTCCGGCGGGGCGGGCGGCGGCGGGTTTGAAGCTATTGCAGGAAGTGGGGCTGGGCTATGTGCGGCTGGGCCAGCCGATCAACACCTTGTCCGGATGGGAGAGTCAGCGGCTCAAGCTGGTCAGTCATTTGGCGGGCGGCGGCGGAGGCGGGAGCCGGGAGAAGGCGGAGGAAGACGGGGAAAAGCCGACGCTGTTCATTTTCGACGAGCCGACCACAGGTTTGCATTTCGACGATGTGCGGGTGTTGCTCAAGGTCTTTCAACGGCTGGTCGGCGCGGGGCATTCGGTGTTGGTGATCGAACACAACTTGGACGTCATAAAGTCGGCGGATTGGGTCATTGATCTCGGCCCCGAAGGCGGGGAGGAAGGCGGGGAGATTGTGGTCGAAGGCACGCCGGAAACGGTGGCGGCCTCGTTGCAAAGCCACACTGGAAAGGCCCTTACGGAGGTTTTGCGGAATGAAGATAACGTCGCACAACTGTCACATTGCGCCAAATAGGCCATGAAAAGTGGGAAAAAGGGTGATGGGAGGACTTTAACGTTAAAGTTCGTCATTTTTCGTAAGCTGTTCATTTCCAGTAAGTTACATCAAATTTCCGCCAAATTGTGACAAATTTTGTCAATTTATCGCATTTCTGGCTTTGACAGAATCGTAACAGTATGTATTCTAATGCGGCAGCGGTGGTTCTGAGGTCTTTTGTGGGTAGTCTGGTTCGGGTGTCTGGAATGCGATCAACCGCGTTTTTTTGCAGGATTTTTGCAGGATTTAATAAACGGCAATTCTTGCCGTCATTAATGAACCCAAATCCTGAAGAGGTGTCAGAATTATATGTTGAGAAAGAGAATCAGCTTGGACAAGGGCCAAAGCGTTGCCAAGTCAATTTCGGGTTCCGGGAAAAAAGGGGTGCTGGCCAAGAAGGCCCGTTTTACCTTTGACCCCGAGACGAACGGCAAGTCCAAAGGCCACAACGGCGCCAACGGCCACAACGCCAACGGCCACCACCCCCCGGCGGCGGCCGAATCGAACCCTATTTCGCCCACGGGAGCCATTACGATTGAATCCCCAGTCATCGCCGAGAAGGTCAAGGATCTGCTTCGTCTGGCGGCCGACCAGGGCTATCTGACCTACGACGACATCAATGACGCGCTGCCGGACGAGGTGGTGACGCCGGAAGTTTTGGACGCGGTGTATTCGAGGCTGCGCAGCTTTGAGGTGGAGATCGTGGAGGCGCCGGATGTGGAACGCCCGAAACCCGCCGAGCCGGTGGAGGAGGAGGAAGAGAGCCGGCTGGATATCCTGGACGATCCGGTGCAGATGTATCTGCGCCAGATGGGCAAGGTGCCGTTGCTCACTCGGGAGCAGGAGGTGGAGATCTGCAAGCGCATCGAAGAGGGCGAAACGGAGGCCCGGCGCATTCTTTTCGCCTTCGGCTTCACCGGCAAGGAGCACGTGACGCTGGCCGAGAAGCTCCTGTCCGATCCGCCCCGCGAGCGATTTGACCGGGTGATTGTGGACAAGAAAGTGGAAAGCCGCGCCATTCATTTGACGGCATTGCGCCGGCTGGTCAAACGGGTCCGGACGCTGGATTTGCAACTGGACAGGGCTTTCGACCACACTCTGCCCGCCAACGGCAAGGCGCCGCCGCCCAAGGCGTTGCGGGATTTCGACCGGCTCAACAAGACGCTCCAGGCCTACTTCGCCAAGTTTTATTACAAGCCCAAAGTGGCCGAGGAGGTGATGCTGGTGTCGGACAATGTTTCGGACCAGATTCAAACCACCTTGCGGACGATCCACGAGCTGCAGCAGCGGCGCAAATCCACGTCGGCCACCCACCAGCTCGCGGCCGAGCGCGCCAAGCTGCTGGCGCTGGAGAAATTTGTCCGCATGCCGCACACGCAGTTTTTGGGGGCGCACGCGGAAATGAAAAAGGCCGCCGGCCGGGCCGACCAGGCGAAATGCGAAATGGCGGCGGCCAACCTGCGGCTGGTGATCTCGATCGCCAAAAAGCACACCAACCGCGGACTCTCCTTTTTGGACCTGATCCAGGAGGGCAACATGGGCCTGATGAAGGGCGTGGAGAAATTCGAGTACCAGCGCGGCTACAAGTTTTCCACCTACGCCATTTGGTGGATTCGCCAGGCCATCACCCGCGCGGTGGCCGACCAGGCCCGCACGGTGCGCATCCCCGTCCACATGATCGAGGTCATCAACCGCCTGATGCGAGTGCAGAAGCGGCTGATGCAGGAATTGGGCCGCGAGGCCGAGCCGGAGGAGATCGCCGACGAGCTCAACCTGCCGGTCGAGCGCGTGCGCGCCATTTTGAAGATGGCGCAGCAATCGGTCTCCCTGCAGGCGCCGGTGGGCGACGGCGACGACGCCAGCGTGGGTGATTTCATCGAGGACAAAAAAGCGGCCAACCCGTCGGACGTGACGAGCTACAGCCTGCTCAAGGACACCTTGAGCGACGTGCTGGCCACGTTGACCGAGCGGGAGCGCAGAATCGTGGAGATGCGCTTCGGGCTGGTGGACGGCTACGAGCGGACGCTGGAGGAGATCGGGCGGCAGTACAACGTGACGCGCGAGCGCATCCGGCAGATCGAGGCCAAGGCGCTGCGCAAGATGCGGCATCCGACCCGCCTGCGGCACCTGCAGGGCTTCCTGGAGAGCGAGCAGACCATCTTTCAGTGAATCGTGTAGCGGCGGTCTGTGACCGTCGCAAACCGAGAAGAAACACAGGCTGGCGGCTGTCACAGACCGCCGCTACAGTGCAAAGGTGTGTAAGTGCGAAGTTATGGGCGACATCAGATGGACGCACTTGACGAGCGGCTTAAGGACACTTTGGCCGAGTGGGACAGCCAAGATGATCTGGAAGTCATTGAGCCACCTTTACTGGCGAAATTCAGAGCGTTGTTCCGGGAGTATTTGACAAGTGCAGGCGATATTGCAGCGATCTTGCCGTGGAAGTTTGAAAGGGCGGCTTAGAATTTTACTGCACACGAACCGTCGCCCTCGCTTCGCGCCCGGGCGATCAGACAACATCCAAGCCGCAATGTTGGGCTGCTTCTCTCAATGTTTCATCGCGAGACGCCAGCGGCAATCCCAACCGAAGCGTCAATCACATATCTGGCGCTCACGGGCGGCCCTCTTCCACACTTGACTTAAATTCCTGCCAGGTCATTTCCGGTTTTCCTTTTTCCCGGGCGGCAATTTGTTTTTGGAGCCTCCGCAATCCGGCCACTGCTTCCCGCACGGACTGCGGGCTTTTCCGCCCTTTGGGCACGATCCGCGACCCGGGTTTCTTATGCCGGACGAGGGGAGCGTGTTTGCGCTTCAGGAAGGCGGTGCGCGCGTCTTCGGGGCGGGAAATCGGTCTGAGCGCTGGTCCGGGCCAGTACTCGCCCTCCAGGCCGGCGTCAGAGGGAGTCGCCAGCAACTGGGCCTCAATGACAGCCGAGAGGCTTCTGCCAGTTTCGATGGCAAGTTTTTTGCCCTTGGCGACGGATTCGGGGGAGATGGAGAGAGTCTTGCGGACTTTCATAACAGCATATTAACGCTTCGAATTCTCACTTCGCAAGTACTGCGCATATCTTCAACCTCGGTCTTTTCGGAAAAGGACGATGCGGTTGGTGTTGGTGCCTTTGGAATTGTTGTCCACGCCCCAGCAGTTGGCCGTTTTGGTGAACTTCTGGTCGTTGATCAGAATCAGCTCCGGCCGCAGTCCGGCCTCCAGCCCGCAGGCAACGACCGTCTCCTCCAGCTTGATCCTGCCGGCGCGAACCTCGCCCACTTCAAACGCCACGTGCCCGCCCGGACGCAGCACCCGGCGCAGTTCCCGGAAGACCGCCGTCATTTCGCACTGCCACTCCTCCAATTTCTTCGGCACGGTGAGCCTCACCCCCTTGGCGTCAATGCCGAGAAACCAGCAGCGCAGCCAGTTGTCCCCCGCGTAATCCACCACGTCCAAAAACGGCGGGGAAGTAACCACCAGCGAAACGCACCCGTCTGGAATCTGGGCGGTCGCGTGGGCGGGCTGGTTGAGCAGCAGACTTTTCTCCGCCACGCCGCGCAGCCGCGAACGCGTGTCCGCGTCGCAATCCTTCAGGAGAATCCGGCTTTTCTTCAAGATCAAATCCGGCACCTTGCGGCGCGGCGGGGTTTGATTGCGGTCGGCGTTGATTTTCCGCTGCGACTTGACCGAGACGGCCTGGTTGGGCGGGAGGGTGTACACGGAAAAAAAGCCCGCCGAATGCCCGGTCAGCCGGTTGAGGGCCACCAGCGCGATCCATTCGTCCACCGGGTCCAATTTTCCGCGGCCCGATAGATACTTCTTGAGCGCCGCGATCTCCCGCAAAGTTTCCGGATGGTAAAAAACCAGGAGGTCCTCCGGGAAGGAATCGGAATCGCGGAAGTCAATTTCCGCCAGCCGGCGGCGGATTTGTTCCAGCGCGGGCGGGCGCAGGCGGGGCCGCACGAGAACCAGGCTCAACGGATTGACATCGCAGCCAAAGGGCACGCGCCCCAGGAGCGCCGCCTCCAGCAGCGTGGTGCCGCGCCCCATGAACGGGTCATGCACAATGTCGCCCGGCGCGGTGAGGCGCTCGATGAAGAAGCGTGGCAGTTGGGGCTTGAAGCAGGCGCGGTAGGAAATCTCGTGCAGCCGGCTGGCCGCCCGCTGTTTGGCCGTCCAGAATTCATTCACGTACGTCGGAACGCGCAGTGCTTGGCCGGCCGCGCTTGTGGCGGAAGTTTCGGCAACCAGGGTCTTCTTGCCAAACTCATGGAAGGCCAGGAGTTGTTCGGCGAAGGGCGCCTTGAGCCTGGCGGCGTCCTGGCGCGGCGCGGCAAAAGCAAATTCCAAATTGCTGGTCATCGTCATCAGGGAACAGTCGAACAAACTCCACGGCGTGTGGCAAGGGCCATTGCACATTCCGCCAAAGCCCGGGGGCGCGGCTGGCTCAGGTAGGGCAAGAGATGGGCGGAGATTTTGCCTTGTAGGTCCAGAAGACACCGCCGCCCGCCGCGCTTGCGCCGCCTCCAAACTAACCTCGCGTCCCCGCGCAGGGGGGGCTTCCAGGGGTTTTGAGCCGTCAACCCGTCAGGACCCCCGAAAAGATTGGGGATTTTTGAGGTTGGACCCGTCAGAAAGCCGTCAGGGAGCCGTCAGCGACCCGTCAGAAGAGGGAATTGTGAATAGGGAATAGGGAATTGGGAAAGAAATTCCGCAAGGAGGTTGGAAAGATAAGCATTATGATTGAGAAGCTTATGATTTGATTGGACGCCCATATTCAGG
>JBEKAN010000280.1:0-6442 GCA_050015895.1 Verrucomicrobiota bacterium
AGGGCATGATCTGGATTTGGTTGTCCGGAAAAATCACGCTGAGAAAAAAGGCGCTTTCGCCCGCGCCGGCACGCGCCTGGCAGACACGCGCCGCCGCGGCGCAACGATGATGGCCGTCGGCGATGTAAAGAGCGGGGATTTTGGCGAAGGTCGCGCGCACGAATTCAATGTGCGCGGCGTCGCGCAAAGCCCAGGAGGAATGGCGGACGCCGTCGCCGGCGGTGAAATCGGTGTCCGGGGCGCGCAGCGTTTGCGATGCGACCAGTTCGTCCATTTCTTTGACAGCGCGATAAACGAGGAAAACCGGGCCGGTTTGGGAATTCAAGGCTTCGATGTGGCGGAGGCGGTCGTCCTCCTTGTCGGGGCGCGTGAGTTCATGTTTTTTGACGACGCCGCGGAGATAGTCCTCGCAACTGGCGGCGGCGACCAGACCGGTTTGCGTGTGCTGGCCCATGACCTGGCGGTAGAGGTAGAAGGCGGGCTGGGCGTCCTGCCGGAGCGCGCCCTGGCGGATGAGGCGGTCAAAATTCTCGCGGCCTTTGGCATAGACTCGCGGGTCGTGGACATCCACGCCGGGGGGGAGATCAATTTCCGGTTTGCTGACGTGGAGAAAGCTGAGGGGATTCCCGGCGGCGATTTGGCGGGCCTCGTCCGAGGACATGACATCGTAAGGCAACTCACAGATTTTTGGGGCCAACTGGGGCTGGGGCCGCAAGGCGGCAAATGGTCTGAGGAGTGCCATAAAATTGCGCTCAACTTTTGCGGGCTTCTTTGGCCCAAGTGTCCTTCAAGGTGATGGTGCGGTTGAAGATGAGCGGGGAGGGGCCGCTGGCGGGCGGGGAGTCTTTGTCCAGGGTGAAATAGGCCAGGCGCTCGAATTGATAGCGCAAATCGGGCCGGGCGTCCTTGAGGGACGGCTCGCATTTGGCGGTGAGGACTTCGAGGGAATGAGGGTTGAGGTGTGCCTTGAAGTCGCCGTCCGCGTCGGGATCGGGCACGGTGAAAAGGCGGTCGTAAAGGCGGACTTGGGCGTCCACGGCGTGGGCGGCGCTGACCCAGTGGATGGCGCCCTTGACTTTGCGACCGGCATTAGGGCCGCCGGTGCGGCTTTCAAAGTCGGCGGTGCAAAGCAGTTCGGTGATGTTGCCGGACGGGTCTTTGACGACCTGGTCGCACTTGATGATGTAGGCGTATTTCAAGCGGACCTCGCCGCCGGGACGGAGACGGAAAAACTTGGGCGGGGGATTTTCCATGAAATCGTCCTGGTCAATGAAGAGGACGCGGCTGAAGGGGATTTTGCGGGAGCCGGCGGAGGGGTCTTCGGGATTGTTGACGGCGTCCAGCTCGTCCACGCGGCCGTCGGGGCAGTTGGTGATGACGACCTTGAGCGGGCGCAGGACGGCGAGGCGGCGGAGGGCGCGATGGTTGAGGTCCTCGCGGATGGCGTGCTCCAGGACGGCGACATCGGTCCGGCCGTTGTATTTGGTGATGCCGATGTGGTAGGCGAAATGGCGCAAGGCGGCCGGGGTGACGCCGCGGCGGCGGAGGCCGGAGATGGTGGGCATGCGGGGATCGTCCCAGCCGGTGACGATTTTATCGTTGACAAGCTGGAGGAGCTTGCGCTTGCTCATCACGGTATAGCCCAGGCTGAGGCGGGCGAACTCGTATTGATGGGGCAGGGGACGGGGGAGATCGAGGCTCTCCAGGAACCAATCGTAAAGGGGTCGGTGGACCTCGAATTCGAGGGTGCAGATGCTGTGGGTGACGCCCTCGATGTAGTCGCTGAGGCAATGGGCGAAATCATACATGGGATAGACGCACCATTTGGCGCCGGTGTGATGATGCCCGGAGTGGCGGATGCGGTAAATGACCGGGTCGCGCAGCCAGACGTTGGGGGAGGACATGTCTATCTTGGCGCGCAAGGTGCGGGCGCCGTTGGGGAATTCGCCCTCTTTCATGCGGCGCAGAAGATCGAGGTTTTCGGCGATGGGACGGTCCCGGAAGGGGCTGTCCTGGCCGGGACGGTCGGGCGCGCCGCGGTATTTGTCGGTGTCGTCGGCGGAAAGGTCGCAGACGTAGGCCTTGCCCTGGCTGACGAGGGTGAGGGCGTATTGGTAGATTTGGTCGAAATAATCGGAGGCGTAGAACGGCTCGGCGGCGGGGGAGGGGGCGACGGGGGCGAGAAAGAAATCGGAGCGGCCGTTGCTGGTGATGATGTCTGGCGTTTTGCCTTTGGGTTTGAGGCCCAGTTTGTCGTCCGCCCAATCCTGGATGAGCCAGTTGACGTCCTCCTGGATGGAATCCACATATTCGACGTCCTCCTTGGCCGGGTTGGTGTCGTCCATGCGGAGGTTGCAAACGCCGCCGAACTCGCGGGCGATGCCGAAGTTCAGGCAGATGGATTTGGCGTGGCCAATGTGGAGGTAGCCGTTGGGTTCCGGGGGAAAACGGGTGTGGATGCGGGGATACCGCTTTTGGGCGACATGCGCGGCGACGATGTCGCGGATGAAATCGGCGGGGGCGGGCGGCGGAGTGGCGTTTGGACTGGATGTGGTCATAAATGACTAATAATGCCAAAAACGATACCTTGCGCGATTGGCTCATGGCAAGCGCGACGGTGCGGCCCAAATCCCCGCCCAAGAAAGCCATTCATCCGCGAATTACGCGAATTGCGCGAAAAAGAGTCTCCTTTCGTGTAGTTCGGGTAATTCGCGGATACTTATGCTTTCTATAGCCGGGCGGATTAAGGTGTCGGTGGATTGGGATTGACACGAAGAAAGGCGCGTCCAAAATCAGAGTATGAACCGGCACAAGCTAGTCTCCCCGGCGCCCCCGCGCCCACAGGAGATTTCCCGCCGGCAAAACGAACCCAGTCCGTCAAATCCCATGAGACCCATCAAAACCCTCGCGCAAATCCTTGTGCCGCTGCTCCTGGCGGGCGGCGCGTCCGCCCAAGATCACCCCTGGCAAAAGATCTCCGATCCGACCACCGCCCAACTCGCGGCCAATTTCGACACGCCGCCGCCGGAATACAGCTCGCAATTCGACTGCGGCTACAGCGACACGCGCACCCGCGAGGCCATCGGGGCCACGCTCGACCGGGCCAAATCAGTTCATGTGCAGGCTGCTTTCATCGAGCCTGGGCGCGGGCGAGCCCCCTACCTCTCGCCCGGTTATTTTGATGCCGTGAAAGTTCTGGTGGAGGAGGCCAAGAAACGCAACATGAAGCTGTGGTTCGACGACGACGGCGGGTATCCCTCCGGTTTTGCGGGCGGCAAATTCACCGTTGAGCGCCCGGAACTGTGCATGATGGCCCTGGTGGCGCCCCAGCGCGTTCCTGTCACCGCCGGCCAGCAATACTCCTACAAGCTGGACGCGCAAACCATCTGTGTGCTGGCCGTCAACCACGACACGGGCGCCACGCAGGTGCTTGACAGTTCGTCCGGCGGCGTCAACTGGACTGTCCCGGCGGGCAACTGGGAAATTGTCCTGCCCCGCTCGCAGTTCCGCTCCGGCCCGACGCGCTCGGCCAACAACACGACTGGGGCAAAAGACAGGGAGCACTCGTTGATGGACTTCCTGAATCCCCAGGCCGACAAACTCTTCGCCCAGTGGACTTTCGACGCCTACAAGCAAGCGATTGGCGACGAACTGGGCAAGACGGTGCTGGGCTTCCGGGGCGACGAACCGTCCTTCGGCTTCAATCCCTGGTCGCCCGGGATCATCGCCGAGTTTCAGAAGCGAAAAGGTTATGACTTGCGGCCCCACCTGGCGACCATCGCCGCCATCAACATCGGCGGCGGCGGCCGGGGCGCGGGCGCGAACTCCGGCGTCAATCTGGACGAGGGCCACCGGGTGTTCGCCGACTATTGCGACGTGTGGTCCGATTTGTTCGGCGAGAATTTCTTCGGCATGGAGGGGAAATGGTGCGCGGACAATCATGTGGAGATGCAGATGCACATCGAGCACGAGGAAATCCTGCCGGGGCTTGCCAGCGCGGACGGCGATTTCTTCAAATGCATGCGCTCCCTCCAGGTGCCGGGAATTGACACCATTTGGCACCAAATCTGGCACGATGTGGTGGCGGATTTTCCCAAGCTGGCCTCCTCGGCCACGCATTTGAACGGCAATCCGCGCGCGATGTGCGAGGCCTTCGCCGCCTACAATCCCGCGCCCGACCTGAAGGAAGCTGGCTGGATTATCAATCACCTGATGGCCTGTGGCATCAGCCGCATCGAATACATGGGCATGGGCGGCGGAGGCAGCAATGGCATGCGCGGCTTCTACGGCGACCCGGGTTTTCCCGCCCTCTCCGCTTATGTCAACCGGGCCAGCTACCTGCTGGGCGAAGGCCGGCCCGCCGCGCAAATCGGCGTCTATATTCCCTCCAGCAGCTTCTGGTTCAATGACACCGCCGCCAACACCGCCTTTCTGGGCATTGTCCACCAACTGCTCCAGCATCAGCGCGACTTGGATTTCGTGGACGAGTACGCGCTGGCCCACACGCTCAAGTTGCGGGGCAACGAACTGGTGAACCTGAGCGGGCAGTCGTATCGCGGGATTGTGATTCCTCCTGTGGACGCGATTTCCAAGGCGGCGTTGGACAATCTGCGCGCCTTCGCCAGAGCCGGCGGCAAGGTGGTCTTCCTGGGCAACGCGCCCAAGCTGGTGATGGACAAAAACTTTCTCACGGCCACCGGCCCGGCGGACATCAGTTGGGCGGTGCTGGAGCCGGGGCGGGAAGTCACTCCCAAGGTGCTGGCCGCCTTGCCCGCGTCCGATGTGGCGACCGACCAGCCGACGACCTGGCTGAAGTATAATCACCGTCGGATGAAGGACGCTGAGATGTATTTCTTCTTCAACGAAGGCGAGCAGGCGTTGTCGCTGAAAGCCACTGTCGCCAACACCGGCACGGCCCGGCAGGCGCAGGAGTGGGACGCGGCCAGCGGAAAAATCGGTCCGTGGGCGGGCGCGATGTTCGAAAACGGCAGGACCATCCTCCCGCTGGAACTGCCACCTTTCGGCACGAAGATTGTCATGATTGGCGCGCAGTAGCCCGCGCGGCCGGCCGTGGCGCGAATCTGTCAACAATTGGCGAGCGGGCGCGGCCTCCGGGAAAAACCAGGCTAAAGCTCGCGCAAGGCGGCGGCGATGGGGAGCCGGGCGGCGCGGATGGCGGGGAACAGGCCGCCGACCAGGCCGATCAAGGCGGCCCAAGTCATCCCTTGCAGGAGCAGGCCGGGCGTGACGCGGAAGGCGAAGGCGACCTGGCTGAAGGTCTGCCAGTTCATGGTGGAGGTGTGAAAATTGTTGAAGGCCAGGTAGGCCAAACCGCCGCCCAGACCCCCGCCCACCAGCGCCAGCGCCAGCGATTCGAGCATGAGCGAAACCACAATGGCGCCGCCGCCGAACCCCAGGGCGCGCAAGGTGGCGATTTCGCGAGTGCGCGCGGCGACCGCGCTGTACATGGTGTTCAAGGCCCCGAAGACGGCGCCCAGGGCCATGAGGGCCGCGATCAGAAGCCCCAGCGTGTTGATCAGCTCGGTCAGCGTCTCGGAATGCTCTGCGAAGTACTCCGATTCCCGGGCGATTTTCACATTGAGACCCGGCTGGATGGTCAAGTAATTGGAGAATTGCTGGTACGCCCCGGCCGAATTGAGTTTGACATAGACGGATTGATAGGTGTCGCCCCGGTTGAAGGCGGCCTGCAGCAGTTTGCCGTCGGTCCAGATTTCCGATTCGGCCGTGCCGCCGCCGGCGGAGAAAATGCCGACCACCGGCCAGTCGGACTGGCCCACTTTGATCGTGCCGCCGACTTCCAGCCCGCCAAATTCCTGGGCCGCGCCGACGCCGGCGATGACCTCGCTTTTTCCCCACTCGTTCATCCGGCCCGCCATGATTTTGATGTTCCCCCGCACCTGCGCCGCCGCCGGGTCCACCCCGCGCAGCGGCACATTGGCGTCCGTCCCGGTGGTGCGCTTGGGCACGTTGATCATCACATACAATTCCGGGGACGACAGCGGCGCGTTGCTGCCGCGCGCCACCCCGGGCGCGTCGGCGATGATCCGCGTCGTTTCATGGTCCAATCCGCTGACCATTTCGCTGTCCGCCCCGCTGCGCAGGATGATGGCTTTATCCTCGGAACCGGAAGCGGTCATGGCCAGCCTGAAACCCACCGCCATGGAAAGGATGCCGACCAGCACCGCCACCACGCCCGCGATGCCGATGACCGTGGCGGCGACCGCCCCGAGGCGCCGGGGCACGCTCATCAACCCAAAGCGGGTGACGGCGGCGACTTGCAACAGCCATGTCCAGGGGCCGGTCATCTCACATCCTTCGCAAAGCGTCGGCCACGCGCAGGCGCATGGCCTGGAGGGCGGGAACAATTCCCGTCGCCACACCCAGTGCCAGGCTGATGCCCAGGCCGGTGAGCAAATCCCTC
>JBEKAN010000281.1:0-6433 GCA_050015895.1 Verrucomicrobiota bacterium
GCCGGGGCCATTGCCCGCCTGGACGACATGGAGATCGCCCCTTTCTTGATTTCCTCCTCCGTCATCCTGTCCTGCGGCCAGCGCCTGATGCGCCGCATCTGCAACAATTGCAAGGAGCCGGTCACCTATCCGGAAAAAATGTTTTCCGACCTGGGCATCAACGCCACCGACTTTGAGGACGGGACCCTCTTCCGTGGCCGCGGCTGCGAGCGCTGCAAAAACTCCGGCTACACCGGCCGCCTGGCCATCATTGAAGCCATGACCATGACCGACGAGATCCGCAAGCTGGTGATCAAGCGCGTCAGCGCGTCGGAGATCGCCAAGGTCGCCATCGAGCAGGGGATGAAGACCCTGCGCATGGTCGCGCTGGAAAAAGCCCGCGAGGGCGCCTCCACCCTCGAACAGACCCTCCTCCTCACCTCCGGGGAGAGTTGAGAAACAAAAAGTTTGCTTCTGCGCGCCCGCATGGTAGAACAACAGGCCGGTCCCGCAACGGCCGGCCTGAACATTTTTTATCTTTATGTCACAACATCGAAGTTTGCGCGCGGCCAGCACATCCGGCGCCAAGCGCAATGTCATGAAACGGTTCGAGCGCGTGGAAATCCTCAGAAAGCGCGGCCAGTGGAAAACCGGGGATCGCGTCACCGGCCTGCGCAAGACCAAGGCCGACGTGTGATTGGGAGGCGCCGGGCGCCGGGCGCGTTGGGGGCGGGACCGCGGCGCGGGTGAGTTCATCCCCGGCAACCAGCGGTGTTTTTGTGGTTCGCTTGCAAAAAATTTTGGCCCGGGCCGGCGTCGCCTCGCGGCGGGCCAGCGAGAGGATCATCGCGGCGGGCCGCGTGAAGGTCAACGGAGCGGTGGTCACGGCCATGGGCGTCCAGGTCGAGCCGGGCCGGGATGTGGTGACGGTGGACGACCGTCCGGTGGGCCGCAAATCGCGGCGTTACATCGCCCTGCACAAACCGCGCGGCTTTATTTGTTCGCGCGCGCCGGAGGAGCGGCGCAACCGCGTCGCCGATCTGCTGCCCCAGGAATGGAGCGACCTCTTTTCGGTGGGACGCCTGGACTATCAGAGCGAAGGGTTGATTTTGTTGACAAATGACGGCGATTTTTGCTTGAAATTGACCCATCCCCGGTATCGCATTCCCAAGGTGTATGTGGCCGGCGTCCGGGGCCGGGTGAAACCGGAGACATTGCGCAAATTCACCCGGGGCGTCTTGAGCGCGGGGGAGAAATTGCAGGCCCTCCGCGCCCGGCTGCTGACCGCCAACAACACCTCCAGCACGGTGGAGTTGGAGTTGACGGAGGGAAAAAACCGCGAGGTGCGGCGCCTCTTCGAGGCGGAGAACCTGACCGTCGAACGCCTGCTGCGGGTGCGCATCGGGCCGGTCAAGCTGGGCGAGCTGCCGGCCGGCAAATGGCGGGCATTGACAGAATCGGAGATTAAATCTCTACTTCGTATTGTATGAAATCGAACCACTGGCTTTTGTGCGGGTTGGTCGCGATGACTCCCGCATGTGTTTGGTCCCAGGCTGTCGTGCCCGCCCCCCGCGCCCCCGCCGCGGGGGTGGCGTTCGCCAAGGACGTGGTGCTGGACCCACCGGCCCAGGCCACCGTCAAGGGTGAGCCTGTCCATGTTCGAGGCGAGCCGTCCCTGGCGGGCGACGCGCTCACCAACCTGAGCCGCGGAGAGACGGTGACGGTTTTTGAGCAACTCACCCTGGCCAAACCCAAACCCGGGGAACCGACCAATTGGTCCCGCATCGCCCTTCCCGCCAACACGCCGGTCTGGGTTTTCGCCGATTATGTCAATACCAATACCATGACCGTTTCCACGCGCCTCAACGTGCGCGCCGGTCCGAGCGAGGCTTTCAACGTCGTCGCGCGCCTGGACAAAGGGACGCCGGTCACCGAGGTCCGCCGGGCCGGGGGCTGGATTCAAATTGTCCCTCCCACCAACGCCTTCGGCTTCGTCGCCTCCGAGTACCTGGTCTTGCAGACGCCGCCCGCGCCGCCCGCGCCGCCGCCGGTCGCGCCGCCGCCCGCTGTGACAGTGCCCGCCGAGCCGGTGGCGACGCCCGCTCCCCCTGTCGAACCCGCGCCCGCCGAAGCCACGAACACCCCTCCGCCGGTGGTGGCGGAGACGCCGGTTGTCGCCCCGGCGCCAGCCGCCCCGGAGCCGGTCGCGCCGCCGCCGGGCAATTCTGTTCCGCCGCCCGCGCCGCCCCCGCCCCCGGCCCCGGTCGCGACGGGCGACGAACTCAAGCCGCGCGTTGTCACGCGCGAGGGTTTTGTTCGCAGAGCGCTCAATGTGCAGGCGCCGACGGATTACCAGTTGATTGACATACGGTCGGGCGCGTTGACGGAGTACCTCCTGTCCAATGACAAGAATTTCAAGGTTTACCTCGGCGCGCGCGTGTCGGTGACCGGCCCGGAGATGCTGGACAGCCGCTGGCCCAAAACCCCGGTTCTGCAGGTCCAAACCATTGACCTCCTGCCTTGATGCCGCCCGGCAACCTCATTGACGGCCGGGCCATCGCCGAGCGGATTCATCAGGAAACCGCCGCGCGCGTCGCCTCGCTCCGGGCGCGCGGCGTCCAACCCGGACTGGTCTTTGTCCGCGTGGGCGAGGACCCGGCCTCGCGGGTGTATGTCGCGATGAAGGAAAAAACCAGCGCGCGTCTCGGCATCTCGTCGCGGACTTTCGCGCTGGCGGGAGGCGCGCCGGAAAGCGAGCTGCTCCTCCTGATCGCCCGGCTCAACGCCGATGCCACCGTTCACGGCGTCCTGGTGCAGGCGCCCCTGCCCAAACATATTTCCGAAACCCGGGTTTATTCCGCCGTCGCCCCGGAAAAGGACGTGGATGGATTTCACCCCGTCAACGTCGGGAAACTGCTGCTCGGCGCGCAGGACGGTTTCCGCCCCTGCACCCCGGCGGGAGTGCATGAGTTGTTGATTCGCTCCGGGGTGGCCATCGCCGGGGCGGAGGTGGTGGTGCTGGGCCGCGGCAACATCGTGGGCAAACCCATGGCCGCCATGCTCGTGCAGAAAACCGCGCGCGGCGGGGCCACCGTCACCGTCTGCCATTCCCAAACCCGCGACATCGCCGCGCATTGCCGGCGGGCGGACATCCTGATCGCGGCGATGGGTTCGGCGAATTTTATCAAAGCCGAGATGGTCAAGCCCGGCGCGGTGGTGGTGGATGTGGGCGTCAATCGCGTGCCGGACCCCGCCGCCAAAGGCGGTTCGCGGCTGGTGGGGGACGTGGATTTCGAGGGCGTCCAGCCTATCGCGGGATTGATCACCCCCAACCCCGGCGGGGTCGGCCCCATGACCATCGCCATGCTCCTGCAAAACACCGTCCGCGCCGCCGAAATGGCGGCGGGCAAATAGAACTCGATTTATGACCCCATCCCGAATTCTCCCCGACCTGCAATGCTCGCTGCTCTGCGAGGAAGTGCGCCAGGAGCGCGGGGGCAGTTTCATCCTGATCGGCGTTTTGCATACCGTGACCGTGCCCGAGGTGCCGGTGACGGCCCCGCGGATATGTGTCTTCAACCGCTGGACGGCCGGTTTCGGCAAATTCCTGGAAACCGTGCGCCTGATCGCCCCGGATCAAGTCACCGTGCTGCGCAAACACGAATCGCGGTTCGAACTCAAAGACGTCACCCTGCACGCCATCAACGTGGTCTATCTGGGGCAGGTGAAATTCGAGGTGGCCGGCCCGTATTACATCGAGGTCCTGGTGGATGACGTGATGAAGATCCGCTACCCCCTGGTGATCCACCACGTCCCTCCGCCCGCGCCGCCCTCGGAAACCAAAGGCTGACCCTTCTCCGCCGGACTCGGCGGTTGCGCGCGGGAATTCGCCGGCGTCCTCAAAGCGCGGCAACTGGATTGGACTCGCGCGATTTGACAGCGGCATCCCTTTCCCCTCACGCCGCCTTCTCGAGGGCCTTGACCAATCCTTCGATGGTGTGCTCTTTGGCCTCCAGCGCGGGCTTGAGGCCGAGTGCCACGACGGCCTTGCTGGTTTCCGGGCCAATGGAGGCCAGCTTGATTTGCGGGAATTGTGTCAACAATTCGTTCAGGTTGATGCGCGCGTGGAAGTTCTCCACGCTGGAGGCGCTGGCGAAGGTGATCCAGTCCGCCCCCTCCTCCCGCAGGCGGGCGGCGGCGCCGTTGCGGTCTTCCGTCTCGGGGACCGTTTTGTAGCAGGCGATATCGTCCACAATCGCGCCCAGATCCTCCAATTTTTGGGGCAGTTCCCGGCCGGCCACCTCGGCGCGCAAGAGAAGAATCTTCAGGTTCTCGATGCTCTCGTATTTGACGAGCGCGTCGGCGATCCCGCTGGCGATGTACTCCGGCGGCATCAGGTCCACTTTGAGATGCAGCGCCCGCAGTTTGGCGGCCGTGGCCGGACCCACTGCGGCAATTCTCACGCCGCCAATGTCGCGCATGTCCTCGAACGCCTTGAAAAAAAACTCAAAAAACGCGGTGACGCCGTTTGGACTGGTGAAGATAAGCCAGTCGTAGGCGTTGAGTTCGAGCAGGGCGTCGGCCACCGCGCGGTGGTCGGTAGGCGGCGCAATCCGGATGGTCGGAATTTCCAGCACGTCCGCGCCGCGTTCGAGCAGTTGCCGGGACAACTGGCTGGCCTGCTCGCGCGAGCGGGTGACGACGATGCGCCGGCCAAAGAGCGGCAGTTTCCCGAACCAGTCGAGCTTGGGGCGCAATTTGACCACATCGCCAATGATGGTGACCGCGGGGGGCTTGAAGTTCGCGCGTTCCACCACGTCCGCGATGGTTTTGAGGGTGCCGACGATGGATTGCTGGCGTCCGGTGGTCCCCCAGCGGACCATCGCCACAGGGGTGCTTTCGTCCATTCCGTTGGCCATGAGTTCGCGCGAGATTTCGCGGATGCGGGTGACGGCCATGAGAATGATTTTCGTGCCGGGGATTTTGGCGGCCCGCGCCCAATCCACGCCCGGCTCATTTTTGGCCGGGTCTTCGTGGCCGGTGAACACGGTGAAGCTGGAGCAAAAATCGCGGTGCGTCACCGGAATGCCGGCGTAGCTGGGGGCGGCGACAAAAGAGGAGACGCCCGGGACGACTTCAAAGGGGATTTTCGCCGCCGCCAGCGCCGCGGCCTCCTCGCCGCCGCGTCCGAAAACATAGGGGTCGCCCCCTTTGAGCCGGACGACGATTATGCCGGCGCGGGCCTTGTCCACGAGCAGTTGGTTCAGTTGCTCCTGCGGCATGGCGTGGACGCTGGAGCGTTTGCCGGCGTAGATCATTTCCGCGTCAGGCGGGGCCAGACGAAGGATGTCGCCGTGGATCAGCGCGTCGTAAACCACCACCTCGGCGCGACCGAGCAATTCGGCGCCGCGCAGGGTCATCAGTCCGGCGTTGCCGGGGCCGGCGCCGATCAAATAGACTGGGCGGATCAAGCTCATCGCGGTCGTTCAAGGCCCGCCCTGCCGCAACCGCGCGGCGACCTGCTCCCCCAAAGGGGCCGCCCCGCTCAACGGGCCTTTCCCCTCGGCGCGCTGGACTTTTTCGGTCAAGTGCGCCACCGCCCGCAAATAAATTTGGCCGCCGGTGACGCGGGCGTAAGCGCCAATCGGGGTCTGACATCCGCCGCCCATGGCACGGAGGAAGGAGCGTTCGGCGGTGACGCATTGAAGGGTCTCGAAATGATCCAACTGGCGGCAAATTTCCGTCATGCGCTCGTCCGGCTCGCGGATTTCCAGGCCGACCGCGCCCTGGCCCACGCAGGGCAGCATCTGCTCCGGTTCGAGGACCAGGGCGCACAGGCCTTTGGGCACTCCCTCCCCCAGCAAGCGCCCAGAAGGGGAAACGCGCAGGAGCAGCCGGTTCAGGCCGGCGGCGGCGAGGATGGTGGCGTGGATTTCCGGCCGCGCGGCCAGTTTGCGCAGACGCGTCGGGACATTGCCGCGAATTTCCACAGTGTTGAAATCCGGGCGCAGCGCCAGGAGCTGGGTTTTGCGCCGGGCGCTGCCGGTGGCGACGGTCAGGCCCCCGGGCAGGTCCGCCAGCCCCATCTTTGGGGCGAGACGTTTGTCAAGACGATAGATCAAAACGTCGCGGACATCCTCGCGCTCCCCGGCCACGCATCCCAGGGCCAGTCCGGCGGGCAAATCGGTGGGCAGGTCCTTCAAACTATGCACGGCCAGGTCCGCCCGCCGCTGGAGCAGGGCCGCCTCCAGTTCCTTGGTGAAAAGCCCGCGCGAGGCCAGGGCGGCGGCCTGGGCTGGGGCGGCGGTCTGCAATTTGTCGCCGGTGGTCTTGATGATCTTGAGATCAAAGGCCAGTTTGGGAAATTTCTTGCGGCAGAGGGCCAGCACGGCGTTGGCTTGCGCCAGGGCCAGCGCGCTTCCGCGGGTCGCAATGAGAATGGGAGTCATACGAT
>JBEKAN010000282.1:0-6427 GCA_050015895.1 Verrucomicrobiota bacterium
CCCCGGTGACCGGCGGATCGTTGGCGCTGTTGCCGGCCCAGTTGGCGGCGTTCGTCCATGTGTTGGTGGCGGCCGCGCCGGTCCAAATGTCGCTGCCGTTGATGAACGGGTTGGTGATGACCAGGGCGTTGGCATTGGCTGCGGCCTGTGTCAGGGTATAATTCCCGCTCGGCGTCAGGCCCGATCCGTTGATGGCATAGCTGCCGGCCGGGCTTGCCGATGTGGCCGTGGTCGTGAACACCAGCGTGCCGGTGGTGGCGTCGCCCAAAGTGTCCCCGGCCACAAAACCGGTTACATTCCCGGAGAAGGTCGGAATAGGGGCGCCAGACTCCTGGATGACGGGCGCCGCCACATAGCTCAGGGTCGCCTGCTGATTGACCGTTTGCGACAAGGCGGCGCTGGTGCTGGGCAAGTTGGTGGAGTCGCCCAAATAGGTGGCTGTGATGGATTGGGCGCCGGCGCCATAGGAGAGATTGCTGATCGTCAGCGTGGCCGCGCCGGTCGTGGTGGTCGCGGAGCCGATGCCGGTCGTCCCCGAGTAAAAATTCACCGTTTCGCCATCGGGAGGCACTGGGCTGACATTGGCTTGGAAGGTCAAGGAGGATCCGTAGGCGCAAGGACTGACGCCCGCCGTGAGGGCCAAAGTGGTGGTGGTGACATTGGTGGCGGCGTTGGTTGTCGAGCTGGTGGAGACGATGCCCGAGTTGGGCGAAACCCCGGCCGCGTTCATGGCAACTACAACATAATAGTAGGTGGAACCCAGCCCAACGGCGTCCGTGTATCTGTCCTCGGAGAGGGCCATGGAGTAGCCGCTATCAAAGGTGAACGGGCCATTGGGGCTGGTGGAATGGTAGAGGACATAGCCGACAGCGCCGGGCACGGCGTTCCAACTGAGGGTGGGCTGCTGGTTGGTGGTGGTGACGCCAACCGAGTCCATGGTCAGCCCGGTCGGAGCGATGGCTGGCGGCGGGGGAAGGGCGGTGGCGTTGACCGCGACCGAGTTGGGGCTGGTGCCGGCGGCATTGGCGGCGGTGACGAAATAGCTGTAGTAGGTCCCGTCGGTCACCGAGGAGTCGGTGTAGGCGGCGGAGGTGGTGGTGTTGCTGAGGATGTTGGTGTTGATGGTGTTGGAAGTCCCGCCGCCGGTGTTCACCAGGATGGAGCGCCAGATGTTGTAGTAGTTCGCGCCGGGGGAGGCGCTCCAAGTGAGGGCGACATTGTGGTGGCCCACTGTGGCAATCAGGCCGGAGGGCGCGGGCGGGGCGGTGGCGGGCAAGCCGGCGGACGGGGTCGCGGCCGCGCTCTGGGGGGAGTTGGCGCCGGCGCCGACAGGGTTGACGGACTGGACAACGTAGTAGTAGGTGGTGCCGTTGAGGGCGTTGGTGTCCAGCCAGGTGTTGTTGTTGGAGCCGCTGCCGCAGACCGGGCCGATCACGTTGGTGGCAATCGTGGCATAACCGCTGCCGGAAGTGGTGGAGCGCAGGACGTTGTAGCTGGTGGCGCCGGGGGTCAGGGGCCAACTAAGGAGGTTGCAATTGTTGCCGGGATCTGCGGTGACGGAGGCGGGAGCCGGAGGCACGTAGTCGGCGAGTTCCAGGCGGATGTAATCATACATGGCGTGGTTGTCGCCGCTGCCGCTGTTCATCTCGATGGTCATGGTGTTCTGCCCGGCCCTGAGCAGGGTGCCGGGAAAAGTGATGCGCTCGTCCCCAAAGCACCCATGAATGCCCTCGCGGACAGTGCTGTCGCTTTCGTCGCCGCCACCACTGAAGGCCGGGTTGTAACCGCCGGAGCCGTTGCCATTGGGGGTGGAGGTCGCGCCGGAGGCGGTGCCCAGATTATTTCCATTGATGCTGACGACGACCGGCCCGGAGAAATCGGAGGATGTGGCCAGGTAAACCGCTCCATTGGCGCCGCCGGCGGGGGCGGAGGGCAGATTGAAGGAAATGGTGGAGGTGGAAGTGGAGGTGCTCCCGGAGATGTTGAAAACGGCGGGCTGAACGTAGTTCCAGTCGGTGGTCCAACGGTTGGATCCCACCACGTAAGTCACGCCACCGGGAAAGTCGAAGGGGTATTCGAGAAACTTGCTCCAGATGGGGCTGGGCACGTTGGCGTTGGGGCCGATGTCGGCCACCCACCAATCGTCGCTGTGGCGGTACTTGTGGGCGGAGGTCCGGTTGGGAAAGCCAATTTCAAAGACCGTGGGGCCGACACGGCTGGGGGTCCAGGTCACGACGCCCAAATTGTTGGTGGCGCCGCCGGTGACGGTGACGCTGAAGGGGGTGGAGGGAAGGTTGAAGATGAGGTCCGGATTTCCGCCGGATTGATTTTGGGACATGAACATGCCGGGCGAGCCGGGGCCGAAGGCATAGAGCGTGTAGTTGGCGGCGGCGATGACGTTGGAGATGGTGAAGAAGCCGTTGGAACCGCTCTTGACCCAGAACTGGTAGGGCTTGCTCCAATCTTGGAAGTCATAGACGCCGGAGGAGGTGGGGGGTTGCGCGACGACGCCGACATAAAGGTTGCTGGCGGAGGAGTTGGTGTTGTAGGGGTCGTTGATGACAATCTGGCCGGAAACCACGCCGCGATTGGTGGCCGGCGAATAGGCGGCGTTGGTCAGCCAACTGTAGGGCCAGGCGGTTGCCTCGGCGGCGGCCTGGGCTTGGGCGTCGGCCCACAGGGCGGCGGCCGCCTGGGGGGCCGCCAGGGTGTTGGTCACGTTGTTGCAATAAATGAACCAAGGCCCAAAACAATGGGACCAAACCTCCCCGGCGGCAAAGCTGGTGTCGGAGCCTCCGCCGTAGTGCCCGCCGCGGGTCATGTTGAGGATGGTGGTGCCGATGTGGGACATCAACTCGCGCTTCATCGGACCGCCGTTGTAGTATTCGATGCTGCCCAGGATGTTCCAAAGGCCGACGTTATGCCCCCCGCTTCCGACGCTGGCGTTGACGCTGGACCAACCCCACACGCGCTGCTCGCCGAAGTCGGCGCTGTACTTGTACTTGTCCTCGTACCGCCCCTGATAGAGGCCGCCGGTCCAAAGGGAGACCTCTTTGGGGGCGCCGTAAACGGCGACGGAGTTGCCGCCGGAAACCTCCATCAGCCGGTTGCGCATGTCGTCCACGGACATCCAGTTGAAAATGGAGCCCGCGTAGATATTATCCCGCGTTTCGCCGATGGCCAATGCGGCGTCAATGCTGCGATGGCTCCAAATGGCCGTGACATAAAAGCCGGGGGAACCCTGGAGCATGGAGAAGTGGATGTCCACGCTCCCGGCGTTGGTGGAGTCGCTGAAACAGTCCATCTCCGCGTATTGAGGACCGCTGGCAACCGCCGTATAGACAGCCGTGTCGCCGCCCATGCCGCCATACTCCCAATACAGCTTGCCGCCATCGGTGCCGCCGCTCAGGAGTTGCAAAGTCTGGGTGGAACCGCTGTTGTTGAAGGTGTAGTTGATGTCATTGATCTGCGCCGCGCCCGTCGCGCAAACGATGGAAACGATGCCGTTGGCCATGGTGGCGTTGCCGCCGCTGTCCGTCAGCGTGACGGGGGTGGTGGAGCCGTTGGTGCCGCCGGGATTATTGCCAAAAAGAGGGCCGGCGCCGAAAAGCAACACGCACAGGCAGAGAGTTTTGGGGAGCTTCATAAATTTCCTCGGCAATCTTGGCGCAATGAACAGCAT
Organism: Verrucomicrobiota bacterium; assembly: GCA_050015895.1. Classification (GTDB taxonomy): domain Bacteria; phylum Verrucomicrobiota; class Verrucomicrobiia; order Limisphaerales; family Palsa-1400; genus JBEKOF01. Next base: position 3,683 of record JBEKAN010000282.1, read on the forward strand.
TCTTGGAGCAGTCACGATCAGGTTATCAGATAAACCTCTGTGGTCAAGCCGGAACTCAATGAGCTCCAGAACTCCCCAATCATCAGCGACTTTCAAAAGTCGTTGATGATTCGGGTTTCTACTTTGCAGAAAAAAGCGATTTCCCCCTTGCAAACGCCCGGCGTTTGGCTATTTTGTCCCGCTCCGCTTCTCTGAAAGCCGGAAACAGACTAAATTACAGCGGATAAAAGCACAATAAACGGTATGGCATCAGCAAACGATTTACGCAAGGGCATGGCCCTTAATTACAACGGCGACATTTCCGTGGTGCTGGACACCCAGCATCGCACGCCGGGCAACCTCCGCGCCTTCGTCCAGGCCTCCTTGCGCAGCATCCGCACCGGCAAAACTTCCGACGTCCGCTTCAGCTCCACCGAAAAAATCGAGGTCGTCCCGATGATGACCCGCAAGATGGATTTCAGCTACAAGGACGGCGACGATTTTGTCTTCTCCGACCCGGAAACTTACGAAACCACCACCCTGGTCCCGGAATTGGTGGGCGACGCCAGGAATTATCTCGTCGAAAATGGCAGCGTCACCGTCACTTTTGTGGACGACAAGGCGGTTTCCATTGAACTGCCCTCCAGCGTGGTTTTGAAAGTGGCCGACGCCCCCGACGGCATCCGCGGCGATTCCTCCAACAACGTGCAGAAACCCATCCTCCTGGAAACCGGCATCACCGTGCAGGCGCCCCTGTTCATCAAGACCGGCGAGAAAATCAAAGTGGACACCCGCACCGGCAAATACATGGAGCGGGCGTAGTTCGTCACTCAAGATCAGAAATGGCCGCGCAGGAAAATGAGCGATTTCCCCGCTGGCTCAACCGCACCGTCCTGGGCGTCGGTCTGGCCTCCCTGTTCAGCGATTGGGCGCACGAGGCGGCCACCACCCTGCTCCCCGCGTTCCTGGCCACACTGGGCGTCGCCGCGGAATGGCTCGGTTTGATCGAGGGGGTTTCGGACGGCCTGTCCAGCGTGGCAAAATTGGCCTCCGGCTTCGCCACCGACCGCCTCCCGCGCCGCAAACCGGTGGCTGTGGCCGGCTACCTCGTCACCGCCCTGGGCACCGCCTCCTTCAGCCTGGCCACAGGCGCGTGGCATGTCCTGGTCGCCCGCGCCGCCGCCTGGCTGGGACGCGGGGTGCGCACCCCGGTGCGCAAAGCCATTCTCGCCGGTTCCGTCACGCGCGAGACCTACGGCCGCGCCTTCGGCTTCGAGCGCATGATGGACACCGCGGGCGCGATCGCCGGCCCCGCCACCGCCCTGGTGCTCCTTCCACTGCTCCGCCAGAATTATCGGACCGTCTTTGCGCTCACCCTCGTTCCGGGGCTGGCGGCCGCGCTGCTGATCGCCTTCCTGGTCAAGGAAAAGGAGCGCAAGCCGGTGCCCCACATTTCCCTGGGCGCGAGCCTGCGCGCGCTGCCTCCCCGCTACCGCAAATTCCTGGGCGCCGCCGGCTTGTTCGGCGCGGGGGACTTCGCCCACACCCTGCTCCTGCTGCTGGCCGCGGCGACACTTTCGCCCCTCCTCGGCCCGGCCCGCGCCGCCGCCGCCTCCGCCGTCCTCTACATCCTGCACAACCTCCTCCACGCCGGTTCCGCGCTGCTTGCCGGCCGGTTGGCCGACCGCGTCAACAAAGCCCGCTTGCTCGCCGCCGCCTACGGTTTCGCCCTCCTGATGGCGCTGGCTCTGGTTTGTCTGCCCATGAACCTGTGGACCCTCGCCCTCGTTTTCTCCCTCGGCGGCCTTTACACGGGGATGGACGAAACGCTGGAAGACTCCTTCTGCGCCGAACTGGTCCCGGAGGAAAGCCACGGCGTGGCCTTTGGAATGCTGGCCACCGTCAACGGCCTCGGCGATTTCGCCTCCAGCATCCTCGTGGGATTCCTCTGGACGGCCATCAGCGCGCGGGTCGCTTTCGCCTTCAGCGCCGCCTTGTTCCTCGCCGGCGCCCTGCTGGTCCTCCGCTCCGCCAAAGCCCGTTGAAAACCCGCCCTTCCGCGATTCCTCTGCGATTCCTCTGGACTGACGCGCGGATTTGAGCCAACATCCTCGCTTTCGATTGCAAATTATGAGTGCCGCGCCACTGACAACCACGGAATGCACCGACATCATCGGCGGCCTGAACCGGATGGCCCGCAATTTATGGTGGACCTGGAACCAGGGCGCGCAGGAGATTTTCGCCGAGCTTTCGCCCCGTTGCTGGCAGAACCTCTACCACAACGCCGTGGCCGTGCTGCGCGAGGTGTCCGATTACGAACTGCGCATGAGGCTCCAGGACCCCGACTTCGCCCGCCGCGTCCGCCAGGTGCTCCACGATTTCGAGGCCTACATGCAGGACAAGGAAACCTGGGGACGCCAGCACGCGGCCAGCCTGCTCAAAAACCCCGTCGCCTATTTCTCGGCCGAATTCGGTTTTCACGAGACCCTCCCCATCGCCGCCGGCGGCCTGGGCATTCTGGCGGGCGACCACGCCAAATCCGCCAGCGATCTGGACATTGGGTTTGTCGGCATCAGCCTCTTTTACCGCGAGGGCTATTTTCAGCAGACCATCAACCAGGACAACTGGCAGACCGAGCATTACACCCTGCTCCACCCCAGGGACCTCCCGCTGGAGCCGGTCCTCGACAGCAAGGGCGAGCCGCTGGTCTGCGTGGTGGACATTGACATGACCGAGGTCTTCTTCCACGCCTGGCGCGTCAATGTC
>JBEKAN010000283.1:0-6394 GCA_050015895.1 Verrucomicrobiota bacterium
GCGGGGGACAAGCCGGGGCGGGTGGGAGTCGGATTGGGCAAGGCGGTGGAAGTTTCCGAAGCCATCCGCAAGGGCGGCGAAATGGCCAAGCAGCAGATGGTGTCGGTGTCCCTGAAGGACGCGCGCGGCGCGGGCCGCGGCCGGGGCCGCGATTGCCGCCTCTGGAAGGCCCACCGGAAGTTTTGTTTAGTTCAGCCACAGTATTCTTGTTTGCAAATGGTTGTCGTTGCCCCGGTTAAAATTTCAATCCCCCCGCCCGCGCCGCGTCCGCCAAAGCCTTGACTTTGCCATGATACCGCGCCCCGCTGCGATCAAAAACCACGCTCGTGATCCCCTTGCTTTTGGCCGCCTCGGCCGCGAAGGTCCCGATTTTCTTGGCGCTGACCGCGTTGGCGGCCAGGGTCGCGCGGTCCGGCGCGGACTTTTGCAGAGACGAGGCCGAGGCCAGCGTGACGCCGGCGCCGTCGTCTATGAACTGCACATAAATATGCTCGTTGGTGAAGCGCACGCTCATGCGCGGACGCTCGTGGGTGCCGATCACCTTCTTGCGGATGCGGCAGCGCCGCAACCTGGCCAGTTTTTGTTTCTTGTCGCTTCTCATCGCGTTGGGCCGCGGATTTTGCCGCCGCCGGTAGATTATTGGACCGTCTTGCCCTCCTTGCGGGTGACCTTCTCCCCGACGTACCGCACGCCCTTGCCCTTGTAAGGCTCCGGCGGATAATAGCCGCGGATTTCCGCCGCCACCCGCCCGACCAGTTGTTTGTCCGGCCCTTCGATGGTCAGCTTGGTGTTTTCCAGCACCGTGACCTTGATCTGGCCCGGAATCGGATAATTCAAGGGATGCGAGTATCCCAGCGAAAGATTGACCTTGTCCCCCTGCACCGCCGCCTTGAAGCCGACCCCCTGGATTTCCAGTTTCTTGACAAAACCCTCGCTCACGCCCTTGATCATATTATTGACCAGGGCGCGGCTCAACCCGTGCAGGGATTTGGCCTGCGCGTCCTCCCCCTCGCGGCTGACGACGACCCTGCCGCCCTCCAATTTGGCCGAGGTGCGGCGGGGCAGTTGGAGATTGAGTTTGCCTTTCGGGCCTTCCACGGAGACGAGCTGGCCGGCGATCTCCACCTTCACCTGGGGAGGCACGGCCACCGGCATTTTTCCAATTCGTGACATAAATTAATTCACCAGACTTCACAGAGCAGTTCGCCGCCCACGTTCTTCTTGCGCGCCTGGGCGCCGGTCATGATTCCCTCCGGCGTGGAGAGAATGGAGGTCCCCATGCCGCCCCGCACCCGCGGCGTGCCGGCGGAACCGACATACCGGCGCAGGCCCGGCGTGCTGACGCGGCGGGAACCCTCGATCCCGGGTTTTTTGCCGTTGTACTTGAGCTTGATTTTGATCTTCCGCAACGGATTGCCCTCCACCACCACCTGCTCCACATAGCCCTCGCGCTTGAGGACTTGTGCGATGCCCTCCTTGAGTTTGGAATGCGGCAGTTCCACCTCCGGCAGCAGCGCCCGGCCGGCGTTGCGAATCCGCGTCAACAAGTCTGAAATGGGATCGGTCATAAGAATTTACCAGCTTGCCTTGGTGACTCCCGGGATCAACCCGTTGAGCGCCGCCTCCCGGAACGTGAGCCGCGAGCAGGCGAACTTGCGCAAATAGCCGTGGCGCCGTCCCGTCATGGAACAGCGGTTGACCAGGCGCGAGGGGCTGGCGTCGCGGGGCAGCTTGCTCAGGCCGGCGTAGTCGCGGCGCGCCTTCAACTCCGCGCGCTGCGCCGCGAATTTCTTCACGGTGGCGGCTTTTCTCTTGTTGCGTTCTATCCAGGCTGTTTTGGCCATAATCGTTCTAGGCGGGGGGTTGTGCGGGGGTGGTTTGCCCGGCCGGTTTCTGTCCGGCGGGCTGTGGCCCGGGCGGTGGTTGGTCGGGTGGTTTCTGCTCGGCCGGTTTCTGCTCGATTTTCGCCTCGGCGAAGGGCAGGCCCATCAACTTGAGCAGGTCCAGCGCCTCCCCGTCCGTCGGGGCGGTGGTGACGATGGTGATGTCCATGCCCTGGTTGCGCTTGATCTTGTCCATCTCGATCTCCGGGAAAATCGTCTGTTCGGCCACCCCCAGCGTGTAATTCCCGCGCCCGTCAAAGGCGCGCGGCGAAAGGCCGCGGAAGTCGCGGATGCGCGGCAGGGCCGTGGCGACCAGCCGGTCGAAGAACTCATACATCTGCTCCCGCCGCAGCGTGACGTGGCAGCCGATGGACTGGCCCTCGCGCAACTTGAAATTGGCGATGCTGTGCCGGGCCTTGCTGATGACCGGCTTGCGCCCGGTGATCAGCATCATGTCCCGCGACGCGTCCTCCAAGGCCCCTTTTTCCAGCGAGGCGCTCACGCCCATGTTGACCACAATCTTCTCCATCCGCGGCACCTGGTGGACGTTCTTGTACTTCCGCTTCTCCTGCAAAGCGGGGCGCACCTGGCTCAAATACTTCTCGTAAAGTCTGGGTTTCATGTCTGGCTCGGGGTGGCCGGCTCCTGGCCCGGCGTTGGCGTTTCCGGCGCGGCGCCCGTTTCGCCTCCGGCGCGGGCCGCCGCGCGGGCGTCAAATTTTTCCGCCGCCATCAAATTGGAGAGATGGACCGTGCCCTCGCGCTCCACAATGGCGCTCTGGGGGTTCTGCTGGTTCTTTTTGGTGTGGCGCTTGATCATGTGCAGCCCCTCCACCACCGCCCGGCCCTTTTTGCCGGAAATCCGCAGGACTTTGCCCCGGCGGCCCTTGTCCCGGCCGGCGATCACCACCACCTCATCCCCTTTTTTGACGTGAAACTGGCTCATGGCTATATGACCTCCGGGGCGAGGGAGATGATTTTCATGAACTTGCGGTCGCGCAGCTCGCGGGCCACCGGCCCGAAGATGCGCGTCCCCCGCGGGTTGTTCTCTTTGTCAATGATCACAATGGCGTTGCTGTCAAACCGCAGATAGGACCCGTCCGAACGCCGGATTTGCTGCCGTGTGCGCACCACCACCGCGTCCACCACCTCCCCTTTCTTCACCGTCCCGTCCGGCGCCGCCTCCTTGATGTGGGCCTTGATGATGTCGCCAATGCCCGCGTACTGCTGGTTGCGGCCGATGACGCCAATGGCCGCCGCCCGCCGGGCGCCGGTATTGTCGGCCACATCCAGAATGGATCGAACTTGTAACATAAATTCTCTTTTAGGCCGCCGCCGCCGCGGCCGCCGCCGGCGCAGCCTCGCGGGAGCGCTCCACGACCTGGCTCAACCGCCACCGCTTCAACTTGGACAGGGGGCGCGTCTCCTGGATGCGCACCAGGTCGCCGACCTTGGCCTCGCTCTTTTCATCGTGGGCGTATAATCGGGCGCGGGCCGTGACCACTTTCTTGTAGCGGGCGTGGGGATAGCGCCGCACCACCTCCACCACGATGGTCTTGGCCATTTTGTTGGACAGCACCCTGCCCAGACGTTCTTTGCGGTGGCCGCGGAGGATGTCAATTGTCTCAGGCATAAGGTGTCGGGTCCAATCAAGCCGCTTTGCGGCGCAGTTGCGAGATTCGGGTTTCCACGCGCGCCACGTCCCGGCGCAGCAGGCGCATGCGGGCCGGCTTCTCCAATTGGCTGCTGGCTTGCTGCAGCCGCAAATTAAAGAGCTCCTGGCGCAAGTCCCGGCTCTTGACGGTCAGTTCCTCCGCCGTCATGTCTTTGATCTCGCTCATCTTCATATTCTGCTCATCCCATCCGGTGACGGGAAATAAACTTGGTTCGGATCGGCAGCTTGGTCGCGGCCAGCCGCATGGCCTCGCGCGCCACCGCGTCGGGCACCCCGTCCACCTCAAAGAGCACGTTGGCGGGCCGGATCACCGCCACCCACGACTCCAGCGGGCCTTTGCCCTTGCCCATCCGCGTCTCCAGCGGCTTCTTGGTGAACGATTTGTGCGGAAAAATGCGGATCCAGACCTTGCCCCGCCGCTTCATGAACCGCGTGACCGCCACCCGCGCCGATTCAATCTGCTTGGTGTCCAGCCAGCAACGTTCCAGCGACTGCAAACCATACTCGCCAAAGGCCACCGTGCCCCCGGACTGCGCCAGCCCCGTGCGGCTGCCGCGGTGCATTTTGCGGTACTTCACTCTGGCTGGCATCAATGGCATATCTGGATCAATCCTTTCTTAATTCTGCGCGGCCGCCGCGACCGCCGCCGCGGGCGGCGGCGACTTCCTGGCCACGGTGACATCGCCTTTGCAAATCCAACACTTGATGCCCAGCTTGCCGTACAACGTGTTGGCCTCGGCGAATCCGTACTCGATATTGGCCCGCAAGGTGTGCAGCGGCACCCGGCCCTGGTGGTACTTCTCCACCCGCGCGATCTCCGCCCCGCCCAACCGCCCCCCCACGCGCACCTTGATGCCCTCGGCCCCGAAATCCATCGCCACCTGCACGGCCTTCTTCATGGCGCGGCGGAAGGACACCCGGCGCTCCAACTGCAGCGCGATGTTCTCCGCCACCAGTTGCGCGTCCATTTCCGGCTGCTTGATTTCCTGGATGTCCACATAGACCTCCTTGCCGGTCATCTTGCTCAGTTCCTCCTTCAGCTTGTCTATCTCCGCGCCCTTGCGGCCGATCACCACTCCGGGGCGCGCCGTGAAAATCGTGATGCGGCACCGGGAGGCGGCGCGCTCGAGCTGGATTTTGGACACCGACGCCCCCTCGAGCTTGGACTTCAAAATCCGCCGGATTTCGCGGTCCTCGGTGAGCAGCTTGCCGAATTCCTTCTTCTCGGCAAACCATTTCGACGTCCAGTCCTTGTTGACCGCGACGCGCAGACCGATTGGATTTGTTTTTTGGCCCATAGGGTTTATTCGTCTGACAAGACAATTTTCACATGGCAGTTGCGCTTGATGATCGGTCCGGCCGATCCGCGCGCCTTGGGGGTGAACCGCTTCCAGGGCGTGGCCGTCCCCGCCACGGCCAGTTTGACGCGCAGGCTCTCGGTTTTCAAGCCGCCGAACCCCTCCTTGTGCGCCTTCAGATCCTCCGCGTTGGCCATCGCCGACTTCAAGGTCTTGGCCACCACGCGCGCACCTTTGCGGGCGACCACCGCCAGGACGGCCTGGGCGTGCGCGGCCGGCAGCCCCTGGATCTGGCGCACGACCTCGCGCATTTTCTGCGCCGACATGCGCACATTCTTGGTGATGGCCTGGACTTCCATGCTATTTGGCCTCCGCCTTGGCGGTGTGCGCGCCGTGCTTCTTGAACGTGCGCGTGAGGGAAAACTCCCCCAACCGGTGCCCGACCATGTTTTCGGTGACGAAAACCGGGTGGAACATCTTTCCATTATGCACGTTGAATGTCAGCCCCACAAAATCGGGGGTGATCATCGAGCGCCGCGACCAGGTCTTGATCGGCAGCTTCGAATTCGCCGCTTTGGCGGCCACGATCTTCTCCGTCAAATGCCCGTCCACAAACGGGCCTTTTTTAATTGAGCGTCCCATAATTCTTTTCGGTTACTTGCGCTTCATCGGGCGCCCGTCCCGGCGCACGAGGATAAATCGGTTCGAGTGCCGGCGCTTGTTTCGCGTCCGATACCCCTTGGCCAGCAGGCCCCACGGCGAGGTCAAATGCTGCCAGCCGCCCCCGCTCTTGGATTTGCCCGCCCCGCCCCCGTTGGGGTGGTCCACCGGATTGCGGGCGACCCCGCGGCTGATGCCGCGAATGCCCCGGTGCCGCGAGCGACCGGCCTTCCCGAGCACCACGTTTTCATGCTCCAGATTCCCGACCTGCCCGATGGTGGCAAAACAAGTGTTGTGCACCTTCCGGATTTCCCCCGACGGCAGGCGAAGCACCGAATAGGTCTCGTCGCGCGACATCAGCGTGGCCGCGCCGCCCGCTGTGCGGACCATCTGGCCGCCGCGTCCGGGCGCCAGTTCAATGTTGTGGATGGACAATCCCACCGGAATGGAGCCGAGGGGCAGCGAGTTGCCCACTTCCGGCGGCGCGGTGGGGCCGTTCATGAGCTTGGCGCCGACTTTCAAGCCGACGGGGGCGATGATGTATCGCAATTCCCCGTCCTTGTACTTGAGCAGCGCCAGCCGCGCCGTGCGGATGGGATCGTACTCAATGCCCAGCACCTCGGCCTCCATGCCCAGTTTGCCCCGTTTGAAATCCACATTCCGGTAAAACTGCTTGTGCCCTCCGCCAATCCCGCGCGCCGTGATCCGCCCGTGCGCGTTGCGCCCGCCCGACTTCTTGCGGATGTTGATCAGGCTTCTCTCCGGCTTGTCTTTGGTGATCTCGTCGAACGACGCCACGGTCACGTAGCGCGTCGAGGGGGTCAGCGGTCTGAAAGTCTTTACTGGCATATAATCGTTCCGGTCAAGTCAGCGTGATTT
>JBEKAN010000284.1:0-9193 GCA_050015895.1 Verrucomicrobiota bacterium
CGCCCAGCTATGGCTTTTCGGTGGAGGGGGCGGGGTGGGGGGGCAAAGCGGCAAGCATGGCGTGCCAGGAGAGGATGGCGCACTTGACGCGCATCGGGAATTTATGGACGCCGCCCAGGGCGCACAGACTGCCCAGCGCATCCTCGTCGGCGCGGCCTGTGGCCAGCATTTGCTGGAAGTCGGTGAAATACTTTTGCGCCTCGGCCACGGTCTTGCCTTTGATCGCCTCGGTCATCAGGGAGGCGGAGGCCTTGGAGATCGCGCAGCCGGCGCCCTGAAAACCGACGTCGGCAATCACGTCCTTGTCGAGCTTGAGAAAGATGGTGAAATGATCGCCACAGAGCGGATTGTCGCCTTCGGCCTGGCGGTTGGCGCCCGGCACGACGCGGAAATTGCGCGGGTTGCGGTTGTGGTCCAGAATCACCTCCTGATAAAGGTCGCTCAGGTCGTTGTTCGCGTCGTCGGGCATGATGGAAAATCACTATTGTGGATGGCGTGTCTCGACACTGTCAACCATGGATGAAACGATCCCCTCTCCCTAACCCTCTCCCCGCTGCGCGGGGCGAGGGAAATGTCACGGCTCGCAGACAGAACAAATTACGGAAGCGCACCAACGGTGCGACGAGTCTCGCCCTACCTTGCCCCTTGTCCCTGGCATTATGAGGTTTCACTCTTTGTCCTTGAATCGTTCGGTCAACATGAGGTTGAGGTGGGCGCGGACCGGCTCCAGAGGGATGCGCCCGACCACGTCGCTGGCGAAGGCGCGCACCATGATCTGCCGCGCGCGCTCCAGGCCGATGCCGCGCGAGCGGAGGTAAAAAATCGCCTCCTCGTCAATCTGCCCGACCGTGGCGCCGTGGGTGCATTTGACGTCGTCGGCGAAAATCTCCAACTGCGGTTTGGTGTCAATGACCGCCTCGTCGGAGAGGAGGAGGTTGCGGTTGGTTTGTTTGGCGTTGGTTTTTTGGGCGTCCTGCCGCACAAAGATCTTCCCGTTGAACACGCCCTGGGCGCGCCCCGACAAGACGCCGTGATAGAACTCGTGGCTTTCGCAGCGCGGCTTGGCGTGGTCCACGATAGTGTGATGGTCCACGCGCTGATCGCCGTGGGCCAGATAGAGGCCGTTGAGAAGGCAGTGGCCGCCCTCGCCTTGGAACAGGGTTTGAATCTGGTGGCGGCTCAGGTGCGCGCCGGTGGAGATGGAGTGCGAGGTCCAGCGGCCGCCCCGGCCCTGCCGCGCGGCGATGTGGGCGATGTGAAAGGCGCGCCGGCCCTCCTCCTGGATTTTGCAATGATCCATACGGGCCTCGTCGCCCACGACCAGTTCCGTCACCGCGTTGGTGAAGCTTTGGCCGTCGGCCAGGGTGGCGTAAGTCTCCAAGATCTTCATCTCGCTGCCCGGCCCGGCCACGATCAAGTTGCGGACATGGGCGGTCGCCCCCGCCTCGGCCGCGGTGGCGATGAAGAGCAGATGCACCGGTTGGGCGACGGCCCCGCCCGCGGCGGCGCGGACCAGCGCGCCGTCCTGAAAGAACGCCGTGTTCAACGCGGTGAAAACATTCGCCTCGTCGCCCGCGCAATGGGTCAAATGCGGCTCCAGCCCGGGCGCGCCGCCGGCCAGCGCCGCCCGCAGACTGCCGGCCTCGACTCCGGCCCCCGGCGCGGGCAGCGACGAAAGCTCCGCGCAAAAACGCCCGTCCACAAACACCAGCCGCCAGCATTCCAGGCCGAAAGTGAACGGAGCGATCTCCTGCCGTGTCAACCGGCGCGCCGGGGCGGCGACCGGGTGCAGCGGCAATTTCAGAATGGGTGTGACGCGCGTGAAGCGCCATTCCTCGTTCTGCGTGGTGGGAAAATCGAGCCTGGCGGCGCGCGCCAGCGCGGCCTGGCGGCGCGACTGGAGCCAGGCCGGGCCGGGAGCGGGTTCGCCCTTGTCAAAAGCGGCCAGCACTTCCGCCATGCCCAGGGCGGCCCGCGCCGGGCCGGGGTCGCCAATGGAGGCCGCGATAGAGGGCCGCGCCGGGCGTGGCGGCGCCTGCTCTTTGGATGGGTCCAAGGTGTGGGTCATCATTTTGCGACGGCCGGGGCCGGGGAGGTTTCCTGCACAAGCCAGTCATAGCCGCGCTCCTCCAGGGCGAAGGCGAGTTCCTTGCCGCCCGACTTGACGATCCGCCCGTCCACCAGCACATGGACGAAGTCGGGGACGATGTAGTTCAGCAGCCGCTGATAATGCGTGATGACGAGGGTGGCGTTGTCCGGGCGGCGCAATTTGTTGACGCCGCCGGCGACGGCTTTCAAGGCGTCAATGTCCAGGCCCGAATCGGTTTCGTCGAGGATGGCCAGCCTGGGTTCGAGGACGGCCATTTGGAAGATCTCGTTGCGTTTTTTTTCGCCGCCGGAAAAGCCCTCGTTGACGGAACGATTGAGGAGGGCGGGGTCCAGCTCCAGGATTTTGCTTTTTTGGCGGACCAGTTTGAGAAACGCGACCGGGTCCAGTTCCGGCTCGCCGCGGGCCTTGCGGCATTCATTGAGCGCGGCGCGAAGGAAGTAGGTGCTGTTGACGCCGGGAATCTCGACCGGGTACTGAAAGGCCAGGAACACTCCGGCGCGCGCGCGGTCCTCCGGCTTCATTTCCAGGAGGTCGGCGCCGTGGAAGAAGACCGAGCCGCCGGTGACCTCGTACTCGCCGCGGCCGGCGAGCACCTGCGCGAGCGTGCTCTTGCCGCTGCCGTTGGGACCCATGATGGCGTGGACCTCGCCGGCGTTGAGGGACAGACTGAGGTTGTTGAGAATCGGCTTGCCGGCCACGCCCGCCGACAAATTGCGAATATCCAAGAGTTCCATGTGTTGCGATGTCAGAATGAGTGTTGAATTGTGATTCGAGGGAAGGCGGCTCAGCCCACGCTGCCTTCCAAGCTGATGCCCAGCAGCTTTTGCGCTTCCACGGCGAATTCCATGGGCAACTGCTTGAACACCTCCTTGCAGTAGCCGTTGACGATCATGTTCACGGCGTCCTGCGTGGAAATGCCCCGCTGGTTGCAATAAAAAATCTGGTCCTCGCCGATCTTGGAGGTCGAGGCCTCGTGCTCGACGCGGGACGAGCTGTTCTTGACTTCCACGTACGGGAAAGTATGCGCCCCGCAACGGTCTCCGAGCAACAACGAATCGCACTGGGAATAATTGCGCGAGTTGGTCGCGCCGGGGGTGATTTTGACCAGGCCGCGATAACTGTTCTGGCCGCGGCCCGCCGAGATGCCCTTGGAGACAATGGTGCTGGTGGTGTTGCGGCCGATGTGGGTCATCTTGGTGCCGGTGTCCGCCTGCTGGCGATGGTTGACCAGTGCCACCGAATAGAACTCGCCCACCGAATTGTCCCCCTGCAAGAGCACGCTGGGATATTTCCAGGTGATGGACGAGCCGGTCTCCACCTGGGTCCAGGAGATTTTGGAGTTGCGCCCGGCGCATTTGCCCCGCTTGGTGACGAAATTGTAAATGCCGCCCTTGCCGTCCGCGTCGCCCGGATACCAGTTTTGCACGGTGGAATACTTGATCTGCGCGTTGTCCAGCGCGATCAGCTCCACCACCGCCGCGTGCAACTGGTTGGTGTCGCGCATCGGCGCCGTGCAGCCTTCCAGATAGCTAACCTGGCTGCCTTCGTCGGCGATGAGGAGGGTGCGCTCGAACTGGCCGCTGCCGGCGGTGTTGATGCGGAAGTAGGTGGAAAGCTCCATCGGGCACCGCACACCCTTGGGAATGTAGCAAAAGGAGCCGTCGCTGAACACCGCGGAATTCAGCGCGGCGAAGAAATTGTCGCCGGGCGGCACGACGGACCCCAGATATTTCCTGACCAGATCGGGATGATCCCGCACCGCGTCGCTGAAGGAGCAAAAAATAATCCCCTGGCGGCCCAGTTCCTCCTTGAACGTGGTGGCGACCGAGACGCTGTCCAGCACCGCGTCCACGGCCACGCCGGAGAGGCGTTTTTGCTCATCGAGCGGAATGCCCAGTTTTTCGAAGACCTTGCGCGTTTCCGGGTCCACCTCGTCCATGCTGCCCAGGACCTTTTTGGGCTTGGCCGCGGCGTAATAGATGTAGGACTGATAATCAATGGGCGGGTAGTTCACGTTGGGCCAATGCGGCTCGGTCATGGTGGTCCAGTGGCGGTAAGCTTTGAGACGCCAGTCGAGCAGGAAATCCGGCTCGCCCTTCTTGGCGGAGATGCGGCGAACGATCTCCTCGCTCAACCCCGGCTCGAAGGCCTCGGTCTCAATATCGCTGGCGAAGCCGTATTTGTACTCGGAATTGACAAAACTTTCCACCGTGTCTGTTGTTGCGTCCATAGTTTGGATAATCGGACAAAATGAGTCCGGTTACATAATAGGCCAGCGGGGGAGAATGTCAAATTCGCTCCGTCCCAAATGAAGTGGTCTCAGCGAGCAGGCCGCGTTTTCCTGGTGGAACGCCTGCCCCTGCCGCCACGAACCGCTTTTAGAAGGTCCGGGTCCATTGGTGGAAACACTCTGCCTTCCAGTTTTTCAAGCACCTCGCCGCAGGTGTTGGCACTGTCGGGCAGATCCTGCATTAACATTTTGCGCACTTGGGTGGGTTTCAAGCAATTTTGGCGGGCGTGGGGGTCTGGGATTGCCGGGCATCGAGCAATTTCAAGAGAAGCATGCGGTTGGTGTTGCCATGCCAATCAATGACGGCCTTGACAATGCAAAACGCCGAAACGCAAACCATAAGTAGGCATTGGGGCCAAAACATGGCAAACAACAACGTACGGCTGGCAAACGAAATACCAGCAAAAGAAGGATCGCGGTGAGAGGAGATCTCATCCTCTGGACTGAGCAACATCTGTTGCAACAAAACCACTAAAACGAGTGTGCAGGCGGCGCTGAATATGCCCGCCCCCAGCGCATACCAACGCATTCGCGGCCATAGGCGCTCCTGCTTTCGCAAGCGTTCAATCTGCTTCAACTCACTGGGCGTAAGATCCATATCGTGCGCGCGTCATTGTAGAGCGAGCCAAACTTAACGCACGTTGCGAGGGCGGGCAAGGAAACAAAAAGAGCCGGTGTTGTTGGAAAGTCGATTTGTCAAAGCAAGCGCGACTGGGTTCCACCCGACGGCTTCAAACCCAGCTTCTTGTAGCTCAACTCGGTCGCCACGCGGCCTTGCGGAGTGCGGTTGAGAAAGCCCTCCATGATGAGGAACGGCTCATAGACTTCCTCCAGGGTGTCCGGCTCCTCGCCGACAGCCACCGCCAGCGACCCCAGCCCCACCGGGCCGCCGGCGAATTTATGCACGATGGTCTCCAAGATCCGCTTGTCCATCTCGTCCAGCCCGTTTTGATCAATCGCCAGCATCGCCAGCGCCTGGTCGGCCACCGCCGCCGTGATCCTGCCGTCGCCGCGCACCTGCGCGTAGTCGCGCACCCGGCGCAGGAGGTTGTTGGCGATGCGCGGGGTGCCGCGGCTGCGCCGGGCGATCTCCCGCGCCCCCTGCTCCTCCATCGTCACCTCCAGCAAATTGGCGGAGCGCGCGACAATTTTCTGGAGTTGATCGGCGTGGTAGTAATCCAGCCGCTCGCGGATGGGAAAGCGCGTCAGCAGCGGCGCGGTCAGAAGCCCGCTGCGCGTCGTCGCGCCAATGAGGGTGAAGCGCGGCAGATTCAGGCGCACGCTGCGCGCGTTGGGTCCCGAGTCAATGATGATGTCCAGCTTGAAATCCTCCATCGCCGGATAGAGATATTCCTCGATGGTTTTTTGCAGGCGGTGGATTTCGTCAATGAAGAGCACTTCGCCCTCCTCCAGATTGGTGAGCAGCCCGGCGAGGTCGCCGGCCTTTTCGATGGCCGGTCCGCTGGTGCATTTGAGGCTGACGCCCATGCTTTTGGCGATGATGTGGGCGAGGGTGGTCTTCCCCAGGCCCGGCGGACCGCTGAAGAGCAGATGATCCAGCGCCTCGCCGCGTTGTTTGGCGGCCTGCACGGCGATCTCCAGCCGTTCCTTCAAATTGTCCTGCCCGGTGAACTCGGAAAACATGGACGGCCGCAGCGTCATTTCCAACGCGGCGTCCGGCTTGGCCAGCACATCCGAAATCATTCGATCCGCCATTCCCCAAGCATGGGCAAGCCCGGCGGGAGCGACAAGGGAAAAGCGGGGCGGAAAATTGTGGATGGCGGTTTTGAGTCGGAGATCTTAACCTTGAACGTGATCTAGTCGCCTCATGCCCTCCGAGGGCGGGACGGGGATTATGATTAAGATTAGCCAACACCTCCTGCGAAGGAGGCTCATTATTTAAGAAACTGGAGCGATTTGGGGCATCGGGTTCATATAAGTTTGCAAAAAATGGATCGTTGATTATCAACAACTTACAATGTTGTCAACAAACCCGCCGGCCTGGCCTGCCATCCCACCAAGGGCGACCAGTTTTCCAGCCTCATCAGCCGGGTGCGCCTTTATCTGGGCGCCGGCGGACACCTGATCAACCGCCTGGACCGCGAAACCAGCGGCGTGACCGTCGCCGCCAAAAACCCCGCCGCCGCCGGCGCGTTGGGCAAACTGTGGGAGAGCCGCGGCGTGGAGAAAGAATATCTTGCAATTGTCCACGGCGCGCTCCGGGAGGAATCCGCGGTCATTGAGCTGGCGCTGGGCAAGGATGAGAAAAGCCGGATCGCCATCAAGGATTGCGTCCGCGCGGACGGGGCGGCGGCGCGGACGGAGGTTTTTGTGGAGCGCCGTTTTTGCCGGGGCGGGCGTGATTTTTCCCTGCTGCGCGCGCGGCCGCGGACGGGGCGCAAACATCAAATTCGCATCCATTTGGCCGCCATTGGGCATCCTGTGGTGGGGGACAAACTTTACGGCGGGAACGAGGATTTGTATCTGGCGTTGGTCCAAGACCGGCTGACAGCCGGGCAGCGCCAGGAGTTGATGCTGCCCAACCACGCGCTCCACGCCCATTGGATCCAGCTCCCCTGGCGCGGGGAAGAGAAGACCTTCCGCGCCCCGCCGAACGAGGATTTCCAGACATTTGCGCGGGTGCCGACTTGAGGCGTTTGCGGAAAGCCCCTGATGGCGTTATATTTAGCCATGAGGACTCAATTGATTTATCAAAAGTTGTTCCTCGGCGGTGTGGTTGTGGTGATGGCTGCCGCAGCCCTGGCAGATCCGCCGGTTTCATCCAACACCCTTTTCGCGCAATCCGCAGCGCCTTCCACCCGGTTCGCCGGTGGATTTTCCCCGGGGCCGGTCGGCGGCTCGATCGGGATCGCGCCCGTTGGCGGAGCTTTCAGCCAAGGGCCGGAGGGGGGACAATTCTCCCCAAGCCCCGCGAGCGGAACATTTCTCTCCAGGCCGGTCGGTGGCGCATGGAGCGCCCAGACCCCCGCGGGAGGCGCGCTGACCCCCGTGGTTGGTGGAGCCTTTACTCCCGGCGTCGCCGCGGGCGCAGTTGTGGGTCCCCAGCCGATGGGTGGAAAGTTCGGTCCCACCTTGGTTGGAGGCCCTCTGAGCCTGACCAACCAATTTAAAGTCGAGCCGGGCGGTGTGCTGGTGGGGGGCGGGATGCAAATCAACAATCCGCCCAGCGGCACCCTGACCCCCAAGGGCTTCGGTCAACTCCATTGATCCGGGTCGGCCCTTCGTTCGATTTTCGATTTGCCGGTCGTTCGATTTGCCTTGCGCCCTTCCACTGGGGCCGTTATCAGTAAAACACCGCTCACGCGGGCGCGTGGCGGCCTGCCAACAATTGAGACCGTGAAAATGATGTTTTCCTTCATGGCCCCGGCCCGGCGGCTCGTCGCGGCCGGTCCAATCATCGCGCTTTGCCTGGCAAGCCCCACCAGCCGCGCGGCGACCCCCAACGACTCCCCGCGCCAGCGACTTCTGATGGACTTCGGCTGGAAGTTCCACCTGGGCGACGATTGGGGCACGGGCGAACGGCTGGACAAAGCCGGCCAAAGCACCGGTCCCGCCAGCCCCAAGTTCGACGACCGGACCTGGCGCGCGCTGAACCTTCCCCACGATTGGGCGGTCGAACTGCCGTTCGACCCCAAGGCCGACGTGTCGCACGGTTTCAAGCCAGTCGGCCCCGGATACCCCTCCAACAGCGTGGGTTGGTATCGCCGCTCCTTTCCGTTGCCTGCCGAGGACAAGGACAAGCGCCTGTGGCTGGAGTTCGGCGGCGCCTTCCGCGACTGCCGCGTGTTTCTCAACGGCTACCTCATCGGCCATTTCGAAAGCGGCTACAGCAGCTTCCGCTACGACATCACCGACGTGGCCAACTACGGCGGCACAAACCTGCTGGCGGTGCGCGTGGACGCCTCCGAAATGGAGGGCTGGTTCTACGAGGGCGCGGGCATCTACCGTCACGTCTGGCTGGTCAAGACCAGCCCGCTGGCCGTCGCCGAGGATGGAACCTTCGTCTATACCCAGTTCCCCAACAATCTCCCGCAAGGCGCGGCCACCGTCCAGATTGAAACCCAGATTCGCAACTCCCAAAACAAATCCGTGGACGCCACGGTGCAATGCCGCGTTCTCGACTCCGACGGAAACGAAGCCGCCAGCGCGACGCAAACCGCCTCGTTCGAGTCCTTGTCGCTTAAGACCATCATGCAGTCCGCGCAGATTGCCTCGCCCGTGCTCTGGTCCCCGGAAATACCGCGCCTTTACAAGCTGGTCACGACCGTGACCTCCGAGGGTGTCACGGTGGACCGGACGGAGACGGAATTTGGCATCCGCACGGTCGCTTTCGACGCGGACAAGGGTTTTCTCCTAAACGGCCGGCCTTATGAAATCAAAGGCGCCTGCAACCACCAGGACCACGCGGGGGTTGGGGCGGCCCTGCCGGACGCCCTGCAGAATTTCCGCGTCGCCCGCCTGAAGGAGATGGGCGACAACGCGATTCGGACCTCGCACAACCCGCCCACCGCCGAGTTGCTGGACGCCTGCGACCGATTGGGCATGTTGGTGATGGATGAAAACCGTCTCCTGGGCAGCGACTCCCGGAATCTGGGCCGGCTGGAGCGCCTGGTGCGCCGCGACCGCAATCACCCCAGCGTGTTCATTTGGTCCCTGGCCAACGAGGAGATCGAAAAGGCGACCCCGACCGCCGGGCGCATCGCCACGACGATGCAGGAACTGGTCCATCACCTGGACCCGACGCGGCAATGCACTTGCGCCTCCGACAACGG